>CAQKRU010000013.1 GCA_948823415.1 uncultured Eubacteriales bacterium
ATGCGATTATACCGCCGGGGAAATAAAAAGTCAAGAAATTTTCATAAAATTCAAATATATTTTTTAACGCTGTCTCTTTAATGCTATGAGAATAACTTCTCAATCCGTTCACTTTTATCCCAAATTTATCTCAACAACACTTACAAAACGTTACAACTGTTAAATTAAAATCTTTAAAAGTAATATCAGGTAATAAAAAAGCCCCGAAAACAAATTACGTTCGGAGCTTAGTCGTAACACCTTGTATTATAAAAAAAAACTAACCGCGTGCATAAGAACTAAAATTTGGTTGCGGAGGCTGGATTTGAACCAACGACCTTCGGGTTATGAGCCCGACGAGCTACCGGACTGCTCCACTCCGCGCTAACTTTAACGATATTTATTATACACGATTTGTTCGCAAAAGTAAACCTTAATTTCAAAGATTGTTACTTACACCTTAATAATCAATAAATCTACACTAAATTTGTTAACATTTTATATTAACCTCAGCCCTTGCCAGAATTTTATAAAAAACTACTTCAAGGACAAAGTTCGACAAATTATTCCATATTATCAATATATCATATGGTTTATAAGCTTTATTAATTTTATTTTTATAGATTTTTAGAATAATTCATAGAAAGGACTGTTTTTGTGGAATCAACAAGAAAAATAATGGATTTTTTATATTAATAGTTTGTTTTTTGTAAAATGAAAAGCGTGTGTGTGAGTTAAAAATTTTAATAAAGATCTAACCTAGTATTTTATTTAATTATATGCTTTAAAAGTTGGAGGAATCACAATTATGAAAACAATTTTAGTTCTTGGCGTTGGCCAGATCGGCAAAGCAATAACAAGAAGAATTATCGAACAGAAGCCCGAAAAAATCATCTTGCATAATTTAACCAAAAACGAATCTGATAACTGCTGCAAGTACTTTTCTAAATACTGCAAAAATATTGAATTGATCTCGTCGTATGGCAACATTTTTATGCCTTATGAATTCAACAAGCTAACAAACATGCAGGAAAAGCTCAAATGCAAGGACGAGCTTTTGCAATTTTACTACTCTGACTTGGGGCCCGATATTTTAAAAAAGTCCACTTTATATAAGTTGGTTCAAAAATGGCGCCCAGACTTAATCGTGGATGCTATAAACTCCGGAACGGTGCTTGGCAATCATTATAAGCCAGAGTTGATATTAAGCAAAGTCAGCAAAAGCGCGCAAATTGACGTCAATACTTCTGTGAGCATCCTTCTTAACGACTTTGTGCCGAAAGCGATAAACTTTGTGTACTCTTTGAAGCTCGCCATGGAGGACTTTAAGGTAAAAAAATATTTAAAAATCTCCACAACAGGCCTTGGCGGAATGGGCATGAACATGCCGTACACTCACGGAGACACGCCAAAATCTTCGCTCTCCTTTGCATTGATGGGCAAGATTTCTGCTGCTGGGGTTTTGCATCAGCTGCTGTGGAACCTATCTCACACCACAAACCTTAACATCAGCCTATTGATTCCGGCAACATTTGTGGGCTACGATAGCACAAAGTTTGAGCCGATTGAAACCGATGTTGGGTTAGTCAAAAAAATTAATAATCCTAAAAAGCTGAGGCTCAAGGAAGGCGATACGCTTGAATATTCTAAGGGAGTCAGCGAAGAGTACCTTAAATTCCCGGTTGTTCGCGCGGGAGAAAATCACGTTTACTCTTTGTACGAGCTCTCTGCACTCACGGCCGTCGGCCAAATGGAGGCTATAACCAAAGAGGAAGTCGCCAACGCCGCCATTGAGGACATCTGCGGCCAAACCAAGAAAAACATGCTAAATTACATGGACTCTGGCATGCTGAGCTCGACTTTTGCCGGCAAAACCATGGTAGAAAAGATAAAAACAGAGCTTTTAAGTTTGATGCAGGAAAATCGCACAACAAGCATAGCAACGGGAAACCTCGGCGTTACTGTCGCAAAGCGATTGTATGAGCTGTATATGATCAAGAAAGTCTGCAAAACTGTGGACGACCTAAAAAAAATAGACATCAAAGAGCTGTATGACTTGATTGTTCAAAATTTGGAGGCGGACAAAGATTTAATCGTAGAGATGCTGTCGCTAGGTTTGCCGATAGTTACAGAAAACGAGAACGTGTACATAGGCGATTATAGCTTATTTCCGGGCAAAGATAGCAATCTGACCATCACACGGGAGCGCCTAGAAAAGTGGATTCAGGTGGGCTGGGTGGACCTGCGCGCCGAGAACATCTTATTCTGGAAAGAAACCATAGACTACGTCTACAACGACGCCAAGAAGGTTTTAGACGACAAAAATTTCATCCTAAGCAGGGACGCCGCCGCCATCGATAACGATTACGACATAGGCGAAATCCTCGCGTACTATTATAATCTGCAAGAAAAAGGCCGCAAAACCTGCAATATTTAGAAAACTTAGATAAAACAAAAATCTCGTCTCTCCCCTTCTTGACTTATAATGCACGCGATGTTTTTAAATTTGCGGCAGAATTTTAGCAAGAAGGGGCTTTTTTGTGCACCACGCCAAAGTTAAGGAGGTTTTGATCATGGCACAATTTTTTATTATTTTGCAGCAACTGTTTGTCTTCGCCTTTTTTGTGGCCATCGGAATTTTATGCGTCAAGTGCAAAATCTTCGATGAATCCTCGCTCAACTCAATATCAAAATTCATAATAAACGTCTCAATGCCCATCATGCTGGTCTGCAACCTCTTGGCGGGCCCGTCTTTAGGCGACTTAATCGCCGCATCGCCCATATTTATAGTATACCTGGCTTCTTTCGTGCTTTTATATCTCTCAAACTGCGTTATAGTGCGGTTCTTCAATTTTGATCCTCAAAAAGCTAACATTTACAAAGCCATGGCGACTTTCTCAAATGCAGGTTTCATCGGAATTCCACTGATTTTAGCGCTGTACGGCAAAGAAGGCGGAATTTTTATGTCATTGTGCGTAGTTGTAGATCAATTTATGCTCTGGACCTTAGGCGTAAAGCTGGCCTCAAACCTGAATGCATACAACTTTAAATGCTTAAAAAACTTCATAAATCCAGCACTGTTAGCAATAATTTTCTCACTAACCGCCGTTGCACTGGGCTTAAAACTACCAAAAATGATGTTCTTAGCCCTAGCTCCCCTTGGAAACATGACTCCAGCGCTTTCCATGATATACATCGGCGGCCTTTTCTGCTTTTTCAACATCAAAAAATACCTGATAAATTTCGAAGTATACATCTTGATCCTCTTCAAAATGATTTTGTTCCCAGTATCAGTCTGGTCAGTATTAAAGTTTACTCCAATTGCAGAAAACATCGCCAAAACAGTCGTGCTGCTCTGCGCACTGCCGTCAATGTCCGCAATAGCCATTTTAGCAAAAAAGTATAACAACAACGCAGAGTACGCCATAGCAACATTGCTAATCACCAGCGCCTGCAGCCTCGTGACAGTCCCACTAGTTAGCTTTTTGATGAGCATAATTTAATTTTTCAAGCAAAAAATAGCACTCTTCAAATCAAGTTAAACCGAAATGAAGAGTGCCTTTATAAAAAGTAATTTAAAAAATTCGAAAATCTCCCAAAGGCCAATATCTCAAAAACACAGAGCCATAAAGTTTATTTACATACACAAAACCAATTTTCCCAAATCTACTGTCCATCGAATGGTTCCGATTATCACCCAAAACGCAAATACGACCATCGGGCAGCAAATATACAGTATTATTAAGGATAGCCCCGTCGCCACTCAGTGCAGTGGGGTCGTTAATATAATCTTCCTTTAAAAGTTGGCCGTTCACGTAAACTTCGTGCTTATCGTAATCAATTTTAATGGTGTCGCCCGGAAGGCCAATAACACGTTTTATAATATTTTTGCCCAGCTGTTCGTTAGTGTCGATGGTAACAATGTCGCCTCTTTTCGGGGTATACATAAACTTATACACCAACAATTTGCCGCCATCATGCAGAGTCGGCAACATCGAGTCGCCAGAAACGGTAAAGAACATAACAAAAATAGTAATAAAAAAGCACGTAGAAAAAGCAAAAAGCAACGAGCTTCCCCACTCAAAGACCTCTTTAATAACTCTAGATACATTCCCATTATCTAAAGCCCCATTAATAACAACACCGCGTGTCTTGCCCTCCATAAAAGCACCTCCATATTTTTACTGCAACAAAAATATAAAAGTAGGGACACAAGGCCCCCAAATTAAGCTTTAGCGATTTTCTCTTTAACCTTAGCAGCCTTGCCCAATCTATCGCGCAAATAATAAAGTTTACTTCTGCAAACTTTACCATGCCGAGTGACCTTAATATCCTTCACATTAGGCGAATGAAGCGGAAAAACCCTCTCCACGCCAACACCATAAGAAACCCGACGAACAGTAAAAGTCTCTGCAACATCGCTGCCCTTGCGAGCAATAACAGTGCCTTCAAACATCTGAATCCTTTCCCTCTCGCCCTCTTTAATATTAACGCTAACCTTAACAGTGTCGCCAATATTAAACTCCGGCACTTCGCTTTTCACAGAGTCCTGCGCAATAATTTTCAATGCATCCATAATCTATCCTCCAAAATATAAAGCAGTCATACAAAAAGCAGCGGACTGCTCGCCTTAATCAGCAGCGCAAAGGCTACAAATTAAACCCCACCGACAAAATTTTCATCAGCGGCCATCAGTTTTAATATTATACCACACAAAGCGAATTTTTGCAACACATTTTTTTACACTATTCGTCCTCGGAGATGTCGGTATCTTCAGTTTTTTCAGACTCCGCCTCACCACTAGCAACGGCTTCCTCTGTATTAGCATAATTATCTGCCTCAGATGGCACATTATCAGCCGAATTCATTTCCTCTTCGTCTTTATCCTCAAGCAAAGCTTTAATCGACAAACTGATTCTGTGGCGGTCAAAGTCGATGTCAATAATTGCGGCCTTAACTACGTCGCCAACCGACAAAACATCGCGAGGCTTGTCGACTCGACGGTTAGAGATCTGAGAAACATGAATCAAGCCATCAATGCCCGGCAAAAAGTTAGCAAAAGCGCCGTAATCCGTCAAACCAACAATCTTAGCATCAACAACGCTCCCCACCGGGTAGTCATTCTTAAGCGTCTCCCAAGGGTTCTCTCCGTTATCCTTATAAGTCAAAGAGATCTTCCCAGCGTCCTTGTCAAAGCTCTTAACCCAAACCTCAACTTCGTCGCCCAAATTCAAAACGTCAGAGGGGTGCTTAACCCGATCCCAAGAGAGTTCCGAAACATGCACCATCCCGTCAATCGGCCCCAAATCTATAAAAGCACCGTAATTAGTAAACGACTTAACCTTGCCACGAAGAGTTTTGCCCACTTCAAGAGTGTCGAAAAAGCTTTCAATGTCCGCTTTTTTTGCATCCATCAAAACCGAACGAATCGAGCCCACAGCTCTCCTGCGCCGCTCGTTAACGTCTATAATCCGAAGCTTGACCTCTTTGCCCTTCAAGTCTTCCAAGCTTTCGCCGCGAGAAGCCATGGCAAGTGAAGCCGGAACAAACACCTTAATGCCGTTGGTAACCACGATAATGCCGCCATTTATGACGTTAGTAACCTTGCCAGACAAAACAGTGCCGTTCTCCTTGGCCTCAATAATATCCTTAAAGCCCTCCAAAGCGTCAATTCGCTTCTTAGAAAGCATAATAGTTCCATCCTGATCATTAGTGCGCATAATCAAAAGATTCAGCTCATCGCCGATCTTAACAACGTCCTCAGGCTTAGCGTTAGGGTCGCTAGAGAGCTCATCAGCCGGAATAAACCCAGCTTGCTTGCGACCAACGTCCACATAAACCTCATTCGGAGCGATCCCAACAACCGTTCCAACCACCTTATCGTCCGTAGTCAAGCTCTTTAAAGATTCCTCCAGCATTTGCTCAAAATTTGCCTCTTCCCCTTCGCTCTGCCCAACATCATCATTATTCTCCAAAAAATCTTCCATCTTCCGTTTAACCTCCTCTATAATATCAACCGGCGTCGATGCCCCGGCGGTAATTCCAATTAATTTAGCCTTTTTTATATCATCAAATTGCAAATCATCCGCAGTTTCTATAAAAAAAGATTTACAATTTTTTTGGCAAATATCAAATAGCTTCGCGGTGTTAGAGCTTTTTCGCCCCCCGATAACAAGCATAACGTCGGCCTTTTTAGATAACTTACAAGCCTCATCCTGCCGGCTAGCGGTAGCTCCACATATTGTGTTAAAAATCTTAATGCCTTCAAACTCCAAGCGTAAAAAGTCCACACAACGCCGCCACTGAGATACGCTAAAGGTAGTCTGCGCAACGACCAAAACATTCGCCCGAGCCAAAACTTCGCCATTCTTCTTTATTATATCCAATAATTCCTCGTAATCACTAAAAATATAGAAGTCCGCATTGCAATGGCCAGCGATTCCAACGACTTCCGGGTGATTTTTATCCCCAGCAATCAAGATTACATCAGCATTTCTTGAGGTATCAGACACAATGTTGTGAATTTTTTTTACAAACGGGCACGTTGCGTCAAGGTACATTACGTTTAGCTTCTTTATTTTTTCAATGACGTCGCGGGCCACACCATGGGAGCGTATGACCAAAACTTCGTCCTTCTCAGGTCGAACATCCTCCGGGCAATCAACCACGCGAACGCCGTTTTGCGCAAGCTTCTCAACCATATAAGCATTATGTATAATCGGCCCCAAAGTGCAAACCAGCTTGCCTTCGGCCAAAAGCCCCTCCACAGTAGATATAGCCCTGCTCACACCAAAGCAAACCCCCGCACCAGAGGCAACCTCTACATGCAAAAAGCAAAACCTCCAACGTCAACAAAAAACAAAAAAACTAAAATCGATAATAATTATAAAATATCTAAAAATAAAAATCAAGCACAAATTATTATGGATAATATATATTAGAGCCCCGCAAAAATTATTTGTCGCAAGAGTCCAGGTAATTTTGCAAGATAACCGTTGCTGCAACGGCGTCCACAACGTTTTTTCTCTTTTTTCCGCGAACATTGACGTCATTAAGAAAATTAGTCGCGGTGATAGTCGTGCCGCGCTCATCGACCATAAAAATTGGCAGATTTGTAATTTTACTCAACATGTCAGCAAATGTTCTTGCATTTTGAGCGCTTGCGCCCTCGGAACCGTCCATATTTTTAGGCAAGCCTACAACAATCTCTTGAATGCCTTCATCCGCACAAATTTGGCCGACCTTTTGAGCTAAAACCTCATTGTCTTTCTCTTTAATAACACAAAACGGCGAGGCCAAAACCTGGTTGCAGTCCGATATCGCAACCCCCGTCCGCGCCAAGCCCAGATCCACCCCAAGCACCTTCATAACAAAAGCTCCTTTTTTACAGTCAGTAGGCGCAGCCTAGCTCAATTTCAATTTGTCAATAGAGCTTTCTAAAGAGGCGACCTTTTCGCGCAGCGCCTGAACGTTCTTCTTAACGCCGTCAATTACAGCCGCCGGCGCTTTTGCTAAAAACGCCTCATTATTCAGCTTAGCTGCGTCTTGGTCAAGCCTTTTTTGCGTTGCTTCGAGCTCTTTCTTTAACCTAGCCACCTCTGCTTGCCTGTCCACCAGTTCGTCCATCAAAATAAAGACCTTGGCATCCGCCGTCACGATCGTTACCGCATCTTCGCCCATCTCGATATTATCCGATATCTCAACTTCCTTTGCATAGGCCATCTTTTTTAAGAAGAGCTCGCATTCCCTGAATAAATCCACATTTTTGGTCTCAATAAACAGATTTGTCTTTTTAGACGGCACCACGTTCATCTCGGCCCTTTGCGCCCGAACGGCCTTTATCACGTCCATTATGGCGCGCATGTCGCCCTCAGCCTTCTCATTGCAAAGCTCTTTTGCAAATTTTGGATACTCCGAAATCATGATGGATTCGCCGTCGCAGGGCAGCGTTTGCCAGATTTCTTCCGTAACGAAGGGCATAAACGGGTGCAGCAGCTTTAAAATTTTGTCCATAACATAAACCAGCACACAGCGAGTATTCCCGGCCGACTGGGCGTCCTCCTGGATACGTATCTTAGCAAACTCGATGTACCAGTCGCAAAAGTAGTCCCAAACAAAGTCATAGACCTTCTGCGCTGCAATGCCCAGCTCAAACTTTTCCAGATTCTCCGTCACACTAAGGGTTAGAGAATTCAGCAAACTCAAAATCCAGCTATCTTCCATGTTCAGCCCGCCTGGGAGCTCATTTTTGGCGTCAAAACCGTCAATATTCATGTGAATAAACCTGGCGGCATTCCACAGCTTGTTGGCAAAATTCCGGCTGGCACTGACTTTCTCCTCCGAAAAGCGCATGTCATTGCCTGGGCTATTGCCGATCACCAAAGAAAATCTTAAAGCGTCAGCACCGTAATTCTCAATAATTTCAAGCGGATCCACACCGTTACCAAGCGATTTTGACATCTTACGGCCTTGAGAATCCCTCGCCAAACCGTGAATCAGTACATTTTTAAACGGAGCTTCGCCGGTGTACTCAAGTGCAGAAAAAATCATTCGCACAACCCAAAAAAAGATGATATCATAGCCCGTAACCAAGGTGTCCGTTGGGTAAAAATATTCGTACTCTGTAGTTTTGTTCGGCCATCCCAGTGCGGCAAAAGGCCATAAAGCAGCAGAAAACCAGGTGTCAAGAATATCGCTATCTTGATAAACGTCGCTAGATCCGCATTTATCACAAGTTTTCACGGCGGTTCTAGAAACCATCATATTGCTGCAAGCCCGACAGTAATAGGCCGGAATCCGATGGCCCCACCACAGCTGGCGCGAGACGCACCAATCCTTAATATTGTTGAGCCAGTTGAAGTATATCTTGTCAAACCGGGCCGGAACAAACCGCGTGTCGCCATTTTTAACGCAGTCAATGGCAGGACCCGCCAGCGGCTGCATCTTCACAAACCACTGAGTGGAAACCCATGGCTCAATAACCTCGTGGCAGCGGTAACAAGCACCCACATTATGCTTAATAGGCTTGATTTTCACCAACGCACCGGCTTGCTTTAAGTCTTCCACGATCTTTTTTCGCGCCGCAAAGCGGCTAAGACCACAATACGCCCCGCCGTTCTCGTTTATGACGGCGTTCTCGTCCATAACATTGATCACCTGCAAGTTATGGCGCAGGCCGACTTCAAAGTCGTTCGGGTCGTGCGCCGGAGTTATCTTAACAACGCCGGTTCCAAATTCGACATCCACATACGAGTCCGCAATTATCGGGATTTCTCGCCCAACAAGCGGCAAAATTACGGTCTTCCCAATCAAGTGCTTATATCTGTCGTCGTCCGGATTAACTGCAACGGCTGTGTCGCCCAAAAGCGTCTCTGGCCTAGTGGTGGCGATCTCAACATAGCCTGTTTCGTTGGACAATTTGTAATTTAAGTGATAAAAATTCCCGTCGCGCTCGGCAAATTCGACCTCGGCGTCAGAAATGGACGTCTTGCACCCCGGGCACCAATTAATTATCTTCTCGCCCCGATAAATAAGCCCCTTTTCGTAAAGCCGCACAAAAACCTCGTTAACAGCGGCCTTCATGCCGTCATCCATAGTAAAGCGCTCGCGCGACCAGTCGCAAGAAGCCCCCATTTTCTTTATCTGCTCGCTTATTTTATTGCCGTATTTCTCTTTCCACGCGTAAGCACGCTCCAAAAAGTCCTCGCGGGTAATGTCCTCCTTCTTGATGCCTTCCTTCTGCATGGCCTCCACAATCTTCGCCTCCGTAGCAATCGAGGCGTGGTCCTTGCCTGGCACCCAAAGAGCCGCATAGCCCTGCATTCTCTTAAAGCGAATCAAAATATCCTGAAGAGTCTCGTCCAAAGCGTGCCCCATGTGCAGCTGACCCGTTATATTTGGCGGCGGCATCACAATCGTATACGGCTTCTTATCTTCTTCGATTTTAGCGCCAAAATATCCGCCATCTTGCCAAAACTTGTATATCTTGTCTTCAACCTCTTTGGGGTCGTAAGATTTCGAAAGCTCTTTGCTCAAATTCTTTTGCAACTCCTTTTTATTTTCTTTTTCACAGTTTTCGTTTCACTTTAAATATTATCTCACCGCGGCGCGCTGTTGTCAACAAAACAAAAGAGGCTTTCTCAACAAGCCTCTCAAATTTGCACTTGCAAAACCTATTTTTTGTTTTCTTTTTCTTTGCCGCTGTCTTTCTTTTTCTTTTTAGACCCCTCGTCAACGATTTTTTTTAAGGAGCTGACGATATCCTCTTGGTCCTTGGCCGGGAGAACCCGATATAAGCTTATTAAAGTTTTTTCTTTTTTAGACAATTCATAAATATGATTAAACCGTTTAGAATCGTAGCAACAATAAAGATCGTCACCCGAATCTTTTAAAGTTTTTTTATCTTCGCTTTTTTCAGTTTCAAACAAGTCGGTATACGAGACATTAAAGATTTTTGCAAGCTTTATAATGGTATTAATGTCTGGAGTAGTTTTGCCAGTTTCGTAATAAGTGTAAGTAGAGCGCTCTATACTAAGGGCGTTTGCGATTTGGAGTTGGGTGTAGCCACTATTTTCTCGTAGTTTTTTTAGTTTTTGTGATAGCATTTCGTCACCTTTTTACAATTAAAGATCCAAACCTAGTATAAATCAAGTTTATTTTACAAAAAAACACAGATAGTTACTTTTTTCTGTGACATATATTCACTTTCGCGCCCTACGCGCAGCGCGCCAATTAGCGATTTTTGCCGAAAATATTGCCCAAAAAATAAATTTGATTTTTCCTCTTGAAATAAGTATAATGTTATGGTATACTTAACTTAAAGTTTTATTCGTTTGCTTTTGTAAGAGTGGGGTCGCCCGCTCTTTTGTTTGTATTTGAGGTGAATTGTGTTTTGATTAAAAAAACTCACGGCAATAACGTTGTGTCGGCTGTTTGGAGCTTGGCTCAACCCATTGCTAAAAGTTTGGGGCTGGAGCTTTGGGACGTTAAATTTGTAAAAGAGGGCCCCGAGTATTACCTTAGAATTTTTATCGATAGCGACAGCGGAGTAACTATTGACGACTGCGAAAAAATGAGCCGCGCTGTAGATAAACCGCTTGACGAACTTGACCCTATTGTGCAAAACTATTGTTTGGAGGTTTGCTCGCCTGGTGTTAACCGAGAATTAACTCGGGATGAGCATCTTGAAAAGTTTGTTGGTCATAAAATTATTGTAAGGTTGATTCGGCCGCTTGAGGATGGCGTTAAAGAGTTAAATTGCACTCTTGCCGCCTTTAATAAAGACGAAATTAAGGTCTCTTGTTGCGAAAGCTGTGATGACTCTTGCGATTCTTCTAGAGAAATTTGTATTTTGAGAAAAAATATTGCGTTTATTAAACTCGACGACTTTGACGATTAAATCGAGCATATTATTAATTTTAAAATTTAAATTGGAGGTAATTATAAAATGAAAAACAATAAGGAATTATTTGAAGCGCTCTCGCTGCTTGAGATTGAAAGAGGTATTTCGGCGGACTTTATGTTTGATAAAATAAAAAAGGCTATTGTGACGGCGTGCAAAAATAGTTACAATGGTAATGATGACGTTTTGATCGACATTGACGAGGATAAGGGGAAGTTTGAAGTTTATTTGCGCAAGACTGTTGTAGAGACTGTTTCTGACTTTGGGAGAGAGATTTCTCTTGCCGACGCTAGGGCCATTGACCCCAGTACAGGCATCGGCGAGCAGGTTTCTATTAAGTTGGACACTAAGGAGTTTGGCCGAATTGCAGCTCAGACGGCTAGAAACATTATTCGTCAGGGGATTCGCGATGGCGAGCGTGGACTTATGTTGCAGGAGTTTGAAAGTAAACGCCAGGAGCTTGTAACGGCCATTGTTGAAAAGGTTGATCCGCGGTCGGGTTCGGCAACTTTGAAGATTGGAAAGTCTGAGGCTTTTTTGCCTAAAAACGAACAGCTAAATAGCGACGATCTTAAAGAGGGCGATCATATTAAAGTCTACATAGCGGACGTTAAAGAGGGCGATAAGGGGCCCTGGGCGTTTATTTCTCGCACGCACCCGGATATGGTTCGCCGGATGTTTGAAAAGGAAGTGCCGGAAATTTACGACTCAACGGTAGAGATAAAACAAGTTGCGCGCGAAGCTGGCGCCAGAACTAAGCTTGCTGTTTTGAGTAATGATAAAAACGTGGACGCTATTGGGGCTTGCATTGGCCCTAAGGGCGCCCGGGTTAACGCTATTGTGGAGGAATTGGGCGGCGAAAAAATCGATATTATAGAGTATGACGAGGATCCGGTTAAGTTTATTGCTGCGGCGCTTGCTCCGGCGGAGGTTTTGGATGTTGATATTGACCCGGAAGTCGAGAATTCTTGCACTGCTATTGTGCCAAATAATCAGCTTTCTTTGGCTATTGGAAACAAGGGGCAAAACGCTAGGTTGGCCGCTAAGTTGACGGGTTTTAAGATAGATATAAAGCCTGAGCACGAGGTAAATTAGCGCGATTATGTCTTTAATTTAAGTTTATATGTCAAAAAGAGAGGTTTAATTTATGCCAAATAAACACGTTCCGCTGCGCATGTGCATGGCCTGCAACGAGATGAAGCCTAAGGCGGAGCTTTTGCGGGTTGTTAGGGCTAAGAGTGACGATTGTTGCTGCAATGTTTTTGTGGACAAAACTTTTAAGGCGGCTGGCAGAGGGGCTTATTTGTGCAAGAACCTTGATTGTTTGAAGAGAGTTCGCAAGTCTAGGCGGATAGACAGAATTTTTTCTTGCAAAGTTCCGGATGAAGTTTACCTGCAGATTGAGGAGGAGATTTTGGTTGAGCAACAGTGAGGTTTTATCTGTTTTGGGGCTTTGCAAAAAGTCTGGAAACTTGGCTTTGGGGTTTGACGCTTGTGTTGAATCGGCTACACTTGGAAAATCTTGTCTTATCTTGATTACGCGGGATTTATCGGCAAACACAAGGCAGAAATTATACAGCCAATTAGCTCGGGCGGGTACGGATCTGATTGTTTTGACCGATTTTTCTATGGATAACATTGGCGAATGCGTCGGAAAGTCATGCGGGATAACTTCTGTTAATAACGCCGGGTTTGCAAAGAAGATTCGATCTCTTTTGAATACTGATAACATTTACGTGCAGGAGGGTGCCAATATATGATAATAAAATATAGAGTTCATGAGGTTGCGAAGGATTTTAACGTTCCGAGCAAGGAAGTTATTGAGATTATTAAAGCCGCTACGGGGGCCGAAAAAAAGCACATGACGGCTCTGAATGAGGATGAGCTTAATGTTGTGTTTGAGCATTTTTCGCGGGCCAAGCAAGTCGAGAGCTTGGATGAGTACTTATCGGGCAAGCTGGACATTAAGACGGCGGATGCCAAGCGCAAGAAAAAAAAGGAAGAAGCAGCCGCAGAGGAAGTTAAACCTGCAGTAGAAGCAAAAGAGGCCAAAACTGCGGTGGCACCTCCTACGAAAAAGCCTAGCGACAGTAGTAAAGACTCAACTGGCAAGGTGACTAAGGAAACGAATAAACCTCTGCAAAAAGGTGCACCTAAGAGGGCTGACCTTGGCAGTGGTAAGGGTGTCACTCCTATTACTAAATCCTCGAGTTTACATCCTGCTAAAAAGGCTAGCGGCAACAATGGCGGGGGCACGAATTCAAAGCACAAGCCCGCGGGCCGGATTATCGACACTCGCGCGGCGCACGTTGATATTGAAAAGTACAACGAAAAGTACGACCGACTTGCTTCGGAGAAGATGAAGATTGACAATACTGTGCGAAAGCAGAAAATTACGCAGAAGTCGCAACAAAGAGGCAAGCCGAGGAATTCTCGAAAAGAAACCGAGGCTGAGAGGCTGCGTCGGATTGCGCTTGAGCGTAAAAATCGGCCGATTACCGTTTTGATTCCGGAAAGTATTACGGTTGGCGAACTTGCCAGTCGGCTGAAGGCTACGGCGGCTGAGGTTATCAAAAAGCTCATGATGATGGGAATTATGGCATCTATAAATGATGTTATCGACTTTGACACGGCCAGCCTTGTTGCCATGGAGTTTCACGCTAAGATTGAGAAGGAAATCGTTGTTACCATCGAAGAGCGCATTATTGACGACAGCGAAGACTCCGATGAGAACCTTGTTCCGCGGGCTCCGGTTGTGGTTGTTATGGGTCACGTTGACCACGGCAAGACTTCTCTTTTGGACGCGATCCGCCATTCGGATGTTATCTCTACTGAAGCTGGCGGAATCACCCAGCATATTGGCGCTTATCGCGTGAAAATAAACAAGGGAGACATCACATTCCTTGATACGCCGGGGCATGAGGCCTTTACTACCATGCGTGCTAGGGGCGCTCAGATTACTGACATCGCAATTTTAGTTGTGGCGGCCGATGACGGCATTATGCCGCAGACCGTTGAGGCGATTAACCACGCCAAGGCGGCCGAAGTCTCTATAATTGTGGCGATTAATAAGATGGATAAGCCCGGCGCGAACCCCGAAAACATCAAGCAGCAGCTCACCGAGCACGGGGTTATTCCCGAAGAATGGGGCGGCGACACACCTTGCATACCTATTTCTGCTAAAAAGCGCGAAGGGATCGACGATTTGCTAGAGATGGTTATGCTTACTGCCGATATGAAGGAGCTCAAAGCTAACCCGGACCGCTCCGCTAAAGGAACCATCATTGAAGCCAGGCTTGACAAAGGCCGCGGTCCCATTGCTACTGTACTTGTTCAGAACGGCACTTTGCACGTTGGCGATGTAATCGTTGCTGGGACGGCGGTTGGCAAAGTTCGCGCTATGTTGAACGAGCGTGGCGAGCGAGTGAAAGTGGCAGGACCTTCTGTTCCGGTTGAAATTACCGGGCTTGACTCTGTGCCGACCGGTGGAGACACTTTTAACGCCGTTTCTGACGAACGGTTGGCTCGGGAGCTGGTTGAAGAGCGAAAAATCAAGCAGAAAGAGGCTCAATTTAGCGCGCAGACTAAAGTTACGCTTGATAACTTGTTTGCACAGATGAAAATGGGCGAAATTAAGGAGCTCAAAGTGATTGTAAAGGCCGACGTGCAGGGATCGGTTGAGGCTGTTACGCAATCTTTAGAAAAACTTAGCAACGACGAGGTCCGTGTTCATGTGATTCATGGCGCGGTTGGCGCTGTTAGCGAGTCCGACGTTATGCTGGCGAACGCCTCTAATGCGATTATCGTTGGGTTTAACGTTCGTCCCGATCCTGTCGCTGCGGAAAATGCTGAGCGCAACGGTGTGGACTTGCGGTTATATCGGATTATTTATGATTGCATCGATGAAATCAGCGCCGCCATGCGAGGACTTTTGGCGCCTAAGTATAAGGAAGTTCAGCTTGGCCGCGCGGAATGCCGCCAGGTTTACAAAATTTCGAACGTTGGCGTCATTGCTGGATGCTATGTCGTTGACGGAAAGATTTCTCGTAATGCTGAGATCCGCGTTGTCCGCGATGGAATCGTTGTGGCAGAAGATAAGTTGCTCTCTTTGCGCAGGTTTAAAGACGACGTTAAGGAAGTTGCGCAGGGGTATGAGTGCGGTATCGGGCTCGAGAAATTCAATGATATCAAGGAAGGCGATGTTTTCGAGGCATTCATTATGGAGGAATATCGCGAATAAATGGAGGTTTTTTATGCCTGGACATAAATTTGAGCGCATTACTGAGGATGTTAAACGCGAGTTAACCGCGATTTTTAGGGAGTTGAAGGATCCTCGAGTGACGCAAAGCATGATTAGCATTGTGAAGGTTGACGTTAGCAGGGATTTGTCTTTTTGCAAGGTTTATGTGAGCGCGATGGGCGGCATTGAAATGGCTAAAGAGGCTGTTTTAGGCTTGAAGTCGGCTACTGGATTTATTCGGCACGAACTGGGGGAACGGCTTAAACTCCGGAACACTCCCGCGCCAGCCTTTTTTGCAACGGATTCTATCGAATATGGCGCGGACCTTTTTAAAAAGCTCGAGAGATTGAAGGATTCTTGATTTATGAGAATAGAAATTAACGACATTGCTAAGATTTTGAGGGATAATAACGATTTTTATATTTTGACCCACAAGTCGCCGGACGGCGATACATTGGGCTCTGCTGCTGCGTTATGTCTTGCTTTGCAAAAGATGAACAAGAGTGCAAAAATTCTTTGCAGCGACGAAATTCCGAAGAAATATGGATTTTTGTTTGAGCATGTTAAGAATCAAAATTTTGAGCCGGGATATATAATAAGTGTGGACGTTGCGAATACTCAGCTTTTGGGCGATAATCTTTGTTGCTACGCGGATCGTGTTGACTTGTGCATTGATCATCATCTGATGAATCAGCAATTTGCGAAGATTTCATATGTGGAAAGTGGCTTTGCTGCTACGGCGGAGATAATTTATGAAATTATAAATGCGCTTGGCGTCAATATTGATGCGAATATTGCAAGCTGCATATACACTGGCATTTCTACCGACACTGGATGTTTTCGGCATTCGAACGCTACTTCTCATTCCTACCGGGTGGCTGCGGATATGATCGACCGCGGTGCCAACGCTTTTGAGATAAATAAAATCATGTTCGACACTAAAAGCTGCGCCAAGCTTAGCCTTGAAAAGATTGCGCTTGAAAGTTTGAATTTTTTTTGCGGCAATAAAGGTGCGATGATTACCCTTAAAAACGAAGAGATTATGAGTTCTGGCGCTTGTAGCAGCGATTTTGACGGGCTTTCGGCAATTCCGCGACAAATTGAGGGCGTGCTTATTGGGGTTTTTATAAAAGAAGAGCAAACAGGGATATTTAAAGTCTCGATGCGGACTGATGCGACTATTGATGCTTCGAAAATTTGTGCTAATTTTAACGGCGGTGGCCATAGGTGCGCGGCAGGATGCACTATTTGTGGTGATTTGTCTGACGTCAAAAATAGGATTATTTCGCAAATTGAGCGCTATCTGCGCGATGTTGAGGGTTAAAGATGAACGGGATAATAATCATAGACAAACCCGAAGATTACACTTCTTTCGACGTTGTCGCCGTTATGAGAAAACTTTTGGGCGAAAAAAAAGTTGGGCACACCGGCACGTTGGACCCTATGGCAATCGGCGTTTTGCCGATTTTATTGGGGCGAGCCACGAAACTTCGGGCCTTTTTGCCTATAACCGAAAAAGAATACATCGCAAAAATCAAACTTGGCTTAGTCACAGACACCCTCGATATAACTGGAAAAGTGCTGCTTTCTTCCGTTTCTACGTGCATTAAAAAAAAGGAATTTCAAACAGCCTTGGAACCGTTTGTTGGAGAAATAGAGCAGCTCCCACCCATGTACTCTGCCGTGCAAAAGGACGGCGTGCGGCTATATGAGTTTGCGAGAAAAGGCATCGAAGTTGAGCGTTCTCCTCGCAAGGTTGTGATAAACAAACTAGAATTACTCCGGTTTGATGAGGCCTTGCAAGAAGGCGAATTATTGATAACTTGCTCCAAAGGTACATATATACGTACTTTATGTGATGATATTGGCAAAAAACTTAGTTGCGGAGCCGTTTTAGCGGGGTTGCAACGAACCAAAGCTTGTGGATTCAGCTTAAAAGACAGTATAACTCTGGACAAAGCCCGAGAACTTGCGGCTAATAACAACCTGCAAAAATATGTCTTGCCTTGCGATTTACCGTTTAAATCTTTCAATGCTGCGAATATTACACTTCCACAAGCAAATAGATTCCGCAATGGTGGCGCATTAAGCTTAGATAGAGTTTTTTTCAATAATGACCAAGGGCTGATCAACAGCGAGATTGTTCGGCTTTACAGCGCGGAAATTGGCTTTATTGGGCTTGGGAAAATAAACTTAGAAAAGGGCGAGTTATCGGTAGCTTGTTTAGTTGAAGTTTAACCGATGCCGCTCAAAAAAACGAGGTTATACTTTTTAGGTATAGCCTCATTTTATGCTTTGACGAACCGCCATAATTTGTCCCGATATTCAGGAGTAGCGTAATCTATGCCGATCCGCTTTGTCGCATCATAATTAAATCGGCAGCCGTCATCCTCTATCCACAGCCTTTTTGACGTTACCAAGTCCTCATCATTTAGCGTCCTATCAATGCTAAGAGCTTTTGTCAATTTTCCAGGGCCATCAAAGCCCTCTACTCCGCGGATCAAAACCGCCTGAGGGAAGTCCTTCTTGCCCGTGACAACATTAAGCAAGTTGTGAATCCCATAGCACAAATAAACGTAAGCCACTCCCCCGCGCTCATACAGAATTTTCGTCCGTTCAGTTTTGCCCCTATGCGCATGGCAGGCTGTGTCGGATTCACCAAAGTAACTCTCCGTCTCCGTTATTCTGAGTTTTACCGTTTTGCCGCCAGTTTTTCGGCAAAGCTTCATCCCCAGTAATTTAGGCGCAAGCTCAATCGCACTTAAAGTATAAAAATCCGAATTTGTCCTCATTTGCTTAATATGCTCCTTTTGGTATAAAAATACGCAGCAACTTATATTAAGTCACTGCGCACAAATTCAAAAATAAATTAATCGTTGCTAAAAGGCAATAAAGCTAAATGGCGGGCCCGCTTAATCGCTTGAGTCAACCCGCGTTGATGGCAAGCGCAAGTACCGGTAACTCTTCTAGGAAGAATCTTAGCCCGCTCCGAGATAAACCGCCGCAACATCGCAGCGTCCTTATAATCAATCTGCGTAACCTTTTCAGAGCAAAAAGCGCAAATTTTTTTTCTTCCTCTGCGCGCGCCCATCCGGCGGCCTTCTTTTTCTACTTTTTCAGCCATTAAAACAACCTCCTCCTTCTTATTTAAATTTCAAAAAGCCTAAAACGGCAAATCATCATCAGTTGGGATTTCCTTAAAGTCATCGTCACTACCATTTTCAAAAGACGGTGCAGGCTCGCCCTGGCGTTGATAAGTCTCTCCACCTGTTGAGTTAGCGTTACCAAAATCGCCTCGATTAGCCCCATCTCGCTTAGCTTCTGCAAAATGAACGTTGCTCGCAACCACTTCAAAAGCCTTCCTGTTGTTGCCGTCTTTGTCTTGATAAGTGCGAGTCTGAATAGAGCCCTCAACCGCAACTAGCTGGCCTTTTGTAAAATATTTCGTAACAAATTCCGCAGTGTTACGCCAAGCAACAATATCAATAAAATCCGTAATGCGCTCCGTGCCCGCCTTAGCGTAAGACCGATTAACCGCCAAAGTAAAGCTAGTAACAGCCACGCCATTTGATGTATGCCGAAGCTCAGGGTCAGCCGTTAGCCGCCCCATCAAAACTACATTATTCAGCATTAGAATCAGAAGCCTCCTTATTTTTCTCTTTCTTAACTATCAAAGAACGAAGGATTCCATCGGTGATCTTATAGATACGATCCAACTCAGAAGGAAAACTCGGTCCGCAAGTAAAGTCAAAAAGAACGTAATGACCTTCTGTCTCTTTGTTAATCGGATAAGCAAGCCTTTTTCTGCCCCATTCGTCAACAGCGTCAAGAGTAGCATTTTTTTCAATAAGCTCTTTAAACTTTTGAACCAACGCCGCAACAGCATCGTCACCATTTTTTACAGAAAAAACAATAACCGTCTCGTAAGCATTCTTAATCTCAGACATATATAGCACCTCCTTTTGGACATTAGACCCCGGCAAAACAGCTGCTCGCACAAGCTAGGCCGGAGTAAGGATGTAACATCAAAAAATATGAAAATTACTAATATCAAGTATACCAATTTTTCGCACAAACGTCAAGGGCCAAACAAAAATTAATGCATCAACTGCGTTTAATGTCACAACAAAGCGAATTTTGTTTTAATCACCACTTTAAACGGCCACCTCATATAATGTAAAAAAGACGTAAAGGCGAGGGTTAAAGTATGTTAAAAGAGGTTAAATATGACAGAGAAAAGGCATTGGAATATGCAAAAGAATGGGCATTTAAGCGCAACCCAAAGTATTTGAACTTTGAAAAAATTGGCGGCGACTGCACAAGCTACGTCTCACAGTGCATCTACGCAGGGTGCGGCGTAATGAACTACACCCCGATATACGGCTGGTACTACAAAAGCAGTTACGATAGATCGCCGTCCTGGAGCGGTGTTGAGTTTTTATATAATTTTCTAATCGATAACAAAGCCACAGGCCCATTTGGAATAGAGTCAGCCATAACAAATATCGAGCCGGCAGATATAATCCAGCTTGGCAACAGCGACGGCCAATTTTACCACAATGTGATTATAAATAAAATCGAAAAAAATAAAGTTTTTGTGAGTGCCCATAGCGAAGACTCCTATATGCGCCCGCTAAATACTTATGATTTCGACAAACTGAGGTTTATTCATATAATTGGCGCAAGAAAATATTTTTAAAATCTTTTGGCATAAAATTTTTCAAACAGTAAAAACTAATCTCATCTTCAAGCGGAGGTGGTTTTTACGGTTAACAACAACAAAAATATCTCGAATATTCCGGTCAGCCTGTCTATGGTGGCAGAGCAAACCAGCGATGCAATCGAATATTTTGGCACGTTATCTCCAGACGAACAGCAAGAAATCATAAATTACACGCATACACTTCAGTCAAACCAAGGCGCAGAAAATTACTCAAGCAAATTTTCTTCCTTCTTATAAATATTTTACAAAAAAGTACTTTGTCAGTTTTGGATTACTCTTGTTTTCTCGCACAAATTCCAGCTCAAAGCCACAATTCTTATAAAAACCAGGGGCCTGAAACGCATTTGTAACAAGATTAATATTGTTAAATCCCCTGCCGCTAAAGCATCTTACCACGTGATCTATAAGCTTTTTGCCAATGCCTCTTCCTCTGCACTCTTTTTTAACGACCAAATTATTGATCGTAACTTCAGCGTAATAACTAAAGCCAGTCAAGTAGCCCACAATTTTACCGTTTTCTTTTGCAACAAAACTAAATTTTTTAAAATTGTACTCAACTTCATTTTCTTTGTCATATTCCGTAAGCAGTTTATCCGCAATTTTATCAATATCCTCAAAATTTTCTACATATTCGACCGTTACCATTTTTATCCACCATTAACTATTAAAATTTTTATAAGAATTAAAGCACAACCTAAATTCAGATACCTTACACTTTATAAGCCAGATCTTCTACTTGCCAGTTTTTCAAAATAGGAATCATCCTTTTAGCGTACTGTTTCGCGGCGTTTACGTCGTGGCACAGATAATTCCCGCATTCAGCTTTATAACTCCCGGGCAAAGGCCCCTCAAAATTTGCAATATAGTCCATGGCATCTTTGACTAAATCTAGCACCTTTTGATGAGAAATCCCCCTAACCAGCAGATAAAACCCAGTCCTGCAGCCCATCGGCCCGGCATAGACTATATTCTTGCCGCACGCACTATTTCTCACAAAAGTAGCCAAAAGATGCTCAAAGCTGTGCAGGCCGGCGTCCTCCAAAAAAGGCGGGGTGTTCGGCTTTACCATGCGTATATCGTAGGTTACAATATCGTCGTCGACCCGAGAAATATACATTCCCTGCGATATCTTTGTGTGGTCAACTTTAAAACTCTCGATTTTATCCATAAAAGTGCCTCTCGCTTTCGCTGTTTTAATATTACTCGACACGCTGCTCCAAGCTAGCCAGGCGCTGCTTTGCCTCTTTCAAAAAATACTGCTGGCTGTTCACCTTGTTTTTGCCGCGCATATCGAGCTTTGAATATTCCGTACTGGAATTTTGAATTTTGGCGTTGGTGGTGTCCTTTAGCATCACGGTTAAAATATCGTCAATTCTCAATTTTATCTGCTCATCATCTATCGGAAAGGCCAATTCCACGCGCTTGTCAAGGTTCCTGGGCATCAGGTCCGCGCTGCCGATGAATATTTGCGCATTCCCACCACAGCAAAATTTGTAAATCCGGCTATGCTCCAAAAACTGCCCCACAATGCTCCGAACGCTGATGTTCTC
>CAQKRU010000014.1 GCA_948823415.1 uncultured Eubacteriales bacterium
GAAAATTTAAGATAATTTTTATAACATTTTAGATATTATTATAATTTTGCCATATATCTTAAAAAATTAGTCATCAATTGATAATTTTTTACAGATTTATATAATTTTAGGTTCTAAATCGATTCAATCAAATTAAGTAAATTCTGTTCTTCTAAATTACTTAATTCTTAATTTTTAAAAATTTTAATTTAAAGTCACTTTTTTGTAATTTTATAGACGCAAAAAATGAACCAGACGCCCCGAAGGACGCCCGGTTCATATTTAATTAAAAAGAAAAGGAATTAAAAAATTTATAGACGTACGTGGCGCGCCAGAAGGGATTCGAACCCCTGACCTCTTGGTTCGTAGCCAAACACTCTATCCAACTGAGCTACTGGCGCACGCTACAACGTTATATTAGCACATTCGGTTCAAGAAATCAAGCTGCGCGACTTAAATTCAGATGCTTGTTTAAATACTCGAGGCAAAAACAATAAAAATTAGTAAAAAGGCCATAAATATAATAAAATATTTTTAAATTCTCCAAAAAACTCCAAATTTGAGGCCCAAAAAGTGCATTACAATTTAAGCAAAGAGCGCAAAATACAGCAAAACCACAATTCCGAGTGCTATTCGATAATATCCAAAGAGCTTAAAGTCGTGCTTTTTTATGTAGCTTATTAAAAATTTTATTGCCCAAACCGATACCAAAAACGCCACCATAACGCCGGAAAGCAGGATTCCTATTTCTGTAATCGAAAAATTCATGCCGACTTTCAATACATATTTCAAAAGTTTAAGCCCGCTCGCGCCGAACATTACAGGAATTGCCAAGAAAAACGAATACTCTGCAGCAACGCTTCGAGAAGCTCCCAACAGGCTAGCTCCGATTATTGTGGCTCCGGAGCGCGACGTGCCGGGGACTAACGCTAAAACTTGAAATGCACCTATTAAAAGCGCTGTTTTGTAGTCTAGCTTATTTAGCCGGTCTATTGGGGCTTGACGGTTTTTATTTTCTATAATCAAAAATAAAATTCCGTACAAAATCAGCATTAGCGCCACTGTTACCGGGCTATATAATTTTTCGTGAATAAAATCATCGAGCAAAAATCCTACAACGGCGGCCGGTATGCATCCGACTATTACTTTTCCCCACAGGTTGAGCGTCTCTTTTTTCTCGGTCTCGCTTTTCCGCTTTGAAAGTGGATTCAGCTTGTTAAAGTACAAGTAAAGCACCGCCAAGATTGACCCCAGCTGCACTACCACCAGAAACATGTCTAGGAAGGACTTCGTTACGTTGAGCCTTATGAATTCGTCCAGCAAAATCATGTGCCCCGTGCTGCTTATCGGCAACCACTCTGTTATGCCCTGCACCACGCCGATGACCACTGCTTTTAATATTTCTGTCAAGTTGCCAAACATACCTGTTAACCCCACTCCTGCTGCAAATATCAATATCACAAAAAATAGTTTCGCCGCGCCAAGCCGCATTACAGCTAAAACTAGCATTTTTAACTCTTACGCCAGCATATATTAAATTATGTTTCATTTTTGGCGCCAAGTCAAGAAAAATCGGCCACCTATTGCAAAAATTGCTGATTGCGTAAGGCGCGAAAAAGAATTATACTAAAATACGACAAGCATTTCACCTAAAAAAGCGAAAGGAGCTGCGGTACGCATGGAATACACCGCAAAAGTTGAGCAGATGTGCCACGTAAATGGCTGCCCGAGCCACGGGCCTTCGGCTATTCCGGAAGAAGGCAAGTGGATAAAGGCCTACAATATCGCGGATATCTCTGGATTGTCGCACGGAATCGGCTGGTGTGCGCCTCAGCAAGGAGCCTGCAAATTGACATTGAACGTGAAGAACGGGATAATCGAGGAGGCGCTCGTGGAGACCATAGGGTGCTCCGGCATGACGCATTCTGCCGCGATGGCTGCGGAAATCCTGCCCGGAAAAACTCTGCTAGAGGCCTTGAACACCGACTTGGTCTGCGATGCCATCAACGTTGCCATGCGCGAAATCTTCAAGCAATTCGTTTATGGTCGGACTCAGACGGCTTTTTCCGAAGGTGGGTTGCCAATTGGCGCCGGTTTGGAGGACCTTGGCAAAGGAGACCGCTCGCAGGTTGGCACGATGTACAGCACCAAGCTTGCTGGAGTGCGATATCTCGAGACGGCCGAGGGGTACATATTGTCTTTGGGGCTCAACGACGACGGAGAGGTCTGCGGGTACAAATTTGTAAATGTGGGCCAAATGATGAAGGATATCCGAAACGGCGCGGCTCCAAACGATGCCTACACGCAAAACATTGGCACCTACGGGCAATACGACGCCGCCGCTAGGTACATCGACCCGCGCAATGACTGAAGGAGGCTGGCTATGACCGATTCTACAAACTTTGAAGGCAAGGAGCGCCGCATGGAGAAAATCGCGGCGTGCCTCGATAAATACGGCATTGACTCTCTTAGCGCTGCGCAGGATATCTGCAAAAACCGCGGCATAGACGTTTTTGCCACGATAAAAAAGATTCAGCCCATCGCCTTTTGCGACGCTTGCTGGGCGTATACCTTGGGCTGCGCAATCGCTATTAAAACTGCCGCTCAGACGGCTCCGGAGGCCGCGAAACTGATTGGTGTCGGCTTGGAGGCCTTTTGTATCCCGGGTTCTGTTGCCGAGCAGCGCCACGTTGGCCTTGGCCACGGGAATTTGGCGGCTATGCTTCTTCTGGACTCTACTGAATGCTTCGCTTTCATCGCTGGGCACGAGTCTTTTGCCGCTGCAGAGGGCGCCATTGGAATTGTGAGTGCTGCAAATAAAGCTCGCAAGCGGCCCCTTCGTGTGATCTTGAATGGTCTGGGCAAGGACGCGGCGCACATTATCTCGCGGATCAACGGCTTTACCTACGTCAAGACCAGCTTTGATCATGCTTCTGGCGGTTTGAGCGTTATTGAAGAGAGAGCTTTCTCCTACAGCGAGCGCGCTAAAATCCGGTGTTTTGGCGCCGACGACGCTATGGAGGGCGTTGCTATCATGCAGCACGAGAATGTTGATGTCTCTATCACCGGCAACTCGACGAATCCCACGCGGTTTCAGCATCTTGTTGCGGGCATTTACAAAAAATGGGCAACTGAAAACGGCAAAAAATATTTCTCGGTCGCTTCGGGCGGTGGTACTGGCCGCACACTGCACCCGGACAACGTTGCGGCCGGCCCGGCTTCTTACGGCCTAACTGACTCTATGGGTCGCATGCACTGTGATGTCCAGTTTGCCGGCTCGTCGTCTGTTCCGGCACATGTGGAGATGATGGGCCTAGTAGGCATGGGCAATAACCCTATGGTCGGTGCTACGGTTGCCTGCGCGGTCGCCGTTTATGAGGCCGTCAATAAAAAGTAATTTACATTTTGCGCAAAGTGTGTTATAATTGTGGCAAGTTGAAAAAGGGGTGCTGGTTGGCGTTTTGGCGCCGCCGGCTGAGAACGGTTTCGTAACCCATGACCTGATTCGGGTAATGCCGACGGAGGGAAATATTGGATTGTGGCTTGTTTTCAGGCTAGATTTTTGGCCGTCTGCAGGGGTGTTTGTATTATTTCCCGTTGCCAGGCGGATTTTTCTTTTTCCGCAATTAAAATTGCTGAAATTAGCTTTGGATTGGGGATTTAAATCAACTATAAGGTGAGAAAAATAATGATTAAAAAGTTTGTAAAGTTGAATCTGCCCGCGATAATTTTTGTTTTGATTTTGGTGTTCATCTGGGGCGCTGTGTCGGAGTCCGGCGCAATTCCACAGTTTATATTGCCGTCACCTGGCGCTACGTTCACGGCACTAATTAGAAATTTGCCGGTACTGCTGCAACATTCGGTCACTACACTTTTAGAAACTGCTTTGGGGCTGCTTTTTAGCGTGCTTTTTGCCGTTATATTCGCGATTTTGATGGACCGATTTGTAACGATAAAACGCGCGATTTACCCGGTTTTAATCGCGACGCAGACGGTGCCAACCATCGCCATCGCGCCATTTATAGTTTTGCTTTTTGGGTATGACATGCTACCGAAAGTCATTTTGGTGGTGATTTGCTGCTTTTTCCCCATAGTCATCTCGCTTTGCGACGGATTTTCTAACGTCGAGGCCGAATACTTAAACCTGATGCGCGGCATGAACGCCACGTACACTCAGACTTTGTTCAATTTGAAGATTCCGTTTGCTGCGTCTTCGTTTTTTTCGGGCTTGAAAGTCTCGGTCACGTACGCGTTTATCAGTGCGGTGGTCGCCGAATGGCTGGGTGGGACCCGCGGGCTCGGTGTTTACATGACTCGGGTTAAGGCAGCGTATGCGTTTGACAGGCTTTTTGCGTCGATATTTTTCATCTCGGCCGTGAGTTTTGCCTTTGTAAAGGTGATTGAGTTTGCGCAAAAAATGGTGCTAAATCGCCTTCATTTGGACGCTTAAAGGAGCCAGAAGCAAATGCAAATTAGAAAAATCGCTGGATACATAGCCAGTTGTGTCGCCTTAATTTTGATTTTTATCGCAGTGGCTTGTGTCTATTTTGGGCCTCATAACAGTGATAATTCTCTGCAAAAAGTCACGATTTTGCTAGATTGGACGCCGAATACAAATCACACTGGGATTTATGTGGCACAGAAACTGGGATACTTTCGCGATGAAGGCCTAGAGGTGACGATACAGCAGCCGCCTCAAGAAAGCTCAACCGCGCTGGTCGCTGCAGGTAAAGTCGAGTTCGCGGTGGCTTTTCAGGACTTTTTGGCGCCAGCCCTAACTTCGGACACCCCGCTGCCGGTTAAGGCCGTGGCCGCCATCGCGCAGCACAATACTTCGGGCATTGTTTGCAAGAAGTCCGCAAATATCCGCACCTATGCTGACTTGGCGTCTAAAAATTACTCAACTTTTGATAATTTTATCGAGCTCGCATTGCTGAAATACTGCGTGGAGTCGCAGGGCGGCAGGTTCGAGAACATCAACCTGATCCGCAGCCAGACAAATAACATCGCTGCGGCGCTTGGAACCAATGTTGATGCGGCATGGGGATATTTTGGTATCGAGAGAATTATTGCGACTAGTTTTGGCATCGAAAATGATTTCCTTTTCTTTCGCGATGTGGACCCTGTTCTCGACTTTTACACGCCGGTTTTGATTTGCAACGAGAGCTACATTAATCGCAGTCCGGCGGTCATAAGGAAAGTTTTGACGGCGCTTTCGAAAGGCTACAGTTTTGCAGCAACACATCCGAAAGAAGCTGCAGATATCTTGGTTGAGTGCGTACCGGAGCTTGATTGCACCACTACGCTCGAGAGCCAAAAATACATGTCCGCGCAGTATATAAGCGACGCCCCAAGCTGGGGAAGAATCGACGCCGCGCGGTGGAATAATTTTTACGACTGGCTGTTTGAAAAACGGATTATAAAAAGGCAAATTCCGCACGGGTCCACCTTTACGAACGAGTTTTTGCCGGAATGTTAGGAGTATTATGAGCAAAATTGAGATAAAGAACATAACGAAATCGTATGGCGGGCGATGTGTGCTAGACAACGTTTCGCTGTCTGTAAATGCGAACGAAACTATCGCCATTTTAGGGCAAAGCGGCTGCGGAAAAACTACTCTGCTTAAGCTAGTTGCGGGGCTAGAGAGCCCAGACAGTGGCCAAATTTTTATTGATGGCGTCGACGTTGCAAACACTCCTGGCAAAGTTGGCTACATGTCACAAGACTCCTTGCTTTTTCCGTACAAAACTGTACTAGAAAATGTGGCTCTACCTTTGATTTTATCTGGACAAAAAAAGGCAGAAGCTGATCTGCGTGCCAAAAAATATTTTGCAGACTTTTTTATTTCTGGAACAGAAAATAAGTACCCTCACGAACTTTCCGGCGGAATGGGTCAAAGAGTCGCCTTTTTGCGTACTTACATGCAAAACAAAGACATTTTGGTTTTGGACGAGCCATTTAGCGCGCTCGACAATATCACAAAGACCGCCATGCACAAGTGGTACTTAAACGTTATAAATCGCTTTAAAAAGACGACTCTGCTTGTTACTCATGACATAGAAGAGGCTCTCCTTTTTGCAAGCGCGGTTTATATTTTGTTTTCAACGGGCCGCAGCATCAAAAAAGTTTTAACTATTCGTAATAACCAAAACCCAGATTTTTTGTGTTCTGATGAATTTTTTAAATTAAGGCAAGAATTAGGTGAATCATTTAGTTCAGATGTAAAATCTTGTTGACAAACTCCGCCACGGCCGGTATAATATTTTGTGTGCAAAGGGGTATAGCTCAGATGGTAGAGCAGTGGTCTCCAAAACCACGTGCCGAGGGTTCAAGTCCTTCTGCCCCTGCCATATTTTAACTTGACTATTGATACAATGCTCAGTGTGTCGCGTGCTTTGACGTTATTAAAAAATAAAAATCTTTAGACTTTAGTAGAGGTTCATTTTTTTGTTAGCGCTAACTTTGCCACAAATTATCCGGAAGACCCCGAGCATCTTTTTCTCAATCGATTCAGCATGAACACTTGTTTTTATATGAATGAAATCACAATAATTAAGGCATTAACAAAATGCCACCTTTAAATTTAATATAATTATGAAATTCATCGATTTATGGCGAGTTTGTATTCTCGTAAACATTGCAAGTGGTTTGAAACCGTATAATTGTTGTTTTACTCAGGATAATTATAACTATCTCAAATATATAGATAGCATCGCACACAATTCGCGTTCGGAACTTTTTTTACTTGGATTTTGCCACACTCTTTACTTTTTTTACAGGGTGTTGCCTCCCTACGTATTGAAACTCTGTTTTAAGCAAAATAATAAGCTCTGTAGATATAGTCTATCAGAGCCTTCTTCAGCGTAAAAACAAAAAGTGATTTATAGTTGTTTATCTTAAAGCTGTCTTGCTACTTTTATAATTAAAAAAAAGCCTTTCATGCAATTCTTTTTTCGTGTTTATTAAACCCGTTCCCAGCCACCACCGATTTTAAAAATATTGTCTTCGTTAGCGCGGATACAAAATAGGGTGGACATTCTTTTAAAGTGCTAAGTCAAGGTTGCCAAGTATAGACAATTAAAAGTAATGGGCGCCCTGCTTTTTTGACTTCTTCATTAAAAGCAATTAAGCTCCTCATAAAATTTTCTGTGAAACCTTTTACAAATTCGGATCCATAAAATCCGGGGAATTGCACTGCCCTCACAGTTTCTCCTGACGCAGTGTTTCGAAATATAGAAACACTATTAAAATCTATAGAATCAGCAAGTAAATAGCACAAAACCTCACATTAATGGAATTTTAAACATTTCTTTTCCTCCTCGGTGAGTGTTCTGCCTGCAAAATGATATTTAGAGCATTCGACCGTAACTGGTGCCTCAGGATGGGCTTCGTTATAGTCCATTACCTTATTAAGTGCCCCATAGTTAATGCCTGTTATCCACCGACCTCCTTCCTTAAATTCACCATAAAGCGATAAATTAATTTCCCCATTACGTGCACGTTCAGGCCATATATCCTCAACTATCGCCCTATCTCCTTCACTTTCATGGTATATACCAGTAACCACATTCTCATCTGCGTTAAGATATGTTTCATCTGGGTACCTTATAGGAAAAGGTTCCCCAAAGGGAAGTGACGCTGAACACATAGAGACGTCTTGCAAAAAGGGAACAACCAATACCAACATTATGACCAACCATTTGCGTAAACGTTTATTTTTCAAAAAAATCTCTCCTTATAAAATATTGAATTAAGTGTACAACGATAAAGACAGAAAGTCAACCATTTATAACTAAAAAATTTAAGGTAAAACTGTTTGCCAATATAAGCTTGAGCCGTATTTTATCAGATCCTTTGCTTTGCCTAATGAACTAAAGTTGTCAACTTCAATCTTCAAGCCGGCATTATAGTTTCAACCTTGAAATTTCTAATAGCCTCTGGTAAAATATAATTGTACCGGTGTTGATAAATAAATTCAATTATTTGTCCATACAATTTATTAATCTTGTGTATTGAAGGAGTCACTCAATAAATGAAAATTAAAAAAATTTTTACTGTAGTTTTAATGCTTTTATTGTCTATACCTTGTGTTAAAAGTAGCGTCAACGCTTGTAATTGTCAAACGCTAACGGCAGAAATATTTGATATGTGCCAAAAATATGACGTTGGATTTTGTTATAAAAACCCTAGCACTGGTGATATTCTGAGCTATAATCCCAAAAAAGAATACGACCCGGCAAGCACCAATAAGACTTGCCTTGCTATTTGCGTGTTTGATATGCTTAAAAACGGCAAGATAAATCTTAGCGATACCGTGGAGTACAAAAGTTATCATAAATACGGCGGAACCGGGATAATTCAATACGAAACGTTCGGCAAAAAGTACACGATAGAGCAGCTTTTATATCTATTAATTACGCACAGCGACAACGTGGCATATCGAATGCTTATGATGGAAGTCGTCACAGAGCCATATTTGAAAGAAGTTTTAGCTCCTTTTGGAATTATAATCAAAACAGAGCGACTTTGCTTCCAGGACTTTAGCCCTGAGGACTTGGTTTTGCATTTGGAGGTCCTTTATCGATATATGTCCGACGGCACTGCACTTGCAGAAATGATTAAATCTTTTTACTCAAGTGGAATTTACAATGACAAAATTCCTGCGGGTGTGCCTAATTTGACTGTTTTTCATAAACCAGGCTGGATCCCAAGCAAGTTAATTTGCGCTGACGAGGCTATAATTTTTGACAAAAATAGCCAACCTTACTTTTTGGCTATCATGTCGCAGGGAATCCCTCAAGAAAAGCAAGCTGAATTTTTTCAGGCTTTAACGGCAAAGATTAACGAATATCACAACTGCCTTAGCCAAAAACATGAAGGCTCAAATTAGCGCATACACTATTGTGACTGCTTGTTTAGGGTTGCGCTGAGTGAGCATGAAAGCTGCTATTAGCATTATTATTTGGAGATTTTTGAAAGGAGCACTTAGGGTGAAAACGCTGAACGATTTAAAGCCGGGCCAGTTGGGAATTGTAGAAAAAATCGTCTGCGATAAGGGCTTGCGGCGGCGGATTGTGGACATGGGTATCACGCCTGGGGCTTTGGTTATTATGAAGCGGATTGCCCCTTTTGGTGACCCTATTGAGATTAACGTTCGCGGGTTTGACCTTAGCATTAGGAAGTCGGAAGCGCAAAATATTCAAATTAAAGAAAGGAAATGATCGATGTCTGCATCAACGACGGCGTTGAATAAAAATACGAAAAATTTTAATAGAGGCTCAAAAACATTGAAGATTGCCTTGGTTGGGAACCCCAATTGCGGCAAAACCACGCTGTTTAACGAGCTCACCGGAAGTAACCAGCACGTTGGCAACTGGCCGGGCGTGACTGTTGAAAAAAAGGAAGGGAGTTTGCGATTTAGAGGCGCTAAGATTAATATTCTTGATTTGCCGGGGATTTATTCTTTATCGCCGTACTCTTCGGAAGAGATTGTTACGAGGGTTTCTTTGATCGAGGACAACCCGGATCTGATTATTAACATTGTTGACGCGACTATTTTGGAGCGCAGTCTGTACCTGACGACGCAGCTTTTGGAGCTGCAAAAGCCGATGATTATTGCCTTTAACATGACGGATGTTGTTGAAAAAAAGGGCGATATCATTGATTACAATAAATTTCGCAGTGAGCTGAATGTGCCGATTGTGCCAATATCTGCAAACAAAAGGATAGGGGTTAACGAGCTCTTGGATTTGGCTATTCGGTACGCTGAGAATAAAGATGGAGCTAAAGCAGCGAAGAAAATATACGACGACAAAGTTGAAAATATTATTTCTAAAATAGAAAATGAATTGTCAAGAAGCTTTAATGCTGAAAATTTCGAAAATTTGCAAAATAAGATGAGCTTGCGTTGGCTTGCTGTCAAGCTTTTTGAGAATGACGAATTACTAATGCAAAAAATAAAGCTGCAAAAAACGCAGGCAGAAAATATAAATTTGTATAAAGGCACGGTGGACCTGACGCCGCACATGGACGAGCAAATGCTAATAGCCGACCAGCGCTACAAATACATATATAGCTTGTGCGCGGCCGCAATCAAGCGGAAACACGCGCCGGAGCACATAACTTTAACCGACAAGATCGACAGGGTCATCACAAACAAGTTTTTGGCCGTGCCCATTTTTGCCGTCATGATGATTTTTATTTTTTACGTCACATTCGGGCCGGTAGGGTCTTCTTTGAGAGACCAATTTGAATTTTTGATTAAAGATGTGTTTGGCGGATTTGTGCTAAATTTATTGACCAGTCTTGGCGCGGCGGCGTGGTCCAAGAGCTTGATAATTGACGGGATAATTGAAGGCGTCGGGTCGGTGATCTCGTTTTTTCCGCAGGTCATGATATTGTTCACGTTGCTCTCCATCCTAGAAGACAGCGGATACATGGCACGGGCGGCTTTTATCATGGATAAACTTTTGCGCAAGGTCGGGCTTTCTGGCCGAGCCTTTGTGCCTTTGTTGATGGGCTTCGGATGCACTGTGCCAGCGATTTTGGGGACGCGAATTTTAGAAAAAGAAAACGACAAAAAGCTCACAATACTGATGATTCCGTTTATGTCCTGCAGCGCAAAAATGCCGGTTTACGCGATGTTCATCGCCGCGCTGTTTCGAGAACATCAGGTTTTAGCGATTTCTTCTATATATTTGTTGGGAATTTTGGTCGCGGTCTTCACGGCGATGGTTTTTAAAGGCCCGGTTTTAAAGGGCGAAACCGCTTCGTTCATCATGGAACTCCCGGCGTACCGGATGCCAACCTTAAAAAATTTGTGTTTGCATGTTGGCGCAAGGTTAAAGGACTTTATCGTTAAGGCTGGCACCATCTTGGTCGCGGCGACTATCGTGATCTGGTTTTTGCAGTCGTTCAATTTGAGCCTGCAGATGATCTCTGACAAGAGCGAAAGCATTCTGGCTTCGGTTGGAATGGCGATCGCGCCGGTGTTTTCATTGTGCGGGTTTGGCGACTGGCGGGCTGCGGTTTCGCTGCTTTCTGGCTTAATCGCAAAAGAATCCGTCGTTAGCACCATGGCTGTTCTTTACGGCACTGGCGGGCTAGCTGGCGTCTCGCAGGTAATTGCGGATCAGTTTTCAACCATTTCGGCCTACGCTTTCATGGTTTTTGTTCTGCTGTACACGCCGTGCGTCGCGGCTCTCTCGGCCATGTACAAGGAGCTAAAAAGCGTAAAATGGACTGTTCTCGCACTTAGCTATCAGTTGATTTTAGCCTGGACCGCTTCTATGCTGGTGTTTCAGGTTGGGTCTTCGATTTCTAAGTTTTTTTGAAGATTTCAAAAGGAGCCGATTTTTTATGATTGACATTGTCATAGCTGTGGTCGCGATCGTGATAGTTATTTTGGCGATTGTGAAGCAGGTTAAATTATATAAAAGCCGTAAACTCACAAGCCTTTGCGCAGGAGATTGCGCCGCTTGCGAACGAAACTGCGATAATACGGCTAACAAAAAAAGAAAAACTTAAGCCAGTGCCGCCAAAATGGGCATTGGCTTTATGATTTTAAACCACAGTCTACCTTTTGCCTTTGCTAACAAGAATCGTTACCTTGGCGCCAAATTCAAGCTTGTCGCCCTTCGCGCACCCCTTGTAGCCAATAACCTTGCCCTGTGCAACGCTGTTACTATAGCAAAATTCCGACGCCGGAGTGAAGCCTTCTTTAGTTAAAACAGCAGAAGCTTGCGACAATGTTAAGCTTTCAATTTGTGGCAAAGCTCGAAACTTAGGCCCTTTGCTGACTGTAAGCACAATGTTTGAGCCTTTTTTTACCGAGCTACCCGGTGCCGGGGTCTGTGAAATTACCTTGCCTTCCGAAATCTTGTCATCAAAAACCTTTTCTGCAAAAAAAATATTATAATCCGACGTTTCGCTGTTCTGCACCAGCTTATCCGCGTCCATGCCGATAAAATCAGGTACTGTAATAATATTTTCTTGAGTATTTGCTGCCTCCGAAACTAGCGGACTTTCTGTGTCCTGCTCGTTTTTTTTGTTTGCGTTATTATAAATAAAAAAGGCCACCAGCAAAGTGAGCGCCGTTAGCGCAACGCCGGCCGTGCTCAGGATCCACGCAAGGTTTTTTCGTTTATCTGCCTTGCTATCTCTACTATTATCTTGACGTTCAGGCACGATCATTTCTTGTTCTTTCAGGTATTTTGCGGAAGTCTCTGTAAGTTCGTCTCGCAAAATTTCGAAAGTCTGAGTTCGGCTTTGGGCATTAACTCTCAGAGCGTGTGAAAGCGCCGAAACCACATGCGGCGGGATGTTCTTCAAAAGTTTAACTGGAATCAGCAGCCGGTCGTCGATTTCTCGGGCCGAAGCATCCTTTGGCGCAAAGCCTACCAAGACAAAAAACAGCGACGCTGCTAACCCGTAAACGTCCGCCACTTGGGTAAGTTTGTACCCCTTAATATACTGCTCCGGCGCGGTATATCCCTTGTTAAAATCAAAGTCAAAAAATGTCCCAATCTGTCTCGCGTTTGGCGTAGAAAAATCAGAAATATACATCTTTCCGGCTCTGCTAATAATTAGCGCATCCGGACTAACCGCAAGATGCAGAATGCCGGCCTTGCTTAATCGGCTAAACGCAGAAATAAGCGGCATAAACAGCACCTTCGTAGTGTCCCATTCCAGAGGCTTTTTATTCCGTCTTACTAGCTCCGACAAGGTGATCCCGTCCACCATTTCCGATATAACATACGCCGTGCCGTAATCCTCAAAAATGTCATAAACAGAGCAGACCGCATCAATGTCCCGAACCTTAGCCAGCGACCGAAAATATTGCAAAAATGAAGTCTTAAGCGCGTCATACCTCTTTCCGCAACTCTCCTTAGCTACAACGCTCAAGCCATCTGCGCCCCTATTGCAAATCTCTGCCGGGAAAAACTCCCGAATATGCACCTTGGACTTATTTTTCATATCGTAGCCTATATAGCAGACGGACTCCGCGTTCTCACGGACTTTATTGCCCATCACATAATTATCCTGCAAAATCAAACTTCTCTCAAAAGCGCTACCCAGCTGAGCTTCGTCGCCAATATATCCGCAAAAAGGGCACCGTTTAAGCCCGCCCTTATCGCTCATACACTTCATGCATAAATTTTCAATTCTCTTCATTTTGGCCTCCGTGCGGTCAAATTTTGGCTAAAACCCCTAAATACACGCATTTTAAAAGGACTTCAACAGACAGCAACCGGTTAATATTCTTTAAGTTCAAACCATACAAATTTACGCCGTGCCCAACATGATCGCTGCTTTTGTCCAAATAAATATTTATAATCTTTAGATCTAGCCCTCGATTAAAAAGTTTGTCATCTACGTTGTCACTTAGATTTATCTTAATTACAACGTCGTTTTTTTCTAATTTAGAAATATCTTCATTGTCAAAAATAAGCACATTTATCCCCAGCGCCTCAAAGGACTTTGCTATCTCAGCAAGCAAATTTCTTATATTATCCTCATTTTTCCCAGCTATAATAATCGTCACTTTTTTGGCATTATAAATCAAACTCGCCGCCAAATCGATATTATCGCCATTTTTTACGCTGGTCAGGTCATATAAATCCTGCAGAGAATATATTTTGTATGTGGGGGAATTTTCTTTTGCATTTTCATTTTCGTTTAAGGAAATTTCTTTTTCTGCCAAACTTGAACCGCAATTCACCGCGACTTTTTCACTCATCCTGCGCAAACTCCACATAAAAATCTCCTTATAACAAAAACTCCCCCTGCTAAGTTTGATTATATATTAATTTTGGCCATAATGTCAAGCAACGCGGCCAGATCGCCTTTGTTGGGTGCAAACAAATCATACACTTTCACTTTGACTAGCCTCAGCATTTCACAAATTTTTGTAACACATCGTTTCAAATCACATAATATGTATTGAAAACATAGTTCATCATCTGAATGGAGGCTTTTTATTATGTCAGAAAATCTTTTTTCAGCAACAGCAAACTCTCAAAACTGCGCCAACGGTAGCTCTTCGGGGAGTTTTAGAGAAGCCGTCTGCATCGATGCATTCAGGGTTTACGACTCTTGTGCAGATAAAGACTGTCTTCAGGACTTGCGTGTATACTTTACCGAGGCCGGCCAGCATGTAATTGATCAGGCCTGCACTGCGCGCATCAAAAATGCAGAGGTTTTAACTGTCTACGTCGACATCGATCCGGTGCCGTTTAACAAAGGATTCTACTCTGTCGATATGACGTTCTTCTTTGAGGTAAACTTGGATGTGTTCTTGTCGCCGGCGGCTTGCCCGGTTAACGTGACGGGGCTTTCGGTGTACTCCAAAAAAGTGATATTGTTTGGTAGCGAGGGTAAGGTCAAGGTCTTTAATTCTGGCGCCTGCTACGACGACATCGACTTAAACTCTTCTCCGGTCAGAAATTTGCCCAAAGCTACAGTTCAAGTGGCAGAGCCAATCGGACTTTCTGCAAAGGTTTGCTGCGATAATCACGACAGCTGCGACATCGGCTGCCATATTCCAGAGAGCATATCCAAGAAGTTTGGCGGAGAGTTCCAGCTCAGAAACAACTCAAACGCCGTGTTTGTTACGCTCGGCATGTTTACAATAGTCCAGCTAGAGCGCAACGTCCAGATGCTAGTGCCGTCGTACGACTTCTGCATCCCAGAAAAAGAGTGCGTTACTACTGCAGATAACCCTTGCGAGCTCTTTAATCGCCTGGAATTCCCTACCGACGAGTTCTTCCCACCGCGCTCAACCGAAACAAACAACGATAATTCTGGCAGCGCTGGCTGTGGATGCGGCTGCAGCAACGTTTGTGGCAATTAGCAAGTACAAAATAGTGCAATTAAAATACTGTCCGAAACTGTTCGCGACTTCGCGGCTCGGGCAGTATTTCTTTTTTTGCATATTTCAAACAATAATCCTGCCAGGTTTGCTGCGGATTATTCCATTTGTTTGCCCAAAAATTCGGCTGCGGCTTGGGTTAGTTTTGTCTCTGTGTCGCCTGGGATAGTGTTTGCATCGTTTTGCAGCAGCGTGACGGCGCCTGTTACGTCCCCCGCAACTATTATCGGGAAGATCACTGCGGCTTTTTTGTCCATGCCCTCAATCGGAGCCACCGTCGTTTCGGCTTCCTTCGAAAAAACATAGCTGCGCCGCGACTCCATTAGGTCCTCCAGCGCCGAGGTTATCCTTCTTTCTAGGTACTCTTTTTTGGGCAGGCCCGAAACCGCCACCACGTGGTCTCTGTCGCAGATTACGGTTGGAAAATTCGATGTGTGCGCCAATACATCGGCATACGTCGTGGCAAATTGCGAGAGCTCTCCCACCGGCGAGTACTTTTTGAATATGACGCCGCCCTCTGTGTCGGTGAATATTTCTAGCGGGTCGCCCTCCCGGATGCGCAGCGTTCTGCGGATCTCCTTTGGAATCACCACCCGGCCCAAGTCGTCTATCCTTCTCACGATTCCTGTAGCTTTCATTTTTACACTCAATACCTCCATCTTTGTCCTTTATAATCAAATTTTCGCCCTTGCATCAACATTATTTGTGGATCTTTTTATGCTCAAAATTTTTACATTTTAAGCCTAGTTTTTGTCGCTAGACTTCGAAACAAGCGCCGCAACGTACCCAAAAAAGATTGCAGCTGCAATCCCGGCCGCACTGGCACTGAGTCCGCCTATGAAAATGCCCAAAAAGCCCTTTTCTTTTACAAGCTCCAAAACCCCTTTTGCCATGGTGTAGCCAAAGCCGGTCAAGGGCACGGTGGCTCCTGCCCCCGCAAATTCTACAAGCGGCTCGTACACTCCCACTGCAGTCAGCGCTACGCCTAGAGTTACAAACAAAACTAATATCTTGGCTGGCGTCAGATTCGTCTTGTCGATCAAAATTTGCCCCACAACGCAGATCAGTCCGCCAACCACAAACGCTTTTACATATTCCACTATATCACTCCTTTTCCTTTATTATCTCTATATTTTTTTATTTTATGTGATTTTTTTTGTTAAAATTTTGCTCGCCAAGCCCGTGTAATAATTTAAAATCTGCTCATTTTATTTTTATAACTTCACAAAAATTTCAAAATTATGGTTTATTTGACGGGCACATCGTAGTATAATTAAACTAGCTTTTAACGTTTGCGTGTGGGAGGTTTGCTTTTTATGAGCGACAAATACGATGACAACAACCTTTTTAGCGATAACAGCGGTGGTTCGGGCGGCTCGGATAAAGAGGAGGGCACTAACAGTGCGGACAAAAATGTGATATCCTGGTCGGATGCGCCTTCTTATAGCTACGACCCTGAGAAAATTCGAGTCTCTACCGCCAATTCTCATTATTCAAGCAGCAGTAGCGGCAAAAGCAGCAAAGATAATCGCAGTGGCACTAGCAATGGCAGCAATAGCAGTCAAAAGACGGCCGGAAGTCAGCCGTCGTCACCCGCTTTTGTTAATAATAATCCTCCCAAAAACAAGATGGATAGGGGCTTGAAGGTCTTTTTAATAACCTCCGCCATCATTCTGGGGGCAATGTTTCTGATTTTTGGCGCCTCTCTTTTGGCCACTTTTTTGAAGAACGACGCTAGATTTCGCTCGCTCACTTCTAATTTGGGCGGTTCCAATGGCAGTTCTGTGGTCATCCATACGAACGATATTCCCCAAAGTGCCGACGCTAAAAGTGCGGAACAAATTTACTTGGAGATTGCCCCGTCGATAGTGGGCGTTGTTGCTTATGACCCGTCTGCCGGCCTGATTTCGTCACTCTCTCGGCAAGGGAGCGGCATAATCATTAGCGAGGACGGCTACGTTGTTACGAATTCGCATGTTATCGGGCATAGTAACAAGTACAACGTTAGCGTGGTTACGAGCGACCGCAAGGAATTTGCCGCAAAAATTGTTGGTTTTGACCAGCGGACCGACATCGCTGTTTTAAAGATAGACGCTTCTGGCCTTAAGGCCGCGGAGTTTGGGAACTCGGATCAATTGGCTGTTGGCGCAAGCGTCCTTGCTATTGGGAATCCTGGCGGATTGGAGTTTTCGAATTCTTTGACTCGGGGCGTTATATCTGCGCTCAACCGCGACATCGCCTCTATTATCCCGGACGCAAGCAAGAACACTACTTCGACCGTTAAGTATATTCAGACCGACGCTGCGATTAATCCGGGCAATTCCGGCGGCGCTCTGCTCAACATGTACGGCCAGGTCATCGGTATTAATAGAATGAAGCTCACCGATTACGAAGCCATGGGGCTCGCCATCCCTAGCAACACCGTCACCACCGTTGTCAGCGAGCTTATTAAAAATGGATACGTTTCTGGCCGCGTCAAGATGGGCGTTGTCGTGAGGGCTTTGTCCGTTTATGAGGCTCAGTTGAATGATGTTCCGCAGGGGCTGCTGATTTCGAGGATTGTCGAGGGTAGCTGCGCCGAAACAAGCGGCTTGAAGGCTGGGGATATCATTATTAAGTTTGGCGGCGTGACCACGAAGACGACTGCGGACTTGCACAATGAACTCGCCAACCACAAACCCGGCGACACCGTTAATGTTTCGGTTTATCGGCTGTCCGTTCTCCGCAACGAGGAGCACTCCATGCTAGAGATTCCGGTCACATTAGCCGAAGACAAGGGCGAGACTTAATAAATCCCGCAAAGTAGGCGTTTTTAGATATACTTTAATACTTATTATCTCTGTTTTTGGCTTTGCTTTGGGGATGATAAGTATTTTTCTTTTTCGTTCGGGCGCTCGTCGCCGCAATGGCGGGGACTTTACTTATGTCGATTATTGGGGTATTATATTTAAAGAGGTGGGAATGACGATGAGTGAGAGTATGAAAAATTTTCGGCGGACGAATTATTGCGGCGATTTTTCGATAAATGACGTTGGCAAAGAGGTTGCAGTTTGCGGCTGGGTGCAGCGTCAGCGAGATTTGGGACATCTTATTTTTGTGGATTTGCGCGACAGGACGGGGATTGTTCAGTTGGCTTTTAGCGACGAAACTGAGCCTGAAATCTTTAAAAAGGCCTTTGCGGTGCGGGCGGAATTCGTTTTAGCTGCGAGAGGCGTGGTAAGAGAGCGATCTTCTAAAAACATGCAGATAAAAACTGGTGAGATCGAAATCGAAGTCACGGAATTGCGCGTATTGTCGGAGGCAGAGACTCCTCCGTTTGAAATTTTAGAAAATTCCAACGCGAATGAAGAACTTCGCTTGAAATATAGGTATCTGGACTTGCGCCGGCCGGACGTGCAGGATAAAATTATCGCTCGGCACAAGATCGTTAAGATTGCGCGCGATTTTTTTGACAAAAACGGCTTTATTGAAGTGGAGACGCCCATGCTCATAAAGTCAACCCCGGAGGGCGCGCGCGACTATTTGGTGCCTTCGCGGGTCTTTCCGGGTAACTTTTTCGCGCTGCCGCAGTCACCGCAGCTGTACAAGCAGCTAACAATGCTGGCCGGGTTCGATCGGTATTTTCAAATTGCGCGCTGCTTTAGGGACGAGGACTTGCGCGCCGACAGGCAGCCAGAATTCACGCAGATTGACCTCGAGATGTCGTTCGTGGAGGCCGACGATGTGATGCTCATAACCGAGGGCTTCATAAAAAAAGTCTTTAAGGAAGTCCTTGGCAAAGAGATTCAAACCCCGCTAAAAAGGCTGACTTATGCCGAAGCGATGGCACGATTTGGTTCCGACAAGCCCGACCTGCGCTTTGGGATGGAGCTTGTGGACTTGAGCGAGGTATTGGAAAATTGCGAATTTAAGATATTCTCTGGCGCGATAGCTAGCGGTGGCTCTGTGCGGGCGATAAACGCAAAAGGTGTTGCATCTAAACTGCCGCGAAAGGAAATCGACAAGCTAACAGAGTGGCTTAAAGACTACGGCGCAAAGGGGCTTGCTTGGACGAAGCTCAACGCAGACGCAACTTCTAGCTCTTCTTATGAAAAATTTTTGTCCGATTCCGAGATTTCATCAATAAGAAACTCGGTTAACGCGCAAAATGACGACGTTATCTTTATAGTGGCAGGCAGCGACACTCCGGCTGTTTTGGAGAGTTTGGGCGCACTTCGGTGTGAAATTGCGCGCAGGTTCGGCATGATTGACGAAAGCGAACCGAATTTGCTGTGGGTAACGGACTTTCCGCTGCTTGAGTTCAGCAAGGATGAAAACAGATATGTTGCGAAGCATCACCCGTTCACCGCTCCGCGAGACGAGGATATTGCAAAATTAGATTTGGAGCCGCAAAACGTCCATGCCAAAGCTTATGACTTAGTGCTTAACGGCAACGAAATCGGCGGCGGGTCTATTAGAATCAACAATCCAGAACTGCAGCAAAAAATGCTCAAAGCGTTGGGATTCTCTAAAGAAGAGGCTGAGCAAAGGTTCGGGTTTTTAATAGATGCCTTCAAGTACGGCGCCCCACCGCATGGCGGCTTGGCTTTTGGGCTAGATCGGCTCGTTATGCTTATGCTAAACTGTAAGAGTATCCGCGACGTTATCGCGTTTCCGAAGGTTGCAAGCTCTGCCGAGCTAATGTCTGGTTCGCCGAATAAAGTTAGCTCCGAACAGCTGGATGAATTGTCAATTAGCCTAAATGTCAAGGACTGATGTTGCAAAAGAGGATCGTGAAACCTATGCCGTCGAGCAAAGATTATTTAAATTTCGTGCTAGAGCAACTTTGGCAAAATCATCGGTGGCATATATGAAGCAACCGGCTGCTTTTAAAGCCGTTCAAATCTGCAAAATTACTAATGCAAAAGCTAGTTTACGATGAGCCCTATAAGGGCGCCAAAAAAATTGCTTTTGGTAGAAGATGTTGACAACAAGGAGTCTTTGTAGCGCCATTTAAAATGATTTTTATAATTAAAAACGGCACTGCTACCCATTGGGCGCAGTGTCGTAATCTTTTTAGCGTCTATATTTTATTTGAAAAATCTGTTTATTTCGATCTCTGCATTCTCGGCAGAGTCGGAACCATGGATAAGATTTTCCGTCGTGCAAAAGGCAAAATCCCCGCGAATAGTGCCCGCAGCAGCTTCCTCAAATTTAGTAGCACCCATCAAAATGCGCATACCCTTTACCGCACTTTCACCCTCAACAATCATCGCCAAAACTGGCCCCGAAGTCATATATTCAACAATCTCCGGGAAAAAGGGTTTATCAACAATATGAGCATAATGCTCACGAAGAACCGTTTCATCAAGGCACATCATCTTTGCGTCTACAATTTTGTACCCCTTTTTTTCTATTCTAGAAATTACCTCACCCATCAAGCCGCGCTTGATACAGTCGGGCTTTAGCATGATATACGTCTTTTCAATAGCCATCACAACTACTCCTTCATTTAATCAATTAAGCAGCCCCCTTGCAAAAAACAAGAGGGCACAACCTGGAGGCGCCACCCAGATTTGAACTGGGGATCAGGGTTTTGCAGACCCATGCCTTACCACTTGGCTATGGCGCCAAAAAAGGAAAATCAAAACGCTTAAGCATTTGCCTTAGAACCAAACGGGAAATTCTATCCAAACATATTGCCAAGGCCACCATTCCATATTTTGATGCATCCCTTCATGTACCCCCTCAACGGCATCATCATATTTAAACAACCCGCCTTGCCGAGAAATTTTAAAACTCCCACTGTAATATTCACAAACAATCTTGATTACGCTACGTCCTTTAGTGCAATGCACGTCTATGTTATCATTATAGCCATTCTCATTTGTAGCGGTTAGTTCCTTTAACTCTTTTATATTCAAACCGGGGTCAACCGAAACCAACGCCGCTTTTCCAAAATTAATATCAATTGAGAATTAACGACACAGTCATGGTCATTTTCAAATGCATCAACAGCAACCTGACGGCACATATCTAACTTTCCAACTTCTACACCTTAGGCTTTGCCGTTGTCTAGAACATTTCCATCTCATCTCTGTTAGCTATAAGGGGTATTTAATGCAATCTCTCGGTCATCATAATAACTTCAGCCTTTGCAAGCAGCAAACATAAAAGATAAAATGGAGCAATGGAGCGGATGACGAGGCTCGAACTCGCTACCTCCACCTTGGCAAGGTGGCGCTCTACCAGATG
>CAQKRU010000015.1 GCA_948823415.1 uncultured Eubacteriales bacterium
ACGCTGACGAATTTTGGGTACGTTGAGCGGCAGAAGACGGATACATATAAGCTGCAAAGGCGCGGTGGACGGGGCGTTTCGGGCATGAGCTGCCGCGAGGAGGACGTCGCTTCGGAGATGTTCGTGGTGAACAGTCACGACTATGTCATGTTTTTCACGAATTTGGGCAAGACGTATCGCCTGAAATGCTACGAAATTCCGGAGGGCTCGAGGACGTCTAAGGGCACAAATGTGGCGAACTTGCTACCGGTCTTGCCGGAGGAAAAGGTCACCTCGATGATAAAAGTGCCGGCGTTTGAGGAAGAAAAGTTCCTGGTGATGGTCACGAAGGGCGGAATAATCAAGCGGACGCAGCTGAATGCCTATGATTCGGCGAGAAAAAGCGGTCTGATTGCGATTGACTTGGACGAGGGCGACGAATTGGCGTGGGTTAGCGTTACCGACGGCAGGACGGAGCTTATGGTTGCGACGAAGAAGGGCATGGCTATCCGGTTTAGCGAAACTGATGTGAGGGTAGTTGGCCGTACGGCGCGCGGTGTGAAGGCTATAACGCTTAAGGATGGCGATAGTGTCGTGGGAATGAGCCCTGTTTGTCGCGAAAAGATGGTTCTGACGGTTTCGGAGACGGGTTATGGCAGACTTTCGGACTTTGACGATTATAGGCTTCAAAACCGCGGCGGCAAGGGAATTATAAATTATCATGTTGCGAAATATGGCGATGTTGCGGCGATAAAGCTGGTTTCGAGCGATGAAGACGTGATTTTGATTGCTGAGAATGGCGTGATTATCAGGATAAAGGCGGATTCGGTTCGAAAGTGTTCGCGGCCTTCTAAGGGAGTGCGCGTTATGAAGATTGCTGACGATAACAAGATCGTTGCGGTTGCTAGCATGGAGCATGAGGATGAGGCTGCGGATATTGATTCTGACACGGCTGGTGGGGAAGAGGTTGTGCAAGAAGACGTGCAGAATGCGGATAATGGCGAAGAGCAGCAATAAAGTTTTAACAAAATTGTGATGTTTTGTTGAAAGTTTTGCGATCGAGAGCAACAATAGCGCCCCGCGGTATAGTGGGGCGCGCTATGCAAGAAGGGGGCTGAGGGTGCATGAAAGTGGCGGCGTCTGTGCTGGCAAGCGATTTTTCCAAGTTGGGCGACGAAGTTGAGAGAGTTTCGCGGTCTGGCGCGGATTTTGTGCATATAGATGTGATGGATGGCGTCTTTGTGCGGAATATAACCATGGGACCGGCTATAATTAGAGCAATACGGCCGTGTGCTAGCATTCCGTTTGACGTGCACCTGATGATAACTGAGCCTTCGCGGTACTTTGCGGATTTCGCAGAAGCTGGCGCGGATATAATCACGTTCCATGCCGAGGCGGGGAGTAATCTTTTGAGCGCGATAAACGCCGTGAAATCAACGGGCAAAAAGGTTGGAGTAGCCATAAAGCCCGCGACGATGGTGGATGAGCTTTTGGAGTATTTACCGATGATAGATTTGGCGGTCGTAATGACGGTTGAACCCGGATTTGGAGGACAACCATTTATGCCAGAGATGATGAGCAAAGTCCGCGCATTGCGGGAAGAAGTCTGCAAACAAGGGCTTAAGACGCTTATAGAAGTCGACGGCGGAATAACAAAAGAGACCGCCAAAATGGCGGCTCAAAGCGGTGCGGACATCTGTGTGGCGGGGACTAGTATTTTTAAAAGCAGCGATATGAAGCGTGCGATCGCCGAGATTAAGGGAGTTTAGGCGAGGTTTGCGATAAATTTAGGCAAAAATTTGGCCGAAAGCAAGGTTACCTGTGAGTGCTCTGAGGGCAGGCGGGGCCTTGTTTTCGGCTTGATTATTTTAATTTTAGGTTAAAAGATATTTTCCGAGCTCCTCTATGGCGCGGTTTTTGATAATGACGTTGCCTCTTTCAACCAGTCTGGCGGCGGCAACGGCACTTTTGCCCGCAAAACGCCCGTACTCACTGATGACTGCCAGAAGATTCGATGAAATTGCGCCTTTGATGTATAATACCAAAAAATAGGAATTTTTAATTTCTATAATAGAACTATCGAAAAAGCTGAAACGACCGTTGTAGAGGCGTTCAACGAGTGCAAAGAGAGAATCCGGCGTTTTAAAAAAGAAAGCGAACGGCTTAGATTTATTTTTGATTTTATAAATTTTTCGAGCAGAGTCAAGGCGGTTCGAAAGCAGCGTGACCAAGACGAAACAGCCGTTGGACTGCGGAATAGCTTCGATTAGGAGCTTTTTGTTGCTGCAGAAAAATCCAATTTCGGATTCGGCTTTGGCTAGCAGATTATTGATGATTTCTGAAGAAAACTCGTATTTCCAGTTAAGACGGTTAATCGAGACATCCAAAAATTTCAAATCCTCGCTCGAAAGGGCAATCAGCAGACGGTTCTCGTCGATTTTGTCCAAAATCATGACGGCACCCCCGAAAAAAGAAATAGTAAAAAAATTTCGACCTCAATAATATAATATTATAGAACGGGCGGGCGTGCAAGTGGATTTTGCAGAATGGGCGAAAAAGGTTTAAAAAGTCGCAAAAAAACGGAAAATCCGACTAAAACCGGCGCGCGCGAGAAGATAATTGACAAAAAACGAGGCAAATGGTAAAATAATAAGCGATTTTTTGAGCAAAAATGCACATTAAAATTAGGGGGATTTAAAAATGTTTTTGATGGGCGGACTGTTTGGCGCGAGCATGCTGCGAGTTTTGGCGGCTTTGGCGTATAAGGTCTTTTTGTGCATCGCGGTTTATAAGGACGCGATTGAGCATAGTGATCGAAACACCGCGCTGTGGACTACGGTTTTGACGGCGATTTTCGGATTTATTCCGGCCGTGGTTTATGCGATTTTCAGGTATCAGAAAGAAAAAGACTTCGTGACGTGCCGGCATTGCGGGAAGATGGTCTCCAAAAAATATCCGGTGTGCATGTTTTGCAAGCAGCCAACAGGCGACGAATCGGGCCGCAGCTTGATTAGCGAAGAGGTAAAAAAATATTTGATTTTGGCTGGAGTATTTTTCATCGTGCAATTCGTTTTTGAAGGCATAATCGCGGCATCTGGGGCTCGGCAGGCTATCACATTCAACCTGTTTTAGTAATTATTTTTGCGCATATTACAGATAGTATAATTTTTGGGAGTTAAAATGAGGGGTATTAAAAGGAAGATTTGCGCTGTTTTGTTCGCGCTGACGCTGATTCTGGCGGGAGCGGGACAAGCTTTTGCAGGGTCGGTGCGAGAATTTACGCTGCACAAAGGGCAATCGATGTTTATTTCTGTAGAACACTTGCAGAATTCAGCGATGCTAACATCGGAGAACGATGCAGTAGTGTCGGTTTTGAATGGAGTAATCACTGCAAACTCGGTGGGGGAGGCATTCTGCAAGGAAGTACGGACCAGTGGGGGAGGAGAAACCCAAGAAAAAAGATTTAAAATAAAGGTTCTGCCGCCAAAGTTGGTACGCTACATATTTGTGGAACCGAATAATCCGCGACCTGACGAAGATTTGACGCTAGTAGCGTTTGCAGATGCTGCAGTGGGCCGAGTTAAGTTTTTGGTGACTACAAATTTAGGCCGATTTGAGGCTATGGCTGAGGAAAAATGCCCAGACGGAGACTGTTTTATTCACCGAGCGAGGGTAAAACCTAGAGGCTCCGGGAACTTTACGGTGAGAGCGCAGGTGGAGAGCGGTTCTAATTGGGTGGATGTGCCGGATTGCAGTTTTGATGGGGTTTTTACAGAGCGCTCAGTGGCGAATCCAGCAGAGATGCGTGTTAGCGATAGGTGCATCGATTACATAAAGGCTAAAGAGGGCTTTAGATCGAAGATTATGGAGGACGGCCTGGCGAAAAACGTCTATGACATCGGCTACGGCAGCGGAGTTCGGGCTGGGTCGGCTTTTTATAACAACGTCACGCGCGCTGCGGCGCACGCCATGCTTGTGAATCGCCTGAACAACGGCAACTGTTCGCGGGCTCTCAATAATTTTATTCTGCGCAATGGTTTGAGGGTGTCTCAGAACGAGTTTGATGCGCTTTCGAGCTTTACGTACAACCTGGGCGCCGGCTGGCTGAGCAACTCTAATTTACGGATCGTATTTTTGGTTTTTAAAAATACAAATAGTTTAAGCTCGAGTAAGCCTCAAAAAAAGATGACTGGAACGATTATTTCTACAAATGGCCTCCGGCTGCGGGAGGGGCCTGGCAGGCAAACTGGGACTTTGGCTATTTTGAAGTTTAATGAGCAGGTTGAGGTTTTGAGCGAAAATCGTAACGGTTGGCATCGGGTAAGGACGAGTGGCGGTTTGGAGGGGTACTGCTTTGCGGAGTTTTTGAGCGTGATTACTGAATATACAAATAGTAATATTGGTGTTGTTGATTCGAGCGATGGATTGAGGCTACGAGAGGGTCTGAGCACTGAAAATACTGCGATTTCTGTGATGAAGTTTAATGAACGAGTAGAGGTTTTAAGTGAGAATAATAACGGTTGGTATAAAGTTCGAACGAGTGGCGGCTTGGTGGGATATTGCGCTGCGCAATTTTTAACAGTCGAGGATTTGGATGTTAGGAATTCTGCGAGCCGAGATGACTTTGTAAAGGCGTTTTTAGAGTATAACAAGGCGGGCGGAAGGTTCGTAAGAGGCCTTTTGAACCGGCGGATTGAAGAGCTGCAGATCTATTTTTATGGCGATTATGCGCGCGATGGAGGGAAAAACAAGTATAATTTTTCGCTACCGGATTATGCATAATTTTGAATTTTTAGAGTTTACAAGCCGTTTTGTGAACTCTTTTTTCTTTTTTGGAAAAACTATTTTCTTGTTGAGAATTTTGAGCTATAATGTTGGTGGGCGAATTCGCGCGAGGGGCGGGGGTGAGGCGATGAGCGGGGTTTATCTGGACAACAGCGCGACGACTAGGCCGTGCAAGGCGGCTGTGGACAAAATTGTGGAGGTTCTTAATGGTAATTTCGGGAATCCTTCGTCGTTGCACGAAAAGGGATTTGAAGCAGAAAAAGAAGTCGAACGCGCGCGAGAAATTATTGCAAAGAGTTTAAATGCTGGATCTGATGAGATTTTTTTTACATCTGGAGGCACAGAAGCTAACAATATCGCGATTTTTGGAGCTGTAGATGCAAACAAACGGCGTGGCAATAAGATTGTAACGACATCGGTGGAGCACTCGTCAGTCTACAACCCCGCGCGGGAACTTGAAAAACAGGGATACGACGTGGTATACTTAAGGCCAGAAGCAACCGGACGAATCTCTATGGCGCAAATCGAGGCGGCCATCGACGCGGACACGATTTTGGTGAGCGTGATGATGGTGAACAACGAGGTCGGATCGATTTTTCCCGTAGAGAAAATTAAAAAAGTCATCGAAAAACACGAGTCACCAGCCGTGCTGCACGTTGACGCGGTTCAGGCGTTCGGGAAGATCTCCGTAGACGTAGAGAAATTAAGGGCGGATCTGGTAACAGTCTCAGCGCACAAAATTCACGGGCCAAAGGGCGTAGGGGCGCTGTTCAAACGAAGAGGCGTGCGAGTAACGCCGCGAACCTACGGCGGAGAGCAGCAACAAAAGGTACGCCCAGGAACAGAGCCGGTCGCGCTAATTGCTGGATTTGGCGCGGCAGTGGAGCAATTTGACCTGGGGTCGCAATATGACAAGGTAAGCCAGCTGAATCGCTATTTTAGAGAGAGGCTCGTTGACATTAAGGGAATCAGCGTAAACTCGCCGCAGGACGCTGCTTCGCACATAATTAATATTTCCACAAACGAAATAAAATCGGAGACGATGCTTCATTTTTTGTCGGCTAGGGGAATCTTTGTTTCGAGCGGTTCTGCATGCGCAAAAGGCAGGCAGAGTCGGGTTTTGAGCGAGATGGGGTTGCCAGAAAGGCGCATAGATACTGCCTTGAGGATTAGCTTTTCTAAAGACAACACCTGCGCAGACGTTGATGAGCTGCTGCGTCAGCTGAAGATTGGCATGGAGACGCTGGCGCATATTTGATTGAAAGGGGGAGGCCGCGCGAAAAATGAGAGAAGTGATGTTGATAAAACTTGGCGAGATCGTGCTGAAGGGGCTCAACCGAAAAAATTTTGAGGACAAGCTCATACGAAACATCAAGCGAAAAGTCTCGGCACTCGGGGATTTTCAATTGATAAATCTGCAATCGACGATTTACCTGATCCCGCAGGGCGAAACTGCCGATTTTGAGCAATTAGAGAAGACCGTCGGCAAAATATTTGGAATATCTCGCTACGCCAGAGCTGCCCAGTGCGACAAGGATCTGGCGGCGATAAAAGAGACTGCCGTAGAGTACTTGCGCGAAATTTTGCCAAAATTACGGACGTTTAAAGTCGAGTCAAGACGCAGCGACAAGAGGTTCGCACTAAAATCTCCGGAAATATCGGCCACCGTGGGAGAGCGCATCCTGGAGGCGTTCCCGAACCTGTCGGTGGACGTGCACAACCCAGATATCACCGTAACCGTCGAGGTTCGGGACTTCGGCGCCTATGTGCGGGGCGATTCGCTACTTGGTGCCGGCGGAATCCCCATCGGGACGGGAGGACGATCCGCAGTGCTGATTTCTGGCGGAATAGACAGCCCCGTGGCGGCGTGGATGCTTGCAAAACGCGGCGTAGAGCTGGTTGCGATCCACTTTTCAAGCCCGCCGTACACAAGCCTAAGAGCTGAGCAAAAAGTGGCGTCGTTACTGAAAAAAGTTGCGGAATTTTCAGGGAAAATCACGATGATCACCGTCCCGTTCACAGAGATTCAGGAAGATATCAAGAATTATTGTGACGAGGACTTTTTCACAGTGATCATGCGCCGCTTTATGATGCGGATTTCTGAGATTATCGCAAAAAAATATCGCTGCAAGGCACTGATCACGGGCGAAAGCCTGGGACAGGTGGCCAGTCAGACGATGGATGCTATCACTTGCACGAATGATGCTGCAAAAATGCCGATATTTCGGCCTCTAATCGGGATGGATAAGGACGAAATAGTAGAAATCGCAAGAAAAATCGAGACATTTGAACTTTCAATTTTGCCGTACGAAGACTGCTGCACAGTATTCACGCCAAAGCACCCCCGAACTAAGCCGGTGTTGCGCGATGTACAGCAGGAAGAGAGCAAACTTGACTGCGAAAATCTGATTCGGGCGGCGGTTGAGGGCGTAAAAATAACTGAGATTTTGGATTAGAAAAGAGGGGTCGCATGAAAAAACCGAAAAATTTGAAAAAAATAATCTTCGTTTTGAGCGCGGCGATTTTTGTCGTCTCGCTGGGGATCATCGTCAACCTGTGCTTTATCGAGCCCTACCTAAACGCGTCCACGATGAAGGAGATCGAGGATGTTTACTATAAGGAGGCGGATTCGGAGGAAGAGACGGGGAATCTGGCGGCGTTGATGGCTATAAACAGCGACATAAAGGGCTGGATAAAAATCAAAGGGACGCCGATAAATTATCCGGTGCTGCAGTCCGGCCCGGGCGACCCGATCTACTATCTGCACCGCAACTACAAAAGGGAGAAAACCAGCTTTGGCAGCGTTTTCCTGGACTCTCAGTGCGACATAGAGAGCCCGTCGAAAAACCTGATTTTGTACGGCCACAACATGCGAGACGGCAGTATGTTCGGGCATTTGCTCAGGTACGACGACTTGAATTTCTATAAGGAGCGCCCCACCATAACGTTTAACACCTTGGCGAAGCGCTCGGAGTGGAAGATCATCTCGGTCTTCAAGACCAACACGCTCGAGTCGCAGGGCAAGCTGTTCGACTACCTAAAGATCGACTTTGCGAGCGATAAGGAGTTCCTCGACTTCGTCTATGACGTGAAAGTGCGATCAATTGTGGACACGCCCGTGGACATCGGCAAAAACGACAGACTCATAACGCTCTCAACGTGTTCCAGCGAGCTGAAGGACTTTAGAACAGTCGTGGTTGCAAGAGAAGTCCGAGAAGGAGAGTCGCCAAAAGTGGACGTGGAAAAGGCGAAGATAAGAGGAAACCCGCTAATGCCCAAAGGTTACTACTCGAAATACGGCGGCAAAGCGCCAAAAGTAAATGGATTTGATAAAGATCGGGCCGAAGGGAATTTACCCTGGTACGTTGAGCAATAATCAATAAAAAATCCCCCGGGAGGACCGACCTCTCGGGGGTTTACAATTTATCTACTTAACGATTATTTTTCACTTTCCGCAACACTTTTTTCTTTATTAGAAATTACAACGGGCGAATTGCTCTTCTTGTACCGAAACAAAGTCAAAACCACGTAAATACCGAAGATCAAGCAACCAGCGTTGTGCAGTAAAGACATGCCCTTAAAATTTGGCCAAATCTCGGTCACGATAAAGTCGATGAGCGTGTAGAATCCTTCAAACAAGAAGAAAAATGCCAAAGAGCGATACATCGGGAATCCGCGAAGCTCAGCCTTAAAGAAAATAGTGGTGATGGCAAGAAAAAGTATGGATAAAGCAATGGCAACCCACATATCACGCGCCTCCTTTGCCTGCCCCAATTATACAAAAATTAGCCGGCGTAGTCAAACAGAAAGGGATAACAAAATTATTGCAAAATCGAAGCTAATCCGCCAAAACATAAACCTTACAATTTTTAACGCCCCATCGGCGGCATTCCGCCAGAGTATTCAAGTAAACATCGACCAAAGTACGGCCACTCATCAAAGCACCACCGGTGTCGGCGGCAACGCAAATGCCATATCCAGGGACGAAAAGCCTAGTGCCATAAGGAATTTTTCTTCGGTCAACTGCAACGCGCCCCACAGCAACCGGCAAACCAGTCGAAGTCCGTGAGCCGCCCTCGCAGGCAGTGTAAGCCGTCACACGGCCGGTAAGCGTTTTGCTATAATGATGAACATTCCCGTTCTCATCGACAATGGTGCCGTTCTCCTCAGAGATAGAAACCCGACCAGCCCGATGCTTGGCAGTAGGCTTAGTGCCAACGATTTTAACTTGATTAACCGGTGCCTTCAAGATATTCTCAGCCAAAACCTCAACCTGAGATGGCTTTCCATCGATATATTTGATCCGCTTAGTAACGTCCTTTTCACCGTTAGCGCCAGCAACCTCAATCTTAAACTCACCACGGCTCAAAGAATCGGACTTTTTAACCTCAGTAGCAAAAGGAATCGGCTCTCTTTCGGTAACTTCCTTAACCTCAACGCGATTAACAGTAATACTCAAGCCATCTTCAATAGCTTTATCCAAAGGCTCGCTCACAATGTCGTCCGGCGAGGTGGAAATTTTCAAAAACCTCAGAGCCTCAGCAACAGTGCCCTCAGGCACAGAAACCGCACGATTCTCACCATCAACAACAATATTTATAGGAATAAGCCGCGAAATCACAATCTTCATGCCATCCGCAAGAGGTTCATCCGTAGGAACAGAAACATGAAAGCCGTCGCCAGCAGGAATATTATGCAAAGCGATCAAATCAGCAACAGTGCCGTCATTAACCTCATAAGAGTGCCATTCGCCGTCAAAAAACACGTCAACAGTAAAAGCACGCTTAATCACGATCTCAAACTGGTTGTTAGCCAGATCAGTCCGGATAACCTTATCCTTTTCGTTATCAACAAGTATGCCAGCTTGCCGCAAAACAGCGCCAGTCTCATTATGCAAAGTGCGAAACTTAGTAACATCCGCGCCATCAGTAATCGTGACGTCATTGCTCATGCCAAAAACCGCAGCAGAAGAGCCAGCTCCCAAAACAACAATCAAAATTAAAGACACAAACCGCTTGACTTGCTTGTTCGATAGACTTTTAAACTTGGTAATCAAAGACATTCCTCCGTTTCGTAACCAATGTGTAACCAAAAACACAGAGGCCATGGTAAGCGTAAGTTTAAATAAAATCTAACGAAATTAATTATAAAGAAGCGCGGTTATGAATGTCAAACGATTAAAATTCGAGTTTTTGTATACTTTTAACAAATAAGATCCAATAAACCAAAAGAATAAACGCCTAAAAATCGCTAACAAGAGCAATTTATGTAAATTAATGGAAAATCATTTGTGCAAATAGCAGAAATTTACTAGTTACAAAAAAGTAACAATTAATTACACAAAATTAATATTTGAAATAAAAACAAAGGTAGCAATTTTTCCCTTAATAACAAGGATTAAACGTATTTTTAAAATATATTAACATTGATAATAAGCTAAAGATGAAAAATATCTTTTTTGTAACACTTTTGTTTTAACTTTAAATTTACTCCTTATAATTTGCGTTTGAAAAATAAAAAAAGCCCGCACGAAATTCGTGCAGACTTTTAATAAATCTGGCAAAATACAGCAGTTTTATCTTTTGAAGAACAGAGGTGAGGTGTACAACAAGGTAATTTTTAAGTTATTGTTATAGGTAAAATATTAATTTTAACAGATGAAACTAGGGGAACTATCACAATCATCGTATCTCAAGCAATCGTCTGCATTAGCCATAAGATAATAAATTAGTTTATAATATTCATCGTATATTGTTTTGTTTTCGGCTTTAAAATTATCAGGATGAGATACCGCTAAAATTTTTTTTATTAATTTTTTTAAATCATATTCTTTTTCGGCGTTGAACTCATCAAAACAGGTAAGTCCATTAGAAAAAAGCCCATTAATTTGTCTATATTTTAATTCATCCATTTTATTTTTTGATTTAGAGCTTGCATAATTAAGAACATTTAAACCTTTTTTTAGAATTCTTTTCAAGCAGTGAGCTTTGTGCGTAAGATCACCTCTATATGCAAAACAAGTCACACCGCCACCCAGAGTCAAAGCTAACACTAACAAACTTGACAATAATTTTTTCACAAAAATTCCTCCTTTTTTTATTTGTTATTATCATACCATATTTGTGAAATAAAAACAACCCCCTCGCAATAATTTTGTATAACATAGCAATAAAATCTAAACTTAAAATTAATTTTTGTGATATACCAACAAATAAAAAGCCCACACGAAATTCGTGCAGACTTTTGATAAAACCGGTAAAAACGTGAAATCTTATCTCTTCGAGAACTGAGGAGCGCGACGGGCGGCCTTAAGACCGTATTTTTTACGCTCTTTCATTCTAGGATCACGCGTCAGGAAGCCGGCTTTTTTAAGCAAAGGCCGAAAATCCTCACCGTCGTGCTGAAGCAGAGCGCGGGAAATCCCGTGACGAATGGCTCCAGCCTGACCAGTAACGCCGCCACCAGCAACTCTGCAGATAATATCGAAATTTCCGTCAGTCTTAGTCAAAACCAAAGGTTGCCGAACAAGCAACTTCAAAGTCTCGAGGCCAAAATAGTCGTCAATAGGCCGGTCGTTAATAATAATCTTGCCAGATCCCTTATAGACGCGGACTCTAGCGACAGAACTCTTTCTTCTTCCCGTGCCATAGAGGTAAGCAACTTCGTTGTACATATATAAAAGGCTCCTTTCTTACGCGTTAAAAACTTCGGGCATCTGAGCAGAGTGGGAATGTTCCGCACCGGCAAAAACGCGAAGTCTCGTCAAAGCTTTGCGACCAATAGTAGTGTCAGGCAGCATGCCCTTAACAGCCAAAGTCATGGCGAATTCGGGGTGCTCAGCCATAATTTTGTCATATCGAGTAGCCCTCAAGTGGCCGATATAACCGGTGTGACGGTAATGATGCTTTTGAGTTAGTTTGTTGCCCGTCAAAACGGCGTCTTTGCAATTAATGACGATAACATGGTCGCCACAATCGACGTGAGGGGCAAAAGAAGGCTTGTGCTTCCCGCGCAGAAGGATAGCAGCCTGAACAGCAACGCGACCAAGCGGCTTGCCAGCGGCATCGATGACAAACCATTTACGAGAAACTTTGTGAAGTTTCGGCATAAAAGTTGACATTTATATTCCTCCAAAAACAAATAAAATAGATGAATAAATAGATTTTACACCATTTAACGAGCGGTGTCAAGCATAATTTTTCAACATTTTAACTTAAGGGATAAAAACTTTAATTTTTGCGATTTTACGAAGAAAAGCTCCAAATATCTTGATCGCCATTCACAAAAAAGGAGGTGCAAGAATTTTTCCCGCGCAGAAAAAGCTAAATCAAAAGACAATTAAAAATGCAAGAATGGAGGGCGATCACAGCAAATTAAATTTCTAAAACAGAAAAATAAACAAAAAGCCAACAGAGAATTTATTGAAATTTAAACAAATGGGAGTTTTTTCGAATTCTTGTAGATTTTTTGAAATCAGTGTGCTAAAATGGGGAAAATGAAGCATAGAAGCGACAAAATAAACGAAGGAGATTTTATTCTATGAAAAGATTCGTATCATCGTTTTTAGCAGTGACATTGTGTTTAACCCCAGTGTTAATGGTCAATGCTGGTGCTATCAGCAAGGAGCAAATAAGAGATAATGCAGAGAAAGCCTGGAACAACACAAAATATGGCGCAGGTAGGGCAAAAAACGCGACAAAAGCCTTCTTTAAAGATTCTTTATGGAATAGCAAAGCAATGAATGCTACGGGAGCTTTCTTTAAAGATTATTTGTGGAATAGCAGGGCAATGAATTGCACAAAGTATTACGGTAGTAAAATTAAAAAGGCTATAGAGGGTGACCTTTCAGCAACACCTATTCCAAGGCCAACGTCAACTCCAGTGCCAACACAAACAGCAAAAAAAGACAATACGTTAAAAATCAATGAGGACGACCTAAGTGTAAAGTACTTTTTTGTAGAGGGAATTGGTAGGTCACAGAAAAAATGTTGTGATCAAGACGAAGCTGCCAACCGTTCAAATAGCACGCATGTCTCTGAATGTTGTAGTACTCTTGATGCATTGTTGGATTGGTTTGCAGAACTTCAAAAGAAGTACCCAGATCAAACAAACCCATTTTGGGAAGGCTTACTCAAAGAAAGAAATAAACAGCGTCTGGCCACATCAACACCTACGCCAACCCCAACACCAGAAGTTACGTTAACACCAGTGCCAACTCCGACTCTAGAATGGACACCAATCCCAGAAGTAACACCAGAATCAACTCCTGAGGTGGTACAAGTAGCGCAAATCAAAGGCGAGCTTTAATTGTGATAGATCTGTAAGTAAGCATTAAAGCGTAATTCTTTGCTTCATAAAACGCGCGAACCGTGATTGGTTCGCGCGTTTTGCTATTTTTACAGGTCTGTGATATAATTGAAATAAGTAAAAATGGCGGAAAAGAGGGCAAAAGAGTGAAATTAGGCATAGTGGGGCTCCCAAACGTGGGGAAGAGCACGTTGTTTAACGCTATAACGAACGCTGGGGCGCAGTCTGCGAACTATCCGTTTTGTACAATAGAGCCAAATATTGGCGTTGTGGCGGTGCCGGACAAACGCCTGGATAAATTGGCAGAGATGTATGCACCAGAAAAATTCACGCCAGCGACGATCGAGTTTGTAGATATAGCGGGCTTGGTGAAGGGTGCCTCTAAGGGGGAAGGACTTGGCAACAAATTTTTGGCGAACATTCGGGAAGTCGACGCGATTGTGCATGTGGTTCGCTGCTTTGAAAATGACGACATCGTCCATGTGGAGGGCAGCATCGACCCGGCTAGAGACATCGAGACGATTAATATCGAGCTGATATTGTCGGACCTGGAAGTTTTGGAGAGGCGGATCGAGAAAATCAAGAAAATGCTGAAGGCGGACAAAAAATATCAGGCTGAGTTGGACTTCTTTGAGCGCGTGAAAATGGCACTAGATCGGGGAGAGTCGGCTAGGAGTGTGGACTGCAGCGAGGAAGAGGCCGAGTTGCTAGCTTCTGTGGCGTTGCTCACGAACAAACCGATAATCTACGCGGCAAACATGAGCGAGAATGACTTCAAATTGGGACTTGAAGGGAACAAATTTTTGAGCGTTGTGGAGAGAATCGCGGCGAAGGAGAGCGCAAAGGTCTTGCCGATAAGCGCGCAGATAGAGTCGGAGATCTCGGAGCTCGACGCGGAGGAGAAGAAGCTGTTTTTGGCGGATATGGGGCTCGCGGAGTCGGGGCTCGACAGGCTGATAACGGCATGCTACGAATTGCTGGGGCTTATCTCTTTTTTAACGGCGGGAAAGCCGGAGGTACGGGCCTGGACGATAACAAAGGGGACGAAGGCGCCGCAAGCAGCGGGAAAAATCCATACCGACTTTGAACGAGGCTTCATCCGTGCAGAGGTCGTTGCGTTTGATGATTTGATTTCTTGTGGATCCATGGCGAGCGCGAAGGAAAAAGGCCTTGTGCGGTCTGAGGGGAAGGACTACGTCATGAAGGATGGCGACGTGGTGCTGTTTAGGTTCAATGTGTGAGTGGCACGGGGTTTATGGGCGCTTAAAATTATAGAACAGCCGCACTATACCGCGCGGCTGCCTTTTTTATTTATAGAAATGCTCGCTTACTTGACTAAATCTGGATTCATGCGGCTATAATGAAAGATATATTGCTGAGCTATCCCGGCGTAGCGGCCAAAATAGGTGGGATCCTTACCGGGAAAGAAGGTAAAAAGCGCGCGATGCATCCAAACGTCAACGGGAAAAGCCTCTAGCCGATGGAACCCGTAAAGGAGGGCGCATTCGGTAACTTTGGGACCCACCCCTTTGATTTTCATAAGCTCTTTGCGGGCCGAATCTATGGGCATGGTAGCTATCTTGGTAAAGTCGATTTCGCCAGAAGCCACCTTTTGAGCGGCATCTATGATGTAAGCATCGCGGAACCCGCATTTTATGGGGGACAAATCGTCTTTATCTAACTCTGCAAGCGTTGTGTTTTTTGGAAAGCTAAAAAAGCCCGGCGCCACCTCGCGTCCAAAGCATCGGCATAAACGCTCAATAATGCCTTTAATCCGCGGAATATTGTTGTTTTGAGAGATTATAAACGAGCAGAGCGCCTCCCACGGGTCCTGCCGCAGAATGCGGATCCCAGGCGCGTATTTGCAAGCAAGACTCAACGTTGCGTCCAAACCAGAAAGCTCCGCCTTAACCTTGCCGTAATCGGTGGCCAGATCGAAGTAATTTTGCCAGACTGTATCGAAATTTTTTGCTATTGAATTGCCGGTTAAAACGATTTTATTTTTCTTTTTTAGAATATTAACGACGCTGTCAAAAGCGACTCCAACAAATTCATCGTTGCCAACCGGATTCCAGCGGAAACATTGACCGCAATTAAACGTCTCGGCCAAGTCAAAATCGGCAACTTCGCTCAAGACAATCTGATTTTCGTCGACAACATGCACCTTCACGGCCTCAAACACCTCAAGACAAAATTTTAACACATATATTAGTATAGAACAAGTTTTTATAAAAAGATACAAATTTTGAGCAAAAAATTTTAAATAAAAAATAAAATAAAAAAATACGAAAAGTTTAAAATAAAAACAAAGGATCAAAGAAAATAAAATGAAAATATGAATTTATGGGGGGTTTTCCACTTTTTCCACAAAGTTTTCAACAGAAATGTGTTTGACAAGGCGCGAAATATCGAAAATTTTTACGGTTAGTATAAAAACAGAGTAACCAAATTTTATGAGAAATTTTTGAATATAAGTTAAAATTTTTGAGAAAATTACTAATAGAGTTTGAGGTGGGGTGATGCCGCGTGATAAAGGGAGTCAACAAGTACGTCATAGAGGTAGTCGAGACGGAAAACCGGTACTATGACAAGGCACTGCTGTTTGTGAGGCCCGAGTACGCCGAGGCCGTGGAGCGAGAGACCCTAGAGAAAGAGGCGAGAAGGGTGCTGCAAAGCATGGACGCGGTGTCGGCAATAAAGCGGCACAAACAAAGGGCGTGGTGGCTGATATACCTCATGAGCGTCGTCGTGGTGGGGTCCCTGCTTGCGATAATAATCGTGAATCTGTTAACACTAGTTTGAGCGCGGATCTGGACGAGATATTAACATAAATCGGCACAATAAAGGGCGTGGTGGCTGATATACCTCATGAGCGCCGCCGTGGTGGGAATTTTTGTTTGTGGTAGCAATTGTGAACTTGATGACATATTGAGTGGCAATTTAAGCGCGGACCTTGACACAGCCGTGATAATGCGATATAATTAAAAGGTCACGATGAGATGGAGAGGTATCGAAGAGGTCATAACGGGGCTGACTCGAAATCAGTTTGCGAGCAATCGCACGGGGGTTCGAATCCCCCCCTCTCCGCCAGCGCACCTTTTATCGTAATTTTTGGAGGAAGCGGCATGGATTTGGAGTTTCATCATGTAGGAATTCCGGTTGATAAGTCCCAAATAAGCAGTAATGCGCGGTATTCTCCGGCTTTTAAAATGTATACGGATGACGCTCAAAATGGCCTCGGAGTGCACATTCAATATCACGCATTTGAAGCGGGGTGTCCGCTAAATGACGCCATAAAAAGTCAGGTTCATGTGGCCTTCAAAACGGAAAATATTGAGCAAATATTAGAAGGAAATCAAGTTATTATGCCACCTTATGAGCCTTTCAAAGGGTATAAATGCGCGATGATTCTTGTGAATGGCTTGCCAATTGAGCTCATCGAGACTAGTTTGCCTGAGCAAGAGATTTGGAGCAACGGTGAAACATTAAAAACCGGCATTTTATATGGCGAGGAATAAAAGCAATCTTTTTAGTTTAAGCGGTTTATTTCGAGGTGTGGCTCAGTTTGGTAGAGCGCTGCGTTCGGGACGCAGAGGCCGCAGGTTCAAGTCCTGTCACCTCGACCAGTCTAGAGTTCCATTAGGAGCTTGGTTTTCCTCTTAATGATACTTTTTTATCAGTATTACTTTTAAGCTATTTGTTCTGCTCGTTGACGGCCAAAATTCTTTATATATCTTTCTTTTTCGAGCTTTTTCATTTTTGGAAGTTCTATTTTCTGGACGGTTTCTCCCATAATTTTTTAAGTCACTTTTTTTCAACGAAAAAAGTAACCAAAAACGTTCAAAGGGGATTTCGATTCCCCTTTGAAACCCCTAACCGACACAAAGGGCGAGCCCTTTGGAACCCGTGCAAGCTTTAACAGATCCATCTTCAAATTCAGTTGCAAATTGTACGATGTTTGCAATATCGTTCTTCACCAAATGTGTTAAAACATCAACCCTAATGTGGTGCGATTTTTTGCATAGCCCGTTTTGCGCCCGATTGTTTTTACATGAAAAATAGTGATTATCTGGATTATCATGAGTAAATTTATAATTGAGATTCGCCCCGCAATCTGAACACCTTAAAAAACCAGCAAACATATTTTTTGCAATGTGACGCGGTTTTTGGCATTTTGTAGTTCCGAAAGTTTTTTGTACTATATCAAAAAGTTCCCGGCTAATTATCGCTTCATGAGCATTTTTATGAACTTGCCAATTTTCACGGTCATTTTCTATTCTCTTTTTTAGCTTAAATGATTTACTGTAAGTTTTGAAATTAACAACATCGCCGATATAAGACTGGTTTGTCAAGATTCTATGAACCATTCCGTGACTCCAAAGGTATTCATCTAGTGGAGGTCTTGCAATTGGCTTTATAATGCCCTTTTTTGCTGCGTAAATTGAGGGAATATAAACTTTTTGCTTTTTTAGAACTTTAGCAATTTTGTTCATGCTTTCGCCCTGTTTTCTAAGATCAAAAATGTAACGAACTATCTCTGCCGCTTCATTATCTACAATCCAATGCTTTTTATCCATTTCATCAAGCATGTATCCGAATGGTGGGCGTCCGATTGCATAACCCTGGCTGTTTTTAATTTTTAATGTTGACCGCATTTTACGACTCATGTCCTTTGCGTACCACTCATTCATAATGTTTCGAAATGGTGTAAAATCATCTTCGCCCTTTGCGCTGTCAACACCGTCATTTACTGCAATCAGCCTAACATCATGCATCGGCAGAATCGTTTCTGTAAGTTGTCCAACTTCGATGTAATTTCGGCCCAGTCTAGACATATCTTTAACTATTAACGTTTCAACTTGATCCGATTCGATCATTTTGAACATTTCTTTAAAACCTTGCCGATTAAATGTGACTCCCGAAACTCCATCATCTATGAAAATTTGTGTGTTTTTAAATCCGTGTTCTTTTGCATACTTTGTAAGAAGTGTTTTTTGATTCGAAATACGGTTGCTTTCGCCTTCTAAATCGTCATCTCGCGATAATCTTAAATATAACGCTGTTACTTTATCGCCTTGTAAAATATTGTCTACATTATTTGACTGCTTCAATTTAAATTTTCTCCTTTCACGATCAGCCAAAAACAATGTTTACAACACTTATTATACCATATTTTTTCGGCTAACCCAACACTTTTCTCCCTATTTTCGATAATTTTTTTACTTATGATTTTAGTAAATTTTGGACTTTCCCCTTCAAAGTTTCACCTTGATAAAAAAATGTGCGTTTATTATGTAAGTTGCGCCTCCAAGCTTAACTTTTTGCTCTTTTAGGAAATCAATGGTTTCATATGAATTAGTCATAAATTAGCCCCTTTACAAGTCTTTTTAGGAATATCTCAGCCCGGCGCGTGCTTGCGCAGAGCAATTCGCGAACGAAAAAATTTTAAAAACAAAATTTCATGCTCGCGAATAATCTTTTACAATATCTCAGCCTGCTTAAAATCAGCAGCATACGAATTTCACGTCCTTGAAGTTATCTCAAGGCTACCTCCATTGCTTGCGACATCGTCGGAGCGGATTACGCTACAAGCGCCAAGCTGCAAACAGCAAGGCTTATCCGCTTCATAGCTCCTTCTCTTCCCGAAAAGTCTAACGACTTTTCGGGACCCCTTATATGCTCGAGCTGTGGCTAGGCAGAAGTTTCTTTAAATGTTGCTGAGATATCAATATTTAATTTTCAAGGTTCAAATAGAAAAATGAAAAATCCCTCTATAAAAGAGTCTTTTTGGGCCTTTTTTTATGCGCAAATCTTGTCGACG
>CAQKRU010000016.1 GCA_948823415.1 uncultured Eubacteriales bacterium
TATAATCATTAAAACAAAAATAAATAAACTTGATTTTAAAATGATTCCCATAGCCTTGTCAGAGCTCATACTTATCAAATTATCGGTAAGATGCCTTACTATGAATGGAATTATTAGCACTACTGTCGCACTCAAAAATGAAAATAATAAATCCAATAAGAAAATTTTTTTATACGATTTATAATAAGATAAAAGCTTCCTCCATCTTTTAGTTCCCATAATTATATACCTTCTCACACTTTTAAAACTTTTGTAGCAACATTTTTAGCAAAAATGTAATCATGATCTACAAAAATTATAGTGGGCTTAAACTTCAAAATCAAATCTTCAATTTGTATGCGAGATAAAATATCAAGGAAATTAAGTGATCCATCCCATAAGTACAAATGACGCACCCAATTTGAGAAGAATATGAAATCTGTCGACTGGATTTTACAAAAATCTTTACAAAAAAGCAAAAGAGCCCATAATACTGGGCTCTCAGGTTTGATTCCATTACGGTCTGCTTTTTTTCAAAAAATCAGATGGCTTACTTCGGACCTTTGCTGTACATTTTTAATTGTTAGGGAAAAATATGATACGGAGGTCCGTTGCGGCACTGTAGTCCGTTCCCGTTGCGACATTAAATATGATTCCATATATTCCACTGTTGGTGGGAGCGTTGGTGCTTTTGTTACCCTTCGAATCGACATATATTATGAGGGTAATTTCTCCCATGCCCGTTATGCCAGGCTTTGGCACGATGGTTACAATTTTTGGGGCGCCATCGTAGACCAAATTCTCTGGCAGAATGCACACAAAATCGTCTGCTGTCGGTATTTTTAGAATTTTAAAGCTCAAGGGCACCGCTGGGAAAGTGTTGCCGTAAGGGTCGGATTGATTCACCGAAACGGTATGCGTGGCGCCGGGAAGGCCGCTTAGCGGCGCAGACCAGTGACCATCGAGGTCCACTTGCGTTTTGGCAAGGATTTTGTCACCCTCAACGATAGTTACAATGTAGCCGGGCGCGCCGGTGCCAGAAATCGTCACTGCGGCGCCGGGGCCAAACACCGCGTTTTGGGCGGGGGCCGTAACCGTCGTCTGTTTGGTGATGTTCGTGCTCACGATTACTGAGCCGGCCAAAGTGGTGCTGTTTCCCCATAAGCGATCGCCGTACTCGATCGTGTAGCCCGCTATTACACTATGAGAAAGAGGGAAATCGTTAAACCCCCCAGATCCTGATAAAGTTCCTAGATATGCTTCTCCGTTAGAATTATCTGGTTGTATATTGTCCCATGGAGCGTAATTATACACCACATGGACATTGGAAGCAGAACCATCATACCGTATTTTGTTGTAAAGTATGGAGTTAGTCGGGTTTGGTGCGCCGTAAGTTCCCTCTGGCATATTATCTTTTGATATTAAGCCTGGGGAAGTCCAATTCGGATCGGTTGGCTTAAAGCAACTCTCCGGCCCACATGCCCAGTAGAAATACCCCAGATTTTCAGAAGACACAGCTATATCGGTAGTTCCCATGTTAGATGCTTTGAGCCGCAAGCCGCCAAGGAATCCTTTGGGAACCACACCTTCGGTTGCAGAATATTTTTTATAAAAATCGTCCTCTTCCTTCGAGGTGATTACAGCTAAATATCCCTTCCAGCCACCAATTTCGGAGTTCAGCGCCTCTTTATATGCGTCAGTCCAAGAGATTCCGGCCTTGGGAACGTATTTGTAAAAGTGCCCTGTGCCAGGAAAATAGTGCACATCGTTAGGAATCTCCGATTCGCTCAAAAGAATGCTTATAGACTGCGAAGAGTTGCACTTGTACTGCACGTTTCGTAAGAGTTCTTGCACACTGGCACCCGCTTCTGTCTTTGTGCACGTAACGAGAGTGTTGGTATTGTCATCGCTGAGCTTAAATCCAGCCGTCGGCTTCACTATTATTTCGGAATTTGTCGTGTCCGCCCCAGAATATGAAATCTGGACAAATTTAATTGATGACGCTCCAGAAACATTCAGCCACGGGAACGTGCAGCATGAAAAGTCATCGCTCCAGCGCTGCAACCCAAAGTTCACCACAACGTCAATCCCGCCACCATTCGAGCATTCTGCGGTATTGCTTATTTGCAAGCACGCAAAAGGCCCCATAAAAATCCCCGCCAGAACGCACAAAACCATCTTTTTCATAGTTTTCATGATATCACCACCCAATATTTATGTGTTTTTTATCCTATTATATATATATATATATATTGCAATATATTTTTAAGATTTTTGTATACATAAACAAATGGCGATAAAAATTTATATAAATATTAACCACATAAAGTTTTGAATGTGTGAAATTTTAAGGTGCAGCTCCGAAGGCATACTTAGCGGAGTTTTAGGCATCAAATAATTAAAAAGTCCAGCGCTGGCGACCTTCATTCGAACTTTTGCGCAAACAAAAAAAGCAGGTTGCATAAAGGCAAACCTACTCTTTAAAGGCCAAAGATTTTATTTTTTATACCATTAAAAGCGCACGACATACTGGGCATTGTATCAATAGTCGAGTAAAAATATGGTGCGGGTGACAGGACTTGAACCTGCACGGTGTTGCCACTAGAACCTAAATCTAGCGCGTCTGCCAATTCCGCCACACCCGCACAACGATGCTTAATTATAGCACATATCTTAAAAATAATCAAACATTTTTTGCTGGTTTGATAATTGCGTTAAATTAGCAAATTTGATGCAGTTGTGTAAGATCCTAGCGCGAGTATCGAATTATTATCTGTAGGTAGTGCGAGGAAGAATTTTTATAATTACCAAGCGCTTACCGAAGCAGCGCCGGGATAGCATAAGAGATAACTGACATGATTATGCCGGCCGTTAGCACGCCAAAAATGATGGGGGTCAGCGCGCCTTTGAGCTTAATTCGCAAGACTGAGGTTGCCAGAAGTCAGTCCACCGCCATGAGCGGGGAACTACTGCTCGAGCTTTAAGGTAGTTTGAGGGAAAATGATACTATTTTTTGATAGTATATATAGCTATAATAAGCACTCACCAGAGCAGCGCTGGGATGGCATAAGAGATAACCGACATGATTATGCCGGCCGTTAGTACGCCTAAAATGATGGGAGGCAGCGCGTCTTTAAGCTTAATGCGCAAGGCTGAGGCCACTAGGGCTCCAGTCCAGCCGCCGGTGCCGGGCAAGGGGACTGCTACAAATACAAAAAGCCCAAGCTTTCTGTGCTTTGCAACGGATTCGCTTTTTGCGCTGGCCTTTTTTTCAAAGTGCTCGACGATTTTTTTTAGTCGAGTTCTTTTTAAAACGGCAAAAATTTTGTCGATAAACTGCAATATGAACGGCAGGGGCAGCAGATTGCCTATGACGCAAATTGGAAAAGCGTATAGCCAGCTGACTTTGAGCAGGCTTGCTGCGATGAGTCCTCCGCGCAGCTCCAGAATGGGCATTAGCGACACGATAAAAATTATGACTTCGGCTGGAATGACATTTGTCAGACCGTCTGTTATTGACGCGACTAAGGATTCTGCCAAAATGAGCGACCTCCCTTTAATTATCCGTTTTAACCAAACTCAGATAATTGTATACTAAATTCTAGGCGCGGACAAGAGGTTTAAGAACTCATCTGCCCCGAATTTTAGTAAAATCTGCGCGATTTTTAATTTTTGTTGATTTGGAGGCAAAAAAAAGTTATAATTGTCATTAAAGAAAAATATTTTTCATTTATAGGAGGGCCAAAATGGCGGTGGATAAGAAAAAGGCGTTGGAAACAGCGTTGGGTCAAATAGAAAAGCAGTTCGGAAAAGGCGCGGTTATGCGGCTGGGGCAAAGTCAAACTATGCACGTGGATGCGATTCCTACGGGCTCGCTCTCTTTAGATTTAGCTTTGGGAATTGGCGGGTTGCCTCGGGGCCGGATTATAGAGATTTATGGACCGGAATCTTCGGGCAAAACCACGCTGTCACTTCATTGTATTGCGCAGGGTCAGAAAAATGGCGGCAACGTTGCATTTATTGACGTTGAGCATGCTTTGGACCCGGTTTATGCGGCGGCTTTGGGTGTGGATGTTGACTCTTTGCTGGTTTCTCAGCCAGACACTGGCGAGCAAGCTCTCGAAATCACCGAATCTTTGGTGCGCTCCGGTGCTGTTGACATCATCGTGGTGGACTCCGTTGCAGCGCTGGTGCCGAAAGCAGAAATCGAAGGCGAGATGGGTGACGCTCACGTGGGGCTTCAAGCTCGATTGATGTCTCAGGCTTTGCGCAAGTTGGCCGGCGCTATATCTAAGTCCAACTGCATCGCGATTTTCATTAATCAGCTGCGCGAAAAGGTCGGCATCGTTTACGGCAATCCCGAAGTTACGCCGGGCGGACGTGCTCTTAAGTTTTACTCTTCGGTTCGCATTGAGGTTAGAAAAATCGAGACTCTTAAAAATGGCACGGAGATAATCGGCGCCAGGACGCGCGCGAAGGTTGTCAAAAATAAGATTGCGCCTCCCTTTAAAGAGGCCGAGTTTGACATCATGTACGGCACGGGAATTTCGCGCGAGGGCGAGCTTTTGGACTTGGCGGTAAAGCTTGACATTGTGAAAAAGAGCGGCGCTTGGTTCTCTTACAAAGACGAGAAATTGGGCCAGGGCCGCGATAAAGTCAAGGAGCTGTTTAAGGAGAATAAGAAGATTGCCGATAAGATCGAGAAGGAAGTCAATTCGAATGTTGACAAGCTCTACGGAAAGGCCAACTTGAGGGCAGCTGCAAGGTCGCTTGCTACAGCGGTGGAAGTGCCCGTTGCAAAGGGCGAGGATGGCGACGTGAAGGCGAACATCGACATAACGGTGGATGATTGACCTTGTACATAACGGGCTTAAATCGGGATAAAAAACGTCTGACTGCGGTTTTTGTTGATGGCGAGCTTTGGAATAGGCTTGACAGTGCGGTTTTAGCGCAAAACTCGATTAAAGTTGGGATGCCGGTTGATGAAAATTTTTTGACAGAATTAAAGTTTGAATCGGACTACAAACGCGCGAAAGATCGGGCGCTGTACCTGATTTCTTTTAGAGATTATTCTGAAAAAGAATTAACGGATAAGCTAAGGAAGGATTACGGCGAAGCGGCGGCAGAGAAGGCTGTTGCCCGGATGCGGGACTTGGTGCTGGTTAATGACCTTGATTTTGCGCAGAAGTATGCCAAGGAGATGCTGTTTAACAAGCATTTTTCTAAGCGCAGAGCCGAGTTTGAGCTTTTGCAAAAGGGTATTGACAAGGACACAGTTTGCGATATTTTGTCTGAGTTAGAATACGATGCAGTTGAGCAAATCGGGCTTTTGGTTGATAAAAAGTATCCGATGGCTTATTCTGACGAGAAGGTGAAGAAGCGTGCGGTTGCCTTTTTGCAGCGGCATGGCTACAGTTGGGACGATATCAAGCGCTTTTTTGATTCTTGCCGCAATTAAATGTGATGACAGCTGGCTTGGTGCGAAGGTAGGTGCTTCTGAATTTTATGAATCTTCCAAACAAAATCACGGTTTTGCGGATATTGCTAGTGCCCGTTTTGATGGTACTTTTGCTTGTCCCTGAAATCGATTACAGATTTTTTTTCGCGCTTTTTGTATTCGTTATTGCAGCTGGGACGGATCATCTGGACGGAAAGATAGCTAGAAAACTTGACTTGGTAACGGATTTTGGCAAGTTTTTGGATCCGCTTGCTGACAAGATGCTCGTTATGTCGGCGTTTATATGCCTTGTGGATTTAAAGCTTGTAAGCGCGGTGCCTGTTGTTATTATTTTGCTGCGCGAATTTTTGGTTACGTCGTTGCGGCTGGTTGCGATGAGCTCGGGGCAGGTTATTGCTGCGAATATTTTTGGGAAGGCCAAAACTGTGAGCCAGATTGTCGCTATAACGGTGATTTTGCTGTCTCAATGCGCTGTGCAGGCTGGGTTTACACCATTTTTCAACGGGTTGGATTTAATTAATAATTTTGTTGTTTGGGTGGCCGTCGGATTCACCGTTTTGTCGGGCTTTATATACATCAAAGAAAATTTTAATGTGATAAAAAATTAAAAAACTGTTGCAATTTTATCGCTTTTTGTGTATAATGTTTATTGAGTAAAAGTGAATATTTTTGCAAAAGCGTCGAGAAAGACTAGTATTCGGTGCTTGCTTGATATCAGAGAGAGAGCGCCTTTGGCTGCAAGCGCTTTTTATTGAGCGCCCGAAGAATGCACTTTTTAGCTCATAGAAGGAACCTTTTTTGAGTCGAGATTGGCTTTAAATGGCAGTATTTCTATGCGGAGTGGTCACCGTTATATGACTTTTGAGCGATAAATGCGGAGTGGAACCGTGGCTTAATTTTGATTTGGCCGCCTCTGTTTTCCTTTTTTTAGGAAGATGGGGGCTTTTTGCTTTTTTGGTTATAGATAGAAAGCTGACGCGCTTAGGTTTGATGAGAGTTTGCCATAAAATAATTGACAGAGGAGTGCTTTGGATGAGGATTTACAACACTATGACGCGCAAAAAAGAGGAGTTTCGCCCTATAAAGGAGGGCACGGCGAAGATTTATGCCTGCGGGCCGACGGTTTATAATTATATTCATATTGGAAACGCGCGGCCGCTCTGCGTTTTTGACGTCTTGCGGCGATATTTGGAGTACCGCGGCTTGAAGGTAGATTTTATCCAGAATTTTACGGACATTGACGACAAGATCATAAAGAAGGCGAACGATGAGGGCGTGGATTACCGGGAGATTGGGCGGAAGTATATTGCGGAGTACAAGGTTGACGCGAAGGGGCTGAATATTCGGGAGGCGACTTTTAGCCCGAAGGCGACCGAGAGCATTGACGACATGCTTGACATCATAAAGAAGCTGATGGATAAGGGATTTGCTTACCGGACTAAAGAGGGCGACATTTACTTTCGGGCCGGGCATTTTAAGGAATATGGAAAGTTGTCGCATCAGCCTTTGGAGGACCTCGAAGCTGGCGCTAGAATAAGCGTTGGTGAGTCTAAGGAGGACCCGATGGACTTTGCTTTGTGGAAAGCTGCCAAACCTGGGGAGCCCTACTGGCAGTCTGTTTGGGGCAAGGGGCGCCCGGGGTGGCACATCGAATGCTCTGCTATGGCGAGCAAGTACCTTGGCAAGACTATTGACATCCACTGCGGCGGCCAGGACTTGATTTTTCCGCATCACGAGAACGAAATTGCTCAAAGTGAGTGCTGCAATGGCGTTCCCTTCGCGAATTATTGGATGCACAACGGGCACATCAACGTTGAGAACAAGAAGATGTCGAAGTCGCTTAACAATTTCTTTACCGTCCGCGAAATTGCGGGTCAGTATGGCTATGAGCCGATTCGCTTTTTGATGCTGTCGGCGCATTACCGGAACCCGATAAACTACAGCAAGGAGATCATTGAGCAGTGCATCGCGTCGCTTGAGAGGCTATACACTTGCAGGAATAATTTGAAGTTTATTTTTGAGAAGGCCGGCGCGGAGGAGACTATTTTGGAGATGAAGCTACGTGGAAAGCTGCTCTCTTACAAATTCAAGTTTATTGAGGCATTGGAGGACGACCTAAACACAGCGGACGCGTTGTCGGTGCTGTTTGACTTGGTGCGCGAGATTAATGCGAACATAAGCATGAAGGCCGAGGTGTCTCGGGCCACGGTTGGGTTTGCGGCTGACTTGCTAGACGAGCTTTCGGACATTCTGGGGCTGCTTTATAATAAAGAGGAGAGCTTGCTGAACGACGAGATCGAGGCGCTGATAGAAAAGCGTCAGGGCGCGCGAAAGAACAAGGATTGGGCCACGGCGGATAAAATTCGCGATGAGCTCAAGCGGAAAAATGTTGTGCTTGAGGATACGCCGCAGGGCATAAAATGGAGCTTTGTGAATGAGCGGCCAAAAGTGTGATTGGGGCGCAGTCAAGAGGTCACTGAAAATTATGGATAGAAAAAAAGTTATGGTTGGCATGAGCGGCGGCGTGGATTCGTCTGTTACGGCGCTGTTGCTCAAGCAACAGGGGTACGACGTTACTGGAGTTACGCTGAAGCTGAGGCCGGCGAAGTACGTGGGCGCTGACGATGGCCAGGGTGACATTAACGACGCGAAAATGGTTGCTGATAAAATCGGGATAATCCACGATGTGGTCGACTTTTCAGATTTATTTGAGAAGAAGGTTATCGAGAGTTTTGCAAAAGCTTATTGTAGCGGGCGCACGCCGAATCCATGCGTTTTGTGCAATAAATTTATAAAGTTTGGTGCGATGTTTGACTACGCGATGAGAAATGGCTTTGATTATATTGCGACGGGCCATTATGCCACGGTGGGCTACGATGCAGACCGCAATGGATGGCTTTTGAGACGGGCTAATAGCGGCAAGGACCAAAGCTATATGCTTTACAACTTGACTCAAAGTCAACTTGCCCATACTTTGTTTCCGCTTGGCATTGGTAATTTTGAAAAAGATCAGACTCGCAAAATAGCCGAAGATTTTGAACTACCGATCGCGAAAAAGCCGGACAGTCAGGAGATCTGCTTTATAAAAAGTGGAAATTATATTGATTTTCTCGAAAAGAATTTTAACGTTGCAAAGCGCGAGGGCAATTTTGTGGATAAGTCCGGTAACGTTTTGGGGCGACACAATGGGATTTTGAATTATACTGTGGGGCAGAGGAAAGGCTTTGGTGTGACCTTTGGCAAACCGATGTATGTTATCGACATTAATACGGCCGACAATACCGTGGTTTTGGGCGAAAACGGGGATCAATACTCAACCGAACTGGTTGCTACAGATCTTAATTTTATTCCGTTTGATTTTCCAGACTCAGAAATAGCGGTAACAGCGAAGATTCGATATCAGTCAAAGCCGGAAAGAGCAAGGATAGTTCCTTTGGATCCAGACAAAGTTAAAGTGATTTTTGAAAAACCTCAGCGCGCCGTTACAAAGGGACAATCGGTTGTATTTTACGATGGCGACATAGTCGTCGGTGGCGGTATAATATCATAGTGAGTTAAACAGATAAAGGCAGCACGCGGTATAGTGTGCTGCCGACTTAATTAAATGGAAATTAAAAAGCCGCACTATACCGCGCGGCTTTTTGCAATATCAACAAAAACTACTGAATAGAACAGTCTAAGTAATGGTCCAAATCCTCGTCGTCTTTTCGCTTTTTCTCAAAATAAACAATAGCAGTAGCCACGGCGGCTGCAATAGTCGCAGCGATGGCCACAATCGCAATAATCCACCCCATTTTATCGTTACGTCTCATAAGGCGCACCCCCATAGTTTAATAAACACATGATACTCAAAAACCTTGCAAAAGTCAAGCGTACACACATAAACAAAAAGGCAGAACAGAGACGTTCTGCAGTGGGCGAAATAAAAATAGAAAGACACTAAGCGGAAGCTGAGTTCAATTTGCGAGCAAGTGCAGATTTCTTTCTAGAAGCGGTGTTCTTATGAAGAATCCCCTTAGCAACGGCTTTATCGATCTTTTTGACAGCCAGACGAACGCACTCAGTTTTATCAGCAGAATCAGCGCCGATAGCAAGAGAAGCCTTTTTAACAGCCGTCTTCAAAGAAGAATTATAAGCCTTATTTCTAGCGGTTTTAGTAGCAATCACCTTAACGCGCTTTTTAGCAGATTTAATATTCGGCATTTTACGAAATGCCCTCCCTTCACGATTAAAATTAGTAAATCAACAATTAAAAATAATGATAACACGTTTGGCACAAAAAATCAAGCATTTTTTTATTTTTGCACGAGGGCGGAAAAAGGCGCGGCAGGACGGAATACTACTACGAATTTGCGTCAATAATATAACAAAAAAGGTAGAGACTGCAAAAAAGTGAGGCAAAATAAGGATGCAACTAAGAACCGACCTGGCAATGGAAGCCGTGAAGAGCCTAAAAAGCCAAATTGAAGGGGTGCGGCAAGTCAAAAGGACAGAAGGGGCGCTAAAAATAACGCAGGTGACGATTGAAAGTGAGGCCGCAGCGCGAAGGATAGGCAAGTTAATAGGAGAGTACATCACGATAGAGCTGCCGACTTTTACGGACAATTGCGACAACGCCGAGGAAAAATCGGAAACAATAGCGGGTCAAATAAAAAATTTATTGCCGCAAAAAGGACTTATTTTTGTGGTCGGGCTGGGAAACGAGGCGATAACTCCGGACGCATTGGGCCCTAAAACGATAAAATCGATACTGGCAACACGGCACATCTCCGGAGAAATCGCGCGGTCTGCAGGGCTAGATTCGTTGCGGCCAGTGGCGGCGATGGCTCCCGGAGTTTTGGGACAGACCGGCATAGAGGTGAGCGAGGTTATTTTGAGCATCATAAAAAGGATAACCCCGGCGGCGCTGATTGTGATAGATGCGCTTGCCTCTGCAGAGACCAGCCGGCTGGGAACAACCATCCAGATCTGCAATACCGGGATTTCTCCCGGTGCTGGAGTGGGCAACGCGCGGCCGGGATTGAACGAAGAGACAATGGGTATACCTGTAATCGGTGTGGGAGTGCCGACGGTTGTGGATGCGCAGACTTTGGCGAGGGACTTACTTGCAGAAGAGGCTAACGATGCAAAACATCTGGACGAAATAAGCAACAAGACAATGCCGCGCGGGGAGAGGATGATTGTGACGCCAAGGGAGATCGACTTGCTGATTGAACGATCGTCAAAATTGCTGGCCATGTCGATAAACACGGCGCTGCAACCGGATTTTTCGGCCAAAGAGATAATGGCGCTATTGTAGCGAATGGCTTGCGGTTGGGGCATAAATCTTGGTTTGCTTGCATAATTTTACCAAAGACAGAATTTTTAAGGACGGTTGGAGGTAAAAGGATGTTGATTGACGCGCGAAAAGTGAAAAAAATGATCCTTTATTTTTTGTCAACCAGCTCGGCGTTGGTGTGCTGCCTGTGCCTGACGCTTAAAGTTTTTGAACTGTCCTGCAACAACCTTGCTCTTCTGGAGCTGTTTTCGATGAGCTTCATTATGTCCGAGGGCGACCTTCGCAGCAACGAAGCCAAGATCAACGTGGCCGACTATGACGCGCAAAAGATAATAAATCTAGACATCCACAAGCCCGATGTGATGGCGAATACGCTGGCCTCCGACGGGAACAATAACAGTGCGGATGAGAGTTTGAGCAAAGACCACGATTATCCGGACATCAAAGACTTCTCGATTCCTCACAACGACGGCGAGAATACGTTCAAGATTATCGAGAGCCACTTTGGCGACAGCGGCATAAAGTACGAGAATTTTTACGTGAATAATAAATCTGGAATGGACCTTAACATCGCGGAGGAGCTGCGAAAGAGGCCCGATGTGAACATAAAAAAGGACGGCACACCGCAGGTTTTGATTTATCACACGCACACTTGCGAGGCCTTCATGGATAAAGACCAGGGGTTTTACTACGAGAGCTTTTACCCCCGGACCGAAGACAAGCGATACAGCGTCGTCAGAGTTGGTGACGCTATCTGCGAAAGCCTGAAAAAGGCCGGCATAGGCTGCATTCACGACACGACTTGCCACGATTCACCGAGCTTTAGCGGTTCTTATAGGCGCAGCGCAGAAACCATCGACAGAAACCTGGCAGAGCACCCCTCCATTCAGGCAACGATAGACATTCACCGCGACACAATCGGCAACAACGAGCGCGGCAAGATAAAGCCTACATTTAAAGTGAACGGGAAAAAGGCGGCTCAGATTATGATTATGGCTGGCTGCGACCAGGACGGAAGCATGAACTTCCCCGATTGGGAGTATAATCTGCGGTTTGCGCTAAGACTCCAGAAGGCGTCGGAGAAATTGTACCCCGGCATGACGCGGTCGATGTTCTTCGGCCCCGTAAAGTATAACATGAACAAAACGCACGCGTCGCTGTTAATCGAGGTGGGGACGGAAGTCAACACGCTGAACGAAGCGGTATACACCGGCACACTGCTGGGCCACGCGCTCGCAAAGACGTTTGAAGGGCTATAATAATAGTTAAAACGAAGGATGGTCGAAATGCAAAGATGGCGAAATCACGTGAGAACGGTATTCTACAGCATGCTCTCAACATGGCTGACTTTGGCGCTGATTATGGGATTTATCGTGGTAGAGAAAAACACGCGGCGGATAGGTTTTGCCGACAATAATCCCTGGTTTGTTTATAGAGATTCCCAAACCGACGGGCATTACATTAAGATTCGGTTTATGAATAAGCCTCAGATTATAGATTTTTCCTGCATATACGCCATTACCGACGAGATCTCGCAAAATGTGAGCCAAGCCGTAGAGACAATTCAAAATATGGCGAAAAATATATAAAAATAAAATTTTATGTTGCGCAAAAGCGTAAATATGCTATAATGTTGGTGTGTTTTTAGCTTTTTTGCATATTGTGCCACAAAAAAGGAGGTTTGCGCGAGGTTTTGCGTCCAAATTGCGCATTATATCGCGGTTTTAAAGATGAAGAATAATTTTAGTAATTTTTTTAAATGTAAAATTTCCTTGATTCTCATTGCAGCGGGCTTGAGTTGCCTTTGCGCGGGCACTTTTGCAAAAAAATATGTTGTGGTGGGGGTTGACAGCGATTTGGATAGCTCCCAACCACGTGTTTATAGCAGCGAGACCTCTGGCACGGGCGTGAATAATCCCAACGTGCGAAGCCGCGTGAGTTCGTCGACTTCTTCAAGCGGCGAGAGGGTCGGGGTTTCATCTTATACGAGCAGCACGTCGAGCAATCCGGCTAGCTCGAGCGCTTCTACAGGCAGCAATTCTACTTATTCCTCGTCAAGCAGCGCTAGCTATTCGAGCTCTTCTCAGAATAATTCAAACAGCGCGCCGCAACAGTCGACGCAGAGAGAGAACCAAACTCAGAATAGCTCTAATCCAAATCAGGCCGCAAGCGAAGAGGCGAAAATTTCATCTCAAAATGTTGCACAGAACGAGGCAACTTCTGAAGAAAAAAATAAGGACGAATCGGCAGAAGAAAAGCCCAAGCCGCCAGAAGATTTGCCCGCGGTGGAAGCTGAAGAGGTTGCCTTTCCAGAAGTGGCGACGCCTGTGAGCGCCGAAAAGGAAGCCAAAACCAATTACGTTGCGGGAATCATTGCTTGGGTTTTGATTTTAGCAGGCATCGCAATGATGGTTTTCATCATGATAAAAGGCAGGAGCGCCGCCGATGTGCCGATTCAAGGATTATCGGGCAGCAAAAAGCGCAGGCGAAAGGGCAAACACCTGCTACCAGACAATTATTATAGAGAAAAATTTTGATATTGATCTAGCAACAAAAATGGCGAGCACACGGGCTGCGTGCCTATTTTTTTAGAACGATTTTATGGAAAACTTTTTTGCCCTTTTTTATGATAACAAAACCTTCGGCAAAGTCAGATGGCGCCAAGGTTTCGCTGATGTTCGAGACTTTTTTATTTTCACCCTGAAGCAAAACAGAAACGCCGCCTTGCTCGATTAACCGCCGCGCTTCGCCGTTTGACGATGCTAATTTTGACAAGGTTAATAATTCGATTATAGAAATTTGGCTGTCAGAGAAAGCGTCGGCACTGATGCACGTAAACGGCATATCATCGGCATTTTGCGCAGAAGAAAAAATGGATTTGGCGGCATTTTGCGCTTTTGTGGCCTCGTCTTTGCCATGAATTGCGGCTGTGACTTCGAATGCCAAAATTTCTTTTGCTCGATTTAGCTCTTGGCCCTCGAGTTTAGCTAGCTCGGTGATCTCATCCATTGGCAAAAACGTGAGCATTTTGAGGCATTTTATCACGTCTTTGTCGTCAACATTGCGCCAATACTGGTAAAACTCATACGGCGAAGTTTTGTCAGCGTCCAACCAGAGGGCGCCCTTTTCGGTTTTGCCCATCTTTTTGCCTTCGCTGTTGGTCAAAAGCGTGATTGTCATGCCAAAAACATCCTTGTTATCCTTCTTGCGCACCAGATCAACGCCACCGATAATGTTGCTCCACTGATCATCGCCGCCGAGCTCCAGCACACAGCCATATTTGCGGTTTAAAACAAGGAAGTCGTAGCTCTGCATCAGCATGTAGTTGAGCTCGAAGAACGAAAGTCCGCGCTCTAGTCGCTGTTTGTAGCACTCGAAGGAGAGCATGCGGTTAACAGAAAAATGGACGCCGACCTCGCGCAGAAAGTCGATGTAATTAAGGTTTGTAAGCCAATCGGCGTTGTTTACCACTATGGCTTTACCTTCGGAAAAATCGATTAATTTTGAAGTTTGGCGCTTAAAGCAATCAATGTTGTGTGAAATCATTTTACTTGCCAGCATTTTGCGCATGTCGGTCTTGCCGGTGGGGTCGCCGATGAGCCCGGTGCCGCCGCCAAAGAGCACAATGGGCGTGTGACCGGCTTTTTGCAGGTGAGAGATGACCATAATCGGGATGAAATGGCCGACGTGAAGGCTATCGGCGGTGGGATCGAAGCCAATGTAAAACGTGATTTTTTGATTATTCAGCAGGTTTTTAATTTTTTCTTCGTTGGTGGTTTGCGCGATGAAGCCTCGCTCCTGCAAGGTTTTAAAAACGTCCATTAAAAACACCCTTTCAAAACTGCCGCACTGACGCGGATTTAGTAAGAAAAGTCCCGCTGCACCCAGAACAGAGGGACTATTTAATTTTCAAACTTTAAATATAAATATTTTAACAAAGAAACGCAGGCCTGTCAAACCCCGACGGGTGCGGCTGGCGCTTAAATTTTAAATTGGGCGTTGACAAATTTTTGAGAATGTGGTAACATTAAAAAGCCGCATATTGTGGGTTTTGTTCAAAATAATCTGAGGCGCGGCGGTTGCGCTAAGGATTTACCTACTAGTAGCGAGACTTTTGAAAAAGGCTGGTGCCAAAATATGTTTGCAATTATCGAATCTGGCGGTAAGCAATACAAAGTGCAGCAGGGCGATGTTGTGTTTGTTGAGAAGCTTGCAGCGGATGAGGGGGCAAGTGTAGAGTTTAAAACCATTGCTATTTTGGACAATGGCAAGGTTGCTACCGGGAACCCTGTGGATTCTGCCAAGGTGGTTGGAACGGTTTTGAAAAACGGTAAAGGCAAGAAGATTACTGTGTTTACCTATAAACCGAAAAAGAGCGAAAAGCGAAAGCTCGGCCATAGGCAGCCATATGCTAAGGTGCAAATTGAATCGATTAATGCTTAAATGTTAGCGATTTTAGTTTGAGATTATATGATAAATATAGATTTTTTTGTTTTGAAAAGCGGGGTGCTTTTGGGCTTTGACATTTATGGCCACGCTGAATGCGATGCGCATGGGAAGGATATAGTTTGTGCGGCTGTTTCTTCAGCGGCTTTTATGGTGGCTAACACTATATCTGAGGTTATTAAGATTCCGGCGGATGTTAAGGTTTACGATTGTGGCGAGATGCGTTTGAAGATTAATGAGAAAGACGCTGCTTTGTGTAGCGACGTTTTGTTGGGATTTAAGCTTCATATGGTCAATTTGGAGGAGCAGTATCCTAGAAATATTAGTGTGAATTACGTGGAGGTGTAGCTTTATGCTTAGAATAAATATTCAGCTGTTTGCGCATAAAAAAGGTATGGGCTCGACTAAAAACGGTCGGGACTCGGAATCGAAACGTCTGGGCGTTAAACGTGCGGATGGTCAGGTTGTGCGTGCGGGGAACATCCTCGTTAAACAGAGGGGAACTCATGTACACGCAGGCGAAAACGTTGGCCGGGGTTCTGATGATACACTTTTTGCACTCATTGATGGAAAAGTCAAGTTTGAGCGGTTTGGGCGCAACAGAAAGCGTGTTTGTGTTTATGCTGCCGAGTAGATTTGCTTTATTACTGGTTTTATAAGATGAGTAAAATTTGTAAAGAACCTTTTGGGCCGACTGTGCCGGGGGTTCTTTTTTGTATTTGTTTTTTGGTTTGAAGTATTATGAGGAATAGGTGACATTATGTTTGTGGACGTTGCTAAAGTTAAGCTGAAGGCTGGAGACGGAGGGAACGGTGCGGTGTCGTTTCATCGCGAGAAATATGTTTCTTCTGGTGGGCCGGACGGCGGAGATGGCGGCAAGGGCGGCGATATAATTTTTGTTGCGGATAGAAACCTTGCGACGCTGGCGGATTTTCGGTATAAACGAAAATACATTGCGAAAAATGGAGAAAGTGGGAAGGCTTGTCGGTCCTCGGGCAAAAGCGCGCCGAATCTGGTGATTCATGTGCCGAAAGGCACGATTGTTAGAGAATTGACGAGCGGGAAGATCATTGCGGATATTTCTACTGACGCGGAGACGGTTATTGCGCGGGGCGGCAAAGGTGGGTATGGCAACATGCACTTTGCGACGCCGACTCGGCAGGCACCTCGATTTGCAAAGCCTGGCGTGAAGGGCGAAGAGCTTGAAGTTCAGCTGGAGCTAAAATTGTTGGCGGACGTTGGACTGGTTGGGTTCCCGAATGTTGGCAAGTCCACTTTGATATCGGTGATAAGCCAGGCAAAGCCCGTGGTTGCGGACTATCATTTTACGACGCTCACACCTGTTTTGGGCGTAGTGCGGATGCACGAAGAGTCTTCTTTTGTGGTTGCCGATATACCGGGGTTAATCGAAGGAGCTTGCAACGGTCTGGGGCTGGGACATCAGTTTTTGCGACACATTGAGCGATGCCGGTTATTGGTGCATGTTGTGGATATTGCTGGGAGCGAGGGGCGCGATCCGGTTGAGGACTTTGAGGTTATAAACCTAGAATTAAAGAGCTTTGACGAGGGGTTATCGGCTAAACCGATGATTGTTGCGGGAAATAAGTGTGATCTGGCTAGTGATGAGCAAATTGAACGCTTTAAGGGTTATGTGGAGGCTAGAGGATACAAATTTTTTCCGATAATGGCGCCGATAAACCATGGAGTGGAGGCTTTGCTACTTGAGATAGAGGCGATGCTAGCCAAATTGCCGCCGATTACGATTTACGAGCCGGAGGAATTGCCGGAGAATTTATTCAAACAGACGGATGGCGAAATTGAAGTCACGACGCGGAATGGCGTATATTTTGTTAGCGGAGAAAAGGTTTTGCGGCTCGTGGAGTCGGTGAACTTGGACGATTATGAGTCGTTGCGGTACTTTCACAAGATGCTTGGAATTTTTGGTGTGCTAGAGAAACTAAAAAATGCCGGCATAAAGCAGGGCGACACCGTGAGCATTTATGATTTTGAGTTTGAATTTTTAGAGTAGCGCTGGGGGGAGAGACTTGGAACGGCTATATAACGGTGAATGCGATTATAAGGCGCTGAGCCCGCTGAATTTGGCGTTTGTGGGCGACGGTGTGTATGAGCTGTTTGTGCGAGAATGGCTCGTCTGCAGTGGCAATTGCCCGGTCGGGAAGCTGCATAGGATGAAGGTGGAGAAAGTTTGCTGCAAGGCCCAGGCAGAGCTTATGGACGCCTTAATGCCAAAACTGACAGAGGAAGAGTTGACAGTTTTTAAGCGAGGCAGAAATGCGCATACTTACCACACGCCAAAGAATGCAACGAACGAAGCGTATCATACCGCGACGGGGCTAGAGGCTTTGATTGGATATATTTATTTAAAGGGTGACATACTGAGGGTTCGAGAGATTTTGGGCTTAATTGAAAAAATTTGAAAATAAATTTAAGATAAACTAAGATTGGTTGTGTTATTATGAATAGGCTTAAGGGCGCGAGTGCGATGGGGTGGGCGCAGGACATTTTTGTGATTTTGCTGGGGTGCTTTGTGTACGCGATTTCGATAAATTGTTTTACCGACCCCAACAATATTTCTCCGGGTGGAGTTATTGGTATTGGACAGCTGGTTGGCGACTTGACGGGCTTTCCTAAAGGCCTTTTTTGCTTGCTTATTAATATTCCTATATTTTTGTGGGCTTTTGCAGAGCTAAACTGGCGCGGATTAATAAAGAATCTGTTTGCAACGGTGGCGCTGAACGTTTTTGCAGACTTGACTGTACCTATTTTGCCGGAATATAAGGGCGACATGATGATCGCAGCGATTTTGGCGGGCATAAGCGGAGGCATTGGGCTTGGGTTAATATTTACCCGTGGCGCTGCTACTGGCGGAACAGATTTTTTGGCGACTTTGACAAAGATACATATCCCGCACATCCCAGTGGGCAAAATCTTGATGCTTATAGATGGTACGGTTGTAGGGGTTTCTACGGTTGTGTATAGTATTGGGAGCAGT
>CAQKRU010000017.1 GCA_948823415.1 uncultured Eubacteriales bacterium
CAACAACCAAGCTAGCAGTCGTGTTGTTAACTTCCTCAGTCAGCATAACGATTCTATCGTTCAAAAGCCGAGAATAAATGTCATAAGAGCGCTCACCACGGCTGGTTTGCTCCACAACATAAGGCACCAAGCTCATTCTACTAACATTATCGCCCAAATATTTATCCAACTAAACCCCTCCGTTCAAAAATAAACAGACATCTTAAATAATTAACAAAATTTAATCGTCTTATTCAAAATAATTAAATTATTTGCTCACACAGTTCTCGCGCAAAAAGTCCACAGCTTTCTCCGCCGCAATGTCGCCAAGTAAGTCTTTTTCATTGATAATTTTCTTAATTTGCGCAACATCCATTTTATATTGCTCAGCAAGAGTTTTGTATTTTTCCTCAATTTCCTTAGCAGTAGCCGACAGCCCCTCAAGTTCAGCAATTTTGTCAAGAGCAAGTCTCAGCTTAACCTGGCGCTCGGCCTGAGGCCGAAACTGAGCCTTCAAAGCAGCAGCATCCATTCCAGTATATTTAAGATAAGACTCCAGCGTTAACCCCTGCGCCTTCAGCTTATAAGCAAAGTCATGAATCAAATCCTCAACCTTGTTCTCAAACATAACCTCAGGAATCTCCGCCTGCAAAAGCTCAACTGTCTTGTCAATCATCTGGTCATCGGCATCAATATCAGACTCTTTTTGTTTCAAGTCCTTAAGCTGCTTTTTGATAGACTCCTTGTACTCATCCAAAGTATCAAATTCGCTAACGTCCTTCACAAATTCATCGTCAAGTTCCGGTAATTCTCGGTTCTTAACCTCATGCAACTTGATTTTAAAAACAGCAGGCTTCCCAGCTAAAGAGGCTTCCTGATAAGATTCCGGGAAAGTAACGTCAATATCAAACTCTTCGCCTTGCTTGTGGCCAACTAATTGATCCTCAAAACCCGGAATAAACTGCCCCTTACCAAGCTCCAAAGTATAATTCTCGGCCTCGCCACCGGCAAAAGGTTCACCATCAATAAACCCTTTAAAATCAAAGACAACGATATCTCCACTTTCGGCAACACGGCCATCAACAGTAACTAGCCTAGAATTTCGCTCTCTAACTCGTTCAATCTCCTTGTCAACATCCTCTTTAGTGACTCTAACCGACTTGCGCTTAACTTCAATACCCTTATAATTTTCAATCGTAACCTCCGGCTTAACAGTGACAACAGCCTTAAAAGCAAACCCATCCTTGCCAGCGTTAATCAAGTCAAAATCGATGTTATCATTGATAACATCTAAACCAGCTTCGTCAATCGCGTCCTGCAAGGCGCCAGGGTAAACATCTTTTATAGCGTCCTCGTAAAAAACATTTTCGCCATAATATTTCTCAATAAAAGCCCGTGGGGCCTTACCTTTTCTAAAACCAGGGATCGAAATCCGTTTAACATTCCTCTTAAAGACTTTATCAACAGCGTTAGAAAAATCCTCTGCGCTAACTTCAACCTCTAATTCATAGCGATTTTGCTCAACTTTGTTCGACGTTTTTAAACTCATTATTATCCTCCCAAAAAATGCAGATATCTCTATTAATTATACCACAAAAAAAATAAAATTTCTACACTTTTTTAAAATAAATCCTCACGAAACCAAAACGGGCGAAAAGCCGACCTGGTCGCAAGATATCATATGAAAATCGATGCCTTTATATAAGCCAATGACGGCCTTTTTGGCGATGCGCTTGCCGTGAATATGGCCATAGTAGCACTTTTTTATATTGTGCTTGCGCAAAACATCAATTATCTCGGTGCATTCATAGCCAGAGAACACCGGCGGATAGTGCAAAAAGGCGATAATTTCGCAGTTATATTTTTGGGCTTGCTCAATAGAAAGCGTAAGGCGGCCAACTTCGCGGTTCAAAATCTTGATATCCTCCTGCGAGCTGCAGTCATACGACCATCCCCTAGTCCCGCAAATCGCAAAATCGCCCACAACTGCGGCCGAATTAAATAATATTGAAATCGAATTAAAATTATTCGCAAAAAGATAATCCTCTATCTTCTTACGTGTAGTCCACCAATAGTCGTGGTTCCCTTTCAAAAATATCTTTTTTCCGGGCAGTGATTCAATAAATGTAAAATCCTCAAAAGTCTCATTTAACCGCATCGCCCAAGAGATATCTCCGGCAACAACCACCGTGTCATCGGCCTTTACGGTGCTTTCCCAGTTCTTTTTAAGGCGCTCAACGTAATTGTCCCACCCGCCAAAAATGTCCATCGGCTTATTCGTGCCTAAGGACAAGTGCAAATCCGCTATCGCGTAAAGCGACATCCCGCAAACCTCCCAAATCAACCTCAGTTTAGCCTAGCCCAGGCGCGCAAAAAAGTCAAACGCGTTGTTAAAAAATATGTCCTCAACCAGGTCCTCGCTGTAATTATGCTTCAAAAAAAGCTCATAAAGAACGTCCATGCGCTCAACGCAGGGCACATCGCTGATAACATCTGCGCCGTCGAAGTCCGTCCCCAAGCAAATGACCTTTTCTCCGCCCAGTGCCAAAAAATGCTCGGCGTGACGTAAAATGTCATAACCACTAGCAGAGTCGCCATCCGAGAGAAACTGTCTAGCAAAATTAAGGCCAACCAGCCCCCCGCGGACCTTAATAACGCTAAATTGCTCGTCAGTCAGGTTCCTCCTATGTAGACAAACCGCGCGAGAATTCGAATGGCTGGCAACAAGCGGGGCATCCACAGCACTTGCAACGTCATAAAAGAGAGTATCACTCGCGTGAGAGATATCAATAGCGATAGAAAGCTCAGCCATACGCCGAACAACGTCCTTTCCAAATTCAGTGATCCCGTCGTTTGGGGCCTTAGCCAAAGAACCGCCACCAATCTCGCAACTGCCGTTCCAAGTAAGCGTCATCATCTTAACGCCGCAGTCATGCAGATAATCAAGGTTCCGGATGTCTCCAGCCAGCGCAGCTCCGCCCTCCACGGTCAAAATCGCCGCGCACTTGTGAGTATCCACCGCGTTTTTTATGTCGTCAGCATTTTTACATTTGCAGATAAGCCCCGAATTCTCCTGAATTTCCCGATCAAACAGCTGATTTGCGCGTTTAAAAAGAGAAATCGCCGCATCCCCACGGTATTCATCCGGGATCCAAACCGCAAAACACTGCGCCCAAGCCTCATATTTACGGCCGCGCAAAACCGAAAGCTGATAATCATTGTCAACAATCCCGCCGTTCTCGTCGAGCGCGCGAAGCAGCGTGTCGCAGTGCAAGTCAAAAAGTTTCAAAAAAGTCAACTCCTTCAAAGGCATTTTCTATGTGATCGACCGTATAATCGCATCGGCCAAGTTTTTTATCAAACAAAACCGCGATTACATCAAAGCGAGGCTGCAACCCCGCACCAGTCTGCGACAGATACATCATCGCAGTTTTTATGATTTTTTTCTGTTTGATCGTGTCAACAGCCTCAGCAGCGATAAATGGCGTCCCCGCGCGCCGGGTCTTCACCTCAACAAATACAATGCAATCTCCCTTTTCAGCAATAATGTCAATTTCCCCGTACCTGATGCGGTAGTTTCGGCCAAGAATCTTGTATCCGCGACTTTCAAGGTAGCAAACAGCAACATCCTCGCCCTTCTTCCCCATCTTCAAGCTGTCAAACATGCGTCACTCACCCAAAATCTTTTTCAAAAAGCTCTTCCTATGTACATCCGCCGGGCCGTGCCTTTTGATGGCCTCAACATGCATTTTTGTGCCGTAGCCCTTGTGCTTTTCAAATCCATAATCCGGGTATTTCTCGCTTAACTTTTTCATCCGCCTGTCGCGCTCAACCTTAGCCAAGATAGACGCCGCCGCAATCGACACCGACAAAGAGTCTCCTTTAACTATCGTCTTTGTAGGCAGCCCTAAGGCCGGGGCCCTGTTGCCATCAACGAGCACAAGGTCTGGCCGCAAGCTTAAGCCGTCCACAGCGCGCTTCATCGCAAGAAATGTTGCATTCAAAATGTTAACCTCGTCGATTTCTTTTTCCGTTGCAAAAGCCACGTTAAACGCGACCGCAAGCGATTTTATCTCGTCGTATAAGGCTTCTCGCTTCTTTTCGCTAAGCTTTTTAGAGTCATCAATGCCCTCAATGGCCAGCCCCTGCGGCAAAATGACAGCAGCCACAAAAACAGGTCCGGCCAAAGGTCCTCTGCCAGCTTCGTCCACGCCACAAACCGCGTTATATCCGTTGTTTTGAGCTTCTCTTTCGTATAAAAGCCAGTCTTTCTCGATTTTCGTCTTCATCAAAATTTATTAAACCCCTAAAATCAAAGTTAATCCAGCGTTATTCGGCCTAGCTTCGCCGCCCGAAATTCGTCTAAGACCATTATAGCGGCTCGTTCGGTGTCAACTTTTCCGCCAGAAAGTAGCATTCCGCGCTTTTTCGCAATAACCTCCAAAACCTCTAGCCCGGACTTTCCCACTACGCAGCTGTTTTCAAGTTTATATCTCTTGACCAAATTTTTCGCATAGTCCGCCGCCAAACACGTTAAAAGCCTGGCCGCAAGCTGCTCTACGTCCAAAACGTTATCTTTGATTGCGCCGGTAAACGCCAATTTTTCTGCTACGAGCATATCGTCAAATTTGGGCCACAAAATACCCGGAGTATCGAGCAATTCAACATCCTTAGATATGGAAAACCACTGGTTGCCCATCGTAACGCCAGGTCTGTCTTCAACCTTCGCCTTTTTGCCGCCAGATAGGCGATTAATAAAAGAAGACTTCCCCACATTCGGGATCCCAACGATCATTACGCGCACACTCTTGTTGAGGCCTTTGTGCGAAGCTCGTTCCAGCTGGTCTTTAAGAATACTCTTAACGGTCGGCACAAACAAATTAACGCCCTTACCCGACTTGCAGTCAACCAAAATCGCAGTGATACCCTGCTTTTTGTAATAATCAAGCCAAATTCGGTTTTTTTGAGGGTCCGCAATGTCCGACTTGTTCAAAATAATAATCCTTGGCTTATTCAAAACCAACGCATCAATGTCGGGGTTTCTGCTACTCTGCGGAATCCTGGCATCAACGATCTCGGCAACAATGTCTATAAGCTTTAAATTTTCTGCGATTTTCCGTCTAGTCTTCGTCATATGGCCAGGGAACCACTGAATCGTCTGCATCCCGTCACTCATGGCGCGAGTCTCCTTTGCTGAATGTAAAACAAAATGGCTTACCATAAATATACCATAAAAAAAGAGACTTTATAAGTCCCTTTTTGATTTAATCACAACCACGCCCCAATTTTTATAGTGAATGCAAGCGATTATAGCTTGGCACGTAGCTATATTCAAAATTTAATTGCAACACATCGTCCATAAAGTTAGAGGCTTTAGCGTAATTTTCCTCAGAAGAATCGCCCGAAAAGTCTTTGCAAGCACTCAAAAAATTCAAAAAAGCCTCATCAACAGTATTGTTTATATTGTTTAACTTAACATTATTATACATGCACTGCAGCTCGTAGCGCGCGTTGCTCTCGCTATTACCGATATTCACGAAAAGCTTTTTTAGCTGATCTTCTTGCTCGGTTTTAAAGTCTGACCATAGCTCACTTATGACGCCACATTGATCTGCTCGATCCTGCAGCCCTTTTGCGATATTATTGAACTTGCTTGCTAAAAATACCAGCGAATTTGTCCCAATCACATTGGAATTTTTATTAACTTCCCCCGCCGTGCTGGCCGAAGCTAGCCCTGCGCCTAAGTCTTCTGCTTTTAGTGTTTTTATCTCGGTCGCAACTACGCGCTTTAGCACCCAAATTTGGGAACGATTGCAGATGGTTTCTTCGCCAGGCAAAGGCAAGCTAAAGTTGCTGCATGTTGGCGTTTGAGTGAGCTCAATGGTGATCTGGGCATACTTTTTGGGGATTTTTTTTGCAAGCTTTTTGTAAAGAGGTTCCTTCGTTTTATAATTGAGATTTTTTAGCATCGGGCAAAATTTTTCGCCCAGCGATTCAACGCCTTTGTTTATCGTCTGCACGGTCTCGTTGGGCGACTGCGCCAACCTTTTTTGCACTTCGTCGAGAGTTTTTTGAAAAGCCTGCTGGCCGATGATATTGTTGTTGTGCACGGGCAGCTTGACGACAAACGTGAGGTCTTTGCTGGTTTCGTCGCCAAATTCAGAGTTGGTCACGTCGTATAAAATTTTTGCGGTTGACTTGCCAATCACAGGGATTTCAAAATCGAAGGCACCCTCAATGCCGTAGGACGTGGCTTTGTGAGTTGTAAAAAACTCTGCAGACCGTTTTGTTGGCACTATGGAGCGGGTCAACGCCTGAACCTTTTCCAGCTCGGATATCTGAAAATACAAGTCGTAAAACAATTTTTGCAATTCTTCGTTATCGCTAAAATCGCAGGCGCCTCTAAGCATGGAAGCTACAGAGACAGCCGCCTTCAGCATGTTGAGCCGTCCGGTAGCGTTTTGGGACAGCCAGCGTCTCTCTATAGCGTGCTTAAGGCGCTTTGCATCGGCCTTTTCCTTCTTGGTGGCGTGCTCGTTTGCAATAACGGACAAACACTGATTATACGCAGTTAAGTCGCCCTTCACTCGGCTTGCGAGCGTGGCAATGGCTTGTCCGCTGGCTTTGTTTAACAGATGAGCTCTGCACTCGATAACAATGGGAAAGTCGGCGGTTTTAAGCTTACTGATTATCTTTTCGGTCGACCCACCGACCGTAGAAGGCGAGCAGTCCGCATTAATCAGGCTCAAGTAGTTGTGGTACACCAGAGTGGTCGTGTATCCGCCCGTGCCACTAGCTTTGGCGCTGATTCCAGCCTTAGCGAGCGCCTTTAAATCGGCAGAAAGCCCCGCCGTAGCCTGAACAGTGAATTCTTTGTTTGCCATAGATGCCTTTGTTACCTTGGGCGCGGCTAGTTGGGCGCTTTGCGACACCACCCCTAAAAGCTTCAAATAAAATTCCATCGACGTCCTAAAGTTCGATAGCACGATCCGCTCGTGGTCTTGCATCTGCCTTCTAGCCTTTGCGATATCGTTGATTTTGGGGGCGCGTTTATAAATCGTCGAACTAAACTTGGAGTTGCTGTCCAAAAATTGCTCCAAAGAGCGACAGACCAACACTTGCGCCAACTCAAGTTTGCCATTTAGCGAAAGATCTGCACTTTTAGGTAACCCAAAAGCAACCGATCCACCAAAATTGCCACTTCTGTTGATCCGATAAAAATTTTTCTCCGACCCACCTTCGTTTACATTCACTCCAAAGCTGAGTTTCGGCTCCAGCACGCCAGAATTCACATTTAAATTAAGCGCAACTTCGGCAGATGTGCCCTCACTGCCCATCCGTTTCTCAATTTCTACTCGATTTTCCTCAATAATCCGGCTCGCAAGCGCCCTAGAAACGAGAAGTTCATATGCGTTTTTGGCAGACGTAATGAAGCCGAGAAATTGGTTGCCGCTTAAGTTAGCGCTCGCCATAGCTTCTTCTGCCGCGGCCAAATAAGATATAATCTGGATCCGCTTAAGCTGCAAGTCCGAAGCCCCGTCGGTAAGGCAAACTATTATGTCGCCAAAAGTGTTCATCAGGGCCGGACTGTTCAAAATCCCCTTAAAATGGCTATATTTGTGGCTATCAGCCTTGCTTACGTTTACCAATGCGTCTATGACGCCCAGCAAAGCCTGATCTAAATTGTCACCTTCGAACAAATCTAGTTGGGCGCTACTTGCACCGTCAAAATTTGCGTTGTCGCCTATTTTAAACTGGTGCGAGAGAATTGGTGCCAAAATTTGCTTTTCGTCGTGGGCAGCCCTCTTTTGAAGAGGCTCCCCGTCACTGGCTAAATATGTATTCAAAGCTTTTAGATGGATCGCGTCATCTTGCGTGTACTCTTGACTTTGCTCAGTTTGCGTCTCAATGTTTGGCGCAGCAGCTGAAAACCTCGCAGGGAAAGACAAATTTAACACAACCACGCCCGAAAAAAATATACTCGCAAATTTTTTGCACAGGACCTTATTCTCAATATTTAACATTTTTATCCCCCATTCATTTGTATTTTTATTAATATTTTACTGCAAAAATTTTTATTGTCAATATATTCAAATTAGTTTAATTTTGTGTTTGATTTTTGTATGTGTTTAAGCCTCGGGCTACAGCGCATTGTCCTCATTAAAATTATTTTTCTCTGATAAACGCGGGGGTTTCACTATAAAATCTCAATTGATTTAATATTCCGCTAAAACAGGGCAACTATCGAAACAGAAGTTTTAAAAAATCTGCAAACTGTAAAATTATTGACAAAAAATAAATTTTATGATAGTCTATATATGTATATATTTTATAAATTAGATGCGATTAAAGAAAAGGTGGTGTGGATAGTGTCAGTTGAAAATGTGGAAAAGTTCTTTGGGTTAGTAAAAAGTAATGAAAATACTGCGAAAGAACTAATTAAAATTAAAGATAAATTACAACAAAAAGATAAAGTTTTCGACGAAGCACAATTTGTCAAGGATGAAATTATCCCGCTTGCGCAGAAAAACGGGATAGATTTTACGCCAGAGGAATTTTTGAACTACGTAAGGGCGCAAATATCCGAGCTAAGCGACGAAGACTTGCTAAACGTGAGTGGCGGGGGCTCCTTCCAAAATTTCCTGTTGGCAGGGATGCTTGCATTTTTCAGTTCTCTTCCTTTGGCTATTGGCGTTAGCAATTTTAAGTTAGTTGAAAACGTAGCGCAGGAAACCACTCAAAATAGCGATAGTACCTCGCAAACAAGCCAAGGCAAAAGTGATGGTGCGAAGGCTTCTGCAAAAGCCAAAACCGACCGTCAAAAAGATAAATCTAGCGAAAAAAAGGCCGACCCCAAGAAAAAGTCAAGCAAAAAGGCCAATAAAAATATGGCCGCAAGCAGGTCTCAAAGGAACAGCTCAATTAGACCTGGCCTCAGTAGCCGTCGTGGATCAGCCCAGAACGGAAGTGTGGCTTCAGCTGGGTTACAAAGCGATGCAGAAAATTTAAATCAGCCACAATTCAGTACGCCAACAGAAGTTTCATCTGAGCATTCTGTGCCGACCGGAAGTGAAATTTCACAAAATAATTCGGTAAAATCTTTTTCCTCGGAACCGCAAAATGAGCCTACACCTACGCCGACTCCCGTTGTTAATAACAATGTTAAACCGGAACCAGCGCCGCAACTGGAGCCTACACCTAATACAAAAACAAACGTAGTTACCCCGGCATCTGCGCCTGGGCAGCCAGGTGTTAATAATGACGGAGTTGAGCCTGGTAATAAGCCTGTAAACAACACGAATGAGTCTGAAAATGAAGTTAAACCAGACGTTAATCCTGTTGATGACAAGGTTGAGCCAGCTAACAAAGATAATCCTGTGTCTAGTACTTCTAATACATCTGCAAAGGACTTAGTTGATCCGAAGGCTAAACAGGAGCAGAAGCAGGAACCTCAATCTGAGCCTGATCAAAAGCAGGAGCCTGAGCAGAAACAGGAGGCTGAACCTAAACAAAAATCTCAATCTGAGCAGGAGCAGAAACAAGAACAAGAACCAGAGCCGGAACCAGAGCCCGAACCGCAACCTGAGCCTGAGCAGAAACAGGAATCTGAGCCTGCGCAGAAACAGGAAGATGAGCCTGAACAAAAATCTCAATCTGAGCAGGAGCAGAAACAAGAACCAGAGCCGGAACCAGAACCAGAGCCCGAACCGGAACCGGAACCAGAGCCTGAACCTGAACCAGAGCCAGAACCAGAGCCAGAACCGCAGCCTGAGCCGGAACCAGAGCCAGTCGTTAATAATGACATGGTTGATTCTGGTAATAAATCTGTAAACAACGTGAATGAGTCTGAAAATGAACTTAAACCAGACGTTAATCCTGTTGATGACAAAGATAATCTTGCGCCTAATACTTCTAATGCATCTGCAAAGGACGTATTTGATCCAATGGCCGAACCTGAGCAGAAGCAGGAACCTCAATCTGAGCAGGATCAAAAACAGGAACCTGAACAGAAAAAGGAAGCCGAACCTGAGCCTGAACCAGAGCCCGAACAGGAGCCTGAGCAGAAACAGGAGGCTGAACCTAAACAAAAATCTCAATCTGAGCAGGAGCAGAAACAAGAACAGGAATTAAAGTCAGAACCTGTTCCCCTTAATCCTGAGACGGACGAGGTTCGTAGACAATTATCCGCAGAAAATTTTGAAGAATTAGCTAACTACTTAAAAAGTAAATGCAATGTATATGATTTTGGAAATAAAGAAATTGAGAACGAAAAAGAAATGACTTTAATTAATTTTTATCGCAACTCCGAAGTCACTAAAGAAGGTACATTTGTTAACGGTGTACACATTGACGACGAAATCGCTGAAACACTTTTTGACTATGCAAAACAAAAATATAACTATTTATTTCGTTTTGCTAATGAAAATGATAAATTTAACGCTCTAGCAAAAACTTTATTAGCAAACAAAGATCCAGAAAGCTTGCTTGACTTTGCAGACAATATGGGCTATTACAGTTTAGATATGATGCAAAACATGGTAGACACATGGCAAGAGTTGATAGATAGCCCTGATTTTACAGAATATCGTAAAATGATGGGAGCTCAGTTTGAGCCTGCTACAAAATTTATTGTAAAGGCAAAAAAATTAATTGAGGCTAAAAATAGTGTAAATAAAGGTATTAAAGACGTTATTCATAAGAATGAGACGCCAACAGTAACCTCATCTTTTAACTGGCAGAGAACAGTGTACTGGGCTAGTGCGCTTATCGCTGATGCGGCACTTGCTTACTTGGGATATACGTACGGTAATGTTATATATAGCACGGTAAAAGCTTATGTTGTAAGCTTGTTTAATAATGGCGTCCCTTTAAGCGAAATATTTAATAAGACAGTTAATTACATTAGAAATTTATTTTCTTCAAATAATGTCGATGCTCCTAAATTTTCTGCTAATATAACTACAAATTCCATTTCAAACACAGCAGAAAATATGACAAAAGCGGCAAGTGGTATGTTCCTTAAAAATCCTGTAGAAACAGCTGAAATTGTTGAAAACACATTTACTCCACCGACGAAAGAAAATTTGGAATTATTGCGTCAAACTTTACAACAAGACATATTTAGTAACTTTTGGCATCAAGCTAAAACCGAAGGTGGAGGAATTTGGGCTTCAGCCAAAAATTTATTCTACAGAATTATTGGGGATGCTCCGACATTTGCCAAAACAGTTACTGGTAGTAACGGAATGCTTTCTGCAAATTTAGAGGCTCTTGGAGAAGGCACACAATTTGCCGCAAACACATTAACACAGCAAGGTGCCTCGGACGCAATTAATTTAGCCTCGACTGCTGCTCAAGGAGCACTCAATTCATTAGCCGAAGTTGGTAAGAATTCCTTTGAAGCTGGTGGCCCAATAAGTGTTGCTAAAGAAGTTGCTGAGGTTGATAATCCACTTGCATTTAACTATGGGCCATTGAATATGGTTAAAGAAACTGTTGAAAAATCTAGCTGGTGGGATTTCAAAAAAATTGGGTTAGGCGCAACAGCTCTTGCTTATGCTGTTGCTGACAGATTTTTGGGCTGGATTGGTTTTACAGGCAACACTGCAGCGCAAGCACAAAATGTAAATCCTGGAGACCCGCCACCTGACGCGGATGCTGCAAGTGCTGTCAGGGCCGCTGCACAACCACAAGGTGCTAATGAAATCTCTGATGAGCAACTTCAGGATTTAAAAGATAGAATAAACTGTACTGGTGCTTTTGAAGATTATAGTATTGGCTTCTCTTTGGGGATTGGTAATTCTAATAAACTTGACATAAATAAATATTCTGCGGAAACTCAGCAATTTATTAAAGAAGAAATGATAAAATCGTTCTTATCTTGTGATGAAAATAATGATAATAAACTCCCCAAAAAACAGTTAAATACTATTTTAATATCTAGTGATGAAATTACAAATAATATTGATTTAGCTGTAAAAAATCTATCCAAAAATTCTACATTAAAAAAGCCTGGGACAAACCCCTATGTATTAGTCCCGCTTGTGTTAAAACAGAAGAATGATACAAAGGATAGGTTTAAAGTAACATCTGCAACCATGAATTTATATGTTGATGATTACGTTTGTACGTTGAGCTGGAATAGTGAAAATCCTGACCAGATTGATTTTTCAAAGCCGGATGACTGCCCAAATATTAGTGAAGAAAAATTAAAAAATGCCAAACAACTATTTTGTAAAGAAATACCTTTTGTTAACACCGCTGCAGATAGCGATGAAAACAAATTGAATATTGACAGCAGTGAAGAGGAAGACGAGTCTAGTGAAAATAAGCACAGTCATAGCAGTAGTGATAGCGGTGATGACGACGACAACAGCGGCAAGCCAACAAAACCGAGAATAGCTGCCTCGAAAGTTAATACTAAAAATGATGACGATAGTAATAGCCACAAAAAATCTAACACTGAATCTCAAAAACAAGAAGACAAATCAAAAAATGACCCAAAATTACAAGCTCTAAGAATAAAAACAGAAAAAGAACAAAATGATGCTAATAAAAAGAGAGACAAAAAGAAAAGAAAAAAAGAAGAAGATTTGAAAAAAAGACAGGAAAAAAACAAAAATCGTAGAAAAGATGAAGTAAAGGAGGAAAAAGGAAATACACCAATAGTTCCTGTTATTAACAGCGATACCAACTCTAAGAAGGTTGATAAAGTAAAAAAACAAGAACCTAAAGAGCCAGAAGCAAAAGAATTAATAACTGCGCCTTTTGTGTCTGATGGCAAAGAAAATCTAAAAAAAGAGCCCAAAGGAGTAATATCTATAACTTCGGTTGCTGATGAGGCAAAACCGGAACAGACAAATGTTGACTCTTCTAAAAATGAGGATAAGCAGCCTAAAGTAGAAACTGAGGAAACTAAAAATTTATTTGATGGAGAAAATAAAGAGGCTGAAAATTCAGCTGATTCTAGCGGTTCCATAAACAACAGTAAGGAAATGTCGGATAAAAATGTCCAAAACTTGCTAAAAAATCAATCTGAAGAGTTTGTAGACTCAGATAAAATTTCCAAAGAAGACAGTGGTAAAAATAAAGCAGATAAAGATTTGGATACGTCTGCTGAAAACGGCAACACAGATGAAGCAATAATTCTCACGAGCGCAGAAGAAAATCTAGATAAGGATAACGGAGAAGCATCAAATCTTGTTGACGCTTCAAATGAAGATGCAATGCAACTCGAGAAGAAATTAATGCAGAAGAAAAAGCTGAGCAAGCAGAAAAAAAATAAAGCAAACTCTGCCACTCCAGCAAGTCCTGTTTTGCCTGAAGATGAAAGTAAGAGTAAAGAAGAGAGCAAGAAGACGGAAAACACTAATAATGATGAAATGCCAAATGAAGCCAAACCACCGGAGATCTCTGATAAACAATATGAAAACTTAGAAAATCTATATAATAGTGGTGAAAAAACTGAAAAAAGTTTATTGGAACAAATTTCGTCGGACGAAGAAAACCTTGTTTCTACCGAAGAAGATAAAGGTGCCTCAGAAGATGCAAGTGGGGTAGTTAAACAAATAGCCAAAGAAGTATTGGATCAAGGTAATCCTAAAGAAAACTTATCTGATACTGAAGCGGCAGATGAAAATGATGGAAAAGAAGAAAATAATACTGACAATGACAATGAAGTTGTTTCAAAAGAAAGCGAAGCAAATTTGTCTCCTGACGCGATAGAAAACAGCGAATCTAAGGAAGAAAATTCAGAAAAGCACGTGACTATAACTACGGTTGAAGAGCCAGAATCTAAACTAAAAGATTTAAGTGATGAAAAGCCTTCAAGCAACATCGATAATGCAAAGTCAGAAAGCGAGGAGGTTTATACAATACCTGAAGAACCAGATGTTAATGGTGAAGAAAATATAGCTAAAAATGCAAAAAAAGCATCTAGTAACATTATGGACGACAAGAAATCATCTTTAAGCAATTTAAATTCTGATAATGGCCTTTCTAGTTCAGCTAGTGACTTTTATAGCGAACACGAAGATGAACAAAGTAGTCAAAATGAATTAAACGACGATAAAGATAATATTAAATTTCTTAGTGGCAAAACGCCTAAAATATCTCAAAAGGCAATGTCGGATAACGCTGCCAATCAATCTGATAACGAAAGAGATGAAAGCACAACGCCCCAAAAATCTGACGAGCAAACTGATAAAAAAGCAGATACTAAAGACAACAATAGTGAAGATTCTTCAAGTGAAGAGGATGAAGAAGTAGTTAAAGACAAAGAGGAAACAGCAACCATCATCAACTCAAATTTAGAAGAGATTTCAGACGGCCTTGAAAACCTTGAAAATGAACTTATTAATTTGGAAGAAAATTCATATAAAAAGTGGAATGATATTGAAGTTCAAAAATGGGATTTATTGAGCGATGATTCTTCTGATGCCAATAACAACAATGACGACGCAAGTAAGCAAAATGCTGCAAAAGACAGCACAAATAAAGCTGCGGATAAAACTGCAAGCAATGACTCAGACGTTGAAAAATCGTTACAGGCTGATGAAAATAATATTAAAGGCTACACCAAGCAAGATGAAAATCAGTGGACAGAAAAATTGGTAACAGATTCAACATCAGCTTCTAATAATCACTCATTTACACCGAAAATAGATGCATTTTTGAAGAATTTCACGAAAGAAAACCCTGAATTAAATGATAAAAATCAGCAAACAGAAAAGTTGGTAATAGGTTCAACCTCACCTACAAAAAATTTAGATAGCTTCTTGTTTGATTTTGCAAAAGGAAATTCTGAATGGTTAAACGATGCACCCAAAAGTCTTAATACCGGAAAAAATCAAAATAATCTAGATACTACGAATAAAACATCACCATTTGCAATTAATGTACCTTCGCCAAGAAAAGAAAATGAAGAAAAGTTGGTTAAAAAAACTTCGTCAGATAATAAAAAAACTGAAGATTTTTCATCAGGCAACGAAGACTTTTCACTTGGCTCTTCCTCTAGTGATAATGACGAATCTGCCCAAACAGGCGACTACATGACCATAACACCCCAAGTAGCTCAAAAGGTACTAAATAAAAATGAACCAGATGAAAAAGACGATAAAACTGATACTGAAATAGAAACTGCAAGCAATGACTCAGACGTTGAAAAATCGGTACAGGCTAAAAATATTTCTTCAGATAATGAAAGTGCACCTAGTTCTCCAAAATCAAGTCAAAACCCAGCTCAAGTCTCAACAGAAAATGAAAAACCGCAACCCCAACCTCAAGCGGAGTCTACAATAGAAAATGAAGACGAGCAGACATTCAATAATAACAGCAAAAAAGACAATGACAATATGGCAAAACCTGGAGACATCACAGAGGAAGAAGATAATCAAAATACATCTAAGTGGACAAGTAAAAGAGTGCAAGATTTATATAATAATTTGGGCTCATTTAATGGAGAAAATAAACTTCCTCCAAAACTCAGACAAGAACTGTACGACTTTTTTGACGATGCTGAAGTTGTTCCTGATGCACAAGAAATGACGTTTAAGGTTGGCAATGTCTCTATTAAAGGTGATGTGGCTAAAAAGTTCCATAGCTTGGCATATTGTTCAAATGTTGTCTATAACCCCAATACTAGCGACCACATTAAGGAATTATCAAGATGTGTAATGTTTAGCGGCGGTTATATATCAGGAAAAATGGAGAATTATTCGAATAAATATGGCAAATGTGAGGAAAATGTAGAAAAGGCAAAGGAAAGTGTAAGGGCTTTTGCAAATGACCTCAAGGAAATGATGCAATCGTCAAAGTTAAATAACCTTCCGAATTGGCTGCAAACAAATTTTAAGGATTGCTATAGGTATTTTAATGAATACATTTCGAAAGGATTAGAATCAAATTTAAATATGTTTGCACAAAGAACCTTTAGATTGAAATGGACACAAGAAAAAGTAGACGAATTAGTTAATGCCGTAAGTTCTGATAATAGTGAATCAGATTTGATGAATGAATGGACATTAATAAACTTTCTAAAAAATATTGACGTTGATTATGAAAATGGAAGTGGAAGTGGGCTAGCGTTTAAATTGCATGTTAATAATTCTAATGAAATTATCAATATTACAGGGGAACAGGCCCAAACTCTGCGTGAAAATATCTCAAAACATGTTGGAATTTGGTTTAACCCTATATTTGTTAGGGATAGCGAAAAAATTTCAAAAGAAAACGAAATAGAAATTTCTGAAGAAGAAAAGATAAAATTGGCACTAAAATGTGTAGCGTTTAGCAACGGGTATAGAGACCTTCGTCTAGCCACGCAGTATGGAGAATTTAAATTAATAAAATCAAAAAATAATAAGAATAGTGCTCAAAAAAATTTATCAGAAGCAGAACAAATTTTAGAGGGGCTTTCCTCTAAACCGGTATGGAAAAAAATTCAACCATGGGCCAAAGAAATGGTGGCAGATTTTACATGGTCACAAGCGAGAGTTAACAATGTTTTTACCTTGATGGAAAAGAAAATAAACGGAATAAATTCATTTAAAGTAATTCAAAAAGAACAAAAGGAAATATCTCAATTTGTTAATAATCTTGTTATTTTGGGAAAATCGGAAAAACCTAAATTTGCAATTGGGGTTAAAGATATTTCCGGCGAACAAGCTCAAACAATTATAGACTTAAAAGGCAAAGTTAATCTTGATATTATCTTTAACCCTTATGCAAAAGATAAAGAGATGGAAGCATTACGCTGCACAACACTAAGCCCTGACTTTTTATCAATGCAAGCTAATTTAGCCAACCACTTTAGAGATAACAACAAAAAAGTAAATGAAGTTTTTGTCGACTTTTTGGATACTCTAATAAATGTGCAAAATAAAAATACAATATCAAAATACAAATCATGGGTTCAAGACTCATTTAATAAATATATTGAATCAATAAAAACTTACTTTCATGTTGAAAATTTAGAAACAGCAAAGGAAAAGGCTAGCATATCTTGATTTGCTTCACCATAGTCATAAAAACAAAAAAGTGTAGAGGAAGGAATACAACACAAATGATAATGCTAATAACAATGATAAAATGCCTTGTGAAGGTGATTTTATGGGATAACATAGCTGCGCCCCAGATAATGGCAGCGAACCTTACGTTTTGAACATTAACAGAGCAGCGATAGTAAACAACAATTGCAGAATGGATTTTTGGACTGATAGTCACTTGTAGCTAACTTTTATGAGCATCAAGGTTGATGGCGAAATTGGCTTGGAACTTCATTCAGATACAGCAGTTTTAAAAAATTGAGCAAAAAAACGATTTAGTAAAAATAGGGAAAGGCAAAGATGCATTAACTTATCAAAAACGAGTCAGCACCGGATCCGCAATACTTGTGTCGGCATAAACTTGGTACAATTTAGTCAATACCCTGATTTGCCAATTAAACTTTATCCAATTTATTCACCTCATAATCAGGTAATAGACACCATGCGAAAAAAACAAAATCGATCGTAAGTGCTGAAAAATATAATAAAGAACAATTCACTTTAGCTTTTTATTCTGTCCCAAAGTTTTTTTATTTCTTATTGTGCTTTAGGCTTATAGGGTTTCCCATTGTTAAATAACGCTGAACTTTTGTTATCTATATTCTCTACTAAAAGTTTAATGTCTTCTATAAATTTATCTCTATCCAGTTTATCTATACAATTAACATCGAGAATCCCATATTCATAAAGTCGATATAGAAAATCTAATTTATCCTTTAAATTTTCTTCACTTTTATATGAAAATTGTATGCAATCTATTCCTATAAAATCATCAATATATTTATTATTTATACTTTCATCTATCCACAATCTTATAGGGGAAAAACGCACCCCTTCCAGATTTGGGACTTCTTTAAAGCTATCTTCAAAAGCCGAGTCACCTATAGTTACCGTGCGTATACTTGGGATAAATTTATAAACGCTGTAAACACAACCATCTGGATGGTCATCTTCTCCTTGTTTGATTGTAAATGGAACTTGATCAAGCTCGCTGTTCTCAAAAGCAGAACAACCAAAACTTAAATTTGTTAAATTTTTAATATTATCAAAACTTATTCCTTCTGAAAAATGCTCAAAAGAGTAAG
>CAQKRU010000018.1 GCA_948823415.1 uncultured Eubacteriales bacterium
ACGTCCACTAGCTGCTGTGTGGTTTCTATGGGCGCGCTCTGCCTCTGCCTTTCTATTGCGAGCGCGATGCCCTTTGCGAACTTTTCTTCTCCATAATTTTTTATGATCCCCGCTAGCTCTTGCCAGGGCAACTCATTGACTAAATCGTACGCGCTCACGCCTTTTTGACTCATTCGCATATCCAGCGGGGCGTCGTACCGATAGGAAAAGCCTCTTTCTTTGGTGTCAAACTGATGCGACGAAACCCCCAAATCCAGCAACACGCCGTCTACCTCGTTGATAAAAAGCTCTCTGGCGACTTTGTCCATATTTAAAAAGTTTTCTTGCACCACAATGGAATTTTTGTACTTTGCTAATTTTTCCCGCAAAAACGCGATTGCATCTGGGTCCTGGTCAATCGATATCAGCTTGCCGGACTTTAGCTTCTTTAAAATGGCCTCAGAATGCCCGCCACCTCCGGCTGTACCGTCTATGTAAACCCCAGACTCCTCTACGTTTAGCCCTTCTATTGCCTCCAACAGCAAAACCGGTACATGCGAAAACTCCATTTGCCGCCGCCCTTTCTACAAGTCGAGCATGTCCATTGCCTCTGCGATGCTGTCCTGCGTTAGCACCGAGTTAAACTCCGCCCACCTCTTGCTGTTCCAGATCTCCACCCTGCTGGACGTCCCGATAAACGTGACTTCTTTATCCAGCTCGGCGTGCTCTCTCAGCTGCTGCGGGATCAGAATTCTGCCCTGCTTGTCCGGCACAACCTCCGCTGCGCCCGAGAAGAAAAATCTCTGCAAACCCCTAGCCTTAGAGATCGGCATCGTTTTTATCTTGTCCACCAGCCGACTCCACTCATCTTGTGGCAAAACGAACAGGCAATTGTCGAGGCCTTTTGTGATATAAAAAAGCGCACCCAAGTCGTCACGGAACCGCGCCGGAACCGCAACTCTGCCCTTTAGGTCGATATTATGTTGGTACTCGCCTATCAACATAAAAGCCCCTCCAAAAGTTTTGAAAAGATAATTTTAAACCACTTCTCGCTACTTTTAACCACTTTTCACCACTTGATGTTTTCATTATAATACACTTATTTTTAAATTGCAAGCATTTATGCAATTTTTTTTTGCAAAATTGAAGAAAATATTGTATATTATGTTTATAGGGTTGAGTTAATTTTCTATAAAAGAATTATTTTTATTTTGTTTATATTGATGTTCCGCCACAGTTTTATGCGAAATCTGGGGCAGATAATATGTAAATTTACAATGGTGAAACGTCTTGCTTTTTATTTTTATAAAAATTTTGCTTGCACAAAGAGGAGAAATTTTATGCACAACATGATTGGCAAAGTCCGCGCGGCTATTGATTCTTACGGGATGATCTCGCAGAATGACAGGATTGCTGTGTGCGTTTCTGGCGGCAAGGATTCGGTGTTTCTCTTGTTTGCGCTTAATCAGATTAAGACCTACTACCCGCAAAAATTCGATTTGGTCGCCATAACCGTCGATCCTTGCTTCGATAATCGGCCTACTGATTATTCTGATATCGAAAAATTTTGTGCAAAAATCAACGTCCCATACGTCATAAAGCGCACTCATCTTGCTAGTTTAATTTTCGATAATCGAAAAGAGTCGAACCCTTGCAGTCTTTGCGCCCGGATGCGCCGAGGAATGCTACACGATATGGCGAGGGAACTTGGTTGCAACAAGATTGCTTTGGGGCATAATTTGGATGACTGCGTTGAAACTTTTTTTATGAATCTTTTGAACTGCGGGACTATTGGCTGTTTTTCGCCGGTTACATATCTTTCGCGCAAGGATATTTATATGATTCGGCCGCTCATTTTCTGCGAGGAGACTAAGATTACTTCGCTTGTGCGGTGCAAAAATTTGCCGATTGTTTTGAGTCGCTGTCCTGCAAACTTTAACTCCAATCGGCAAACTACCAAGAATCTTATTCTTAATCTTGAAAAAAATTACCCCAACCTTCGAAAAAAAATTGTCGGTGCCATCGAGCGCGCAAACATCGATGCCTGGGGCGGCAAAAAATAAAAAGGTGTTGACAATCGCGCTTTTTTATAATATAATAGTCTTCGTTCACTGTTTGATCGCACACACGGCGGTATAGCTCAGTTGGCTAGAGCATTCGGTTCATACCCGGAGTGTCATTGGTTCAAATCCAATTACCGCTACCACTTTGGTATTTGCTCTATGAATCAATGGCCCGGTGGTCAAGCGGTTAAGACACCGCCCTTTCACGGCGGTAACACGGGTTCAAATCCCGTCCGGGTCACCATTTTTAATTTTTAAAAAATTGAATTTTGCATTAAATTAAGCTTGATGGGCAAAATTATTTACTCATCAAGCTTTAATACTGACATGAAGGCATCTTGCGGCACTTCGACTGATCCTATTTGTCGCATGCGTTTTTTGCCTTCTTTTTGCTTTTCTAGCAGCTTTTTCTTGCGGGAGATGTCTCCGCCATAGCATTTGGCCAGCACGTCTTTGCGCATCGCTTTTACGGTTTCTCGAGCGATTACCTTGCCGCCTATGCAGGCTTGGATTGGCACTTCGAAAAGCTGCCTTGGAATTTTCTCTTTCAGCTTTTCCGCCATTTTTCGTGCCCTTTGATAGGCTTTGTCCCGATGAATAATGAACGAGAGGGCATCCACCACCTCGCCGTTTAGCATGATATCTAGCTTGACTAGGTCCGACTCGGTGTAACCTATGATTTCGTAGTCAAACGACGCATAGCCCTTGGTTTTGGACTTTAACGCATCAAAAAAGTCGTACACAATTTCGTTGAGCGGCAGCGCGTAGTGGATGTCCACCCGGCTGTCGTCTATGTACTTCATGTCTTTGAAGACCCCGCGCCGTTCCTGGCAAAGCTCCATGATGTTCCCCACGTATTCCGACGGGGCGTAGATGTGCGCATTTGTCATGGGCTCCTCTGCCTTCTCGATCACGCTTGGCTCGGGATAATTCGTCGGGTTATCTATATAAACCACCGCACCGTCGGTCTTTGTGAGCTTATATATGACGCTGGGCGCCGTTGTTATTATGTCCAGGCCGTATTCTCTCTCCAGCCGCTCCTGGATGATTTCCATATGCAAAAGTCCCAAGAATCCACATCTAAAGCCAAAACCAAGCGCTACAGATGTTTCTGGCTCAAACGACAGCGAGGCATCATTCAGCTGCAACTTTTCGAGCGCATCCCTTAAGTCGCCATATTTCGAGCCATCCACAGGATAAATTCCGCAGAAGACCATAGGATTAACCGCTCTGTAGCCCGGCAGCGGCTCCTTTGCTGGGTTCTGCGTTGTTGTGACGGTATCGCCCACTCGCGCATCGTTTATAGATTTTATCGACGCCGAGATATAGCCAACTTCGCCTGCCACCAGTTCTGGCCGAGGTTCAATCGATGTCGCATGCAAGAATCCGCATTCCACCACGGTAAATTTTGCACCGGTCGCCATCAGCTTGATCTCGTCGCCAACCTTGACTGTGCCGTCCTTCACCCGCACATAAATCACCACGCCCTTATAGACATCGTAATACGAGTCGAAAATCAGCGCCTGTAGTGGCTTTTTCGGGTCTCCCGCTGGCGCCGGGACCATCTTCACAACGCTTTCGAGCACATCCTTAACGTTTAATCCCGTCTTGGCTGAGATCAACGGCGCTTCATCTGCTGGAATGCCTATTATATCTTCAATCTCGTTCTTAACCCGCTCCGGATCGGCGCTCGGCAGATCTATTTTGTTTATAACCGGCACAATCTCGAGCCCGGCGTCCACCGCGAGGTATGTATTGGCCAAGGTCTGCGCCTCTATCCCCTGCGAGGCGTCCACCACCAAGACCGCGCCCTCACAGGCCGCCAATGACCGCGAAACTTCATAGTTAAAGTCGACGTGCCCGGGCGTATCAATCAAATTGAAGACGTACTCCTTGCCGTCGTCCGCCTTGTACAAAAGCGTCACCGCCCGCGCCTTGATGGTGATTCCGCGCTCCTTCTCCAGCTCCATGTTGTCCAGCACCTGCGCCGACATGTCCCGCGTGGCGACAGACTGCGTCAACTCCAAGATTCTGTCCGCCAACGTGGACTTGCCGTGGTCGATGTGCGCTATGATGCTAAAATTCCTAATCTGCTCGCGTGAAAACAACACCTAAAATCACCCCAAAATATCTTTCAAAGCTATTAATAACCCGCAAATTTACGATAAAATCAGCCTTTTGGCAAATTAATCTTCAGCAATCTGCCTCTGCTGCGCCTGTTTTTAAACCTAAACAAAAAGTAAACCCCCACTGCAACGCTAACCAGCGCCACTATTTGTGAAATTTTCAAATTAATTCCCGGCACAAACAGGCTGTCCGTCCGCAAAGCTTCGATAAAAAACCTCGCCGAGCCGTACCAAACAATGTAGAGCAAGAAAATCTGCCCGTCGTACCTTTTGCGGTCAATGCTGAAGAAGTGCAAAATCAAGAAGCCTACTAAACACCAAACCGACTCATACAAAAAGCATGGGTGCACCGCTACTCCGCCAGTATTCTCACTAATCATACCGAAAATGCTCGCTGTTTCTTGTCCAAAGGCCTCCTGATTAACAAAATTTCCCCATCTGCCCACACTTTGTCCAATCAAAAATCCCAACGAAGCCAGATCTAACGCCGCCATTATGTTAATTTTTTTCTTTTTTGCAACAATAAGACCGCCCAAAATGCCGCCAATTAGCCCGCCGTAGATGGCTATGCCACCCTCGTTAATGCACAGAATCTTGACCGGATCCCTTAAATAGACATCTCCGGGGAAGAAAATCACGTAATACAGCCTGGCACCAATTATCCCGCACACCAGACCCACGATCACAGGGTCCACCATAGCATTTTGGTCAATGCCAAACCGCTTGCAATTGGTCAAAACGTAGCACAGCGCCAAAACAAACGCGATGCAGATGATTATCCCGTACCAATACACAGGCACGCTGCCCAGTCTAAAGGCAATCGGCGCCACTTTGAAGTTTAAATTCAAGCCCGGAAATTTAACATTATAAATCGTTGAAAACATACTCACCTTCCCTTTTTGCTCGGCATCGGCAGCACTACGGACAGCGACGAATTTTTGTTGTCGAGCTGATGCTTCAACCGGTCATTTACCTGATCCAGCGTGGTGTTTGCGATGCATTCAACTGCGTGAAATAGCTCCCGGCCGGCAAAAGACAGCTTCATCATCTCGTTTGCGATATTCTCCGCGCTATTAAGCATCGCGACGTTTCGGCCATAAACCAGCTTTTTAGCCCGCTCAAAGTCCTCCTTGTCCACACCGTTTTTGTGAAGCTCATCAACCGCCTCTTTTATGATTTTTGCCGTCTTGTCGGGGTCCTTCGACTCCCCAGAGAAAATGACTGCCGCATAGCCGCGCCCCTCAAAATACTCATAGCCAAAGGAGTCGTTTATCAGGCTCTCGTCCAGCAGGCGTTTGTAAAGCCGCGACGACTTCGACGCCAGCGCCTGCAAAATTATATCCGTTTGCACCAGCTGCTCCTCGGTCAGCGGGTCCTTGCCTGCATTCTCCTTAAATCCCAGCTGAAATGTCGGCATCGCGATCTCGAAATGCTGCTCGACCCTGTCCGTCACGACGTTATAAGGCTCTTCAGGGAATATACACTCCGGAACCTTCCCGTCGTTTGGCTTAACCAGATCGTCCACAAGCTCAAAAACCCGCTCCGCGTCTACGTTCCCGGCAACGCAAAGCACCATATTGCTCGGGTTATAAAAATTCTTGTAGCACTTATACAAATTCTCGGGCGTAATCTTCGTAATCGACTCCACCGTGCCCGCGATATCCACCTTCACAGGGTGCTTGTGATACATCGCGCCGAGCAAATTAAACATCACCCGCCAGGACGGGTCATCGTCGTACATTCTTATCTCTTGACCGATGATTCCACGCTCCTTTTCGACGTTCTCAGGCGTGAAATACGGCGACTGCACTAGCTCCAAGAGGATTTTCAGCGACTCCTCAAATTTCTCGGTGCAAGAAAACAAGTAGCAAGTCATGTCGAACGAGGTGTAGGCGTTGGCAGAGGCTCCGGTCTTTGCATACTTTGAAAAAGCGTCGCCATCTTCGCTTTCAAAGAGCTTGTGTTCCAGATAATGCGCGATTCCATCGGGCACCTGCACAACGTCGTTTTCTCCACATGGCTTAAAGCTGGTATTAATCGAGCCATATTTCGTACCGATTATCGCGTAAGTCGAGCTGTGGCCGCGTTTTGGGTACACAAAAACCCTAAGGCCCGAAGCGTGCTCGACGCAAAAGTACTTGTCCCCCAGCCGATTGCTCTTCACTTCTTTCAAAATCATTTTGCAACCTCCTCGCTCCCCACCAGCGCGTACACCGTGTCCAGCGTGATCAATTTTGCGGCGGCCGCCACCTGCTCCTTTTTGACCTTTTCCATGGCCTCTATGAACTGCTCCGGAGCCAAAAATTCACCGTCAAAGACCTGCGAAAGATAAAAATTTTCAAGTCCGCTCAAAAAATCGCCAATCGTTCGGTAGCTGTTAGCCAAACTCCGCTTGGTATCGTCAAGCTCGGCGTCGGTAAAGTTTCCGTTTTTTATCTCATCCAGCTGATTCAATATCCCGGCCCTGGCTTTATCGAGGTTCTTTTGCTCCACCCCGCTCTGAACCAGCATTATACCTTTGATTCTATCATACTTTGCGGCACAATAGTAGCACAGACTCAGCTTTTCGCGCACGTTCAAAAATAGTTTTGACTGCGGCGTTGCTCCAAACAGCGCGACCGCCACTCTGACGGCCATCACTTCTGGGTCTGTCTGCGCGGCTCCCGTCCTAAAGCCCATCACCAGTTTGCACTGCGCCACGTCTTGTTTTTCGCACTGCGCCTTGACTTTCTCTGCCTTTCTGATCACCTGCGTCTCGAACTTGGCTACGTTTTCTCTTTTTATCTTAGAAAAGGCCTCTTTAAATCCCGCCAGTGCTGACTTTTCATCTAAGTCACCCAGCGCCATGATCTCTATCTTGGCCGTCTTTAGCGCGGTTTGCCACGCTTTTACAATGTCCTTTGGCAACAGTGCTGCAACTTCCTTTTTCTCGCCCCATTTGCTGATCCCAAACTTCTCGTCCTGGCACATTATCTGCTCACACCGACTCTTTGCAAATGCCTTTTTGTCGCTATATTCCGAGTCGATGAGCTCGATAAGCTGGCGTTTTTCCTGCTCCACGTTCTCTTCTTTAAAGGCGCCGGCCTCTGTTAGCAGCGGGTCGAACAAAATGTCGCAGAGAAGCTGCGTTAGGCTGCGCGATAAATTCTCTCCATCCAGCGTGAACTTGTCGTCCAAGAAAGAGACTGCAACCGTGAGCGCCTGCATTTCGCCCATTTTGTTTACGTCTGCAAAAAGCGAAGCTCCATAAAGCTCCTCCAGATGCCGGTTTAGGCTCGTAAAGTCGGAATATTTGCAACAAGAATTAGTTAGCACAAACGGTAAAACCGCAAAAACCGCGGCCGTTTCCCTCTCAAGAGGCAAAAACATGGTTACAGAAATTCTGCCCGTCTTAAAGCGATCGTCCTTAATGGCGTTAAAGCTGACACCGGGGGCAATTTCCAGCCGAGAAAATTTGCTTTGCATCTGCAGTCCTCCCACCACAATCAAATTACAAGTTTATTATACCATAAAATCTCGCAATTTATATACCTTCACACACAAAAAAGCTCGCCCCGCACCATCTGCTCCCCTTGCGGCTGCGGTTTGACTAAACTAAAATTTATGCTAAAATATTGTCAAAAAAGAAAATTAAAATTTGAATTCAACCAAAAACACAGCAAAAGCGAGGCTTATCATGAGTACAAACATTATCCCCGCAGCTGCGGTCGCGATTAAGGCTGCTTTGGCGCTTTTAAGTCTTATTATATTCGCCTCTTGTTTTTTGTCGATGCGCAACCAGACCCGCGGCAAGGGCGCTTTGGTTATTTTGCAAAACCCCAAGACTCGGCAGGAGTACCCGGTTTTGTTTTGGGAGAACAGCATTGGGCGCAGCAGGAGCTGCGATATTTTTGTTGACGACAACACGGTTTCTCGAGATCACGCGGTGCTTTTTCGGCGTAAAAAGGGCTGGTTCGTTTCGGACACGCACTCCAAGTCCGGCGTTTTTCTTAATGGCGAAAAAATCAAGGGCAAGGCCAAAATAGGCATCGGTGACACCATATCTATCGGCAACACTAAGCTCGTTCTGCGCAAAAGTTCTGACTCGCGCGAGATTTCGTCTAACTCCGAGCCCGCACTTGTTAGTCCTCGGCCCATAAAGTCCGCCAGAAAGCTATTTTTAGTCACACTGTTTTTCGCTCTGATTTTAACCCAAACCGTCATAGAATCCCAGTCTGTCAACCTTTTGGCGATGGCTCCGATTTTGGCTTTTATTGCTCTTTCGTGGGTATTTTTTGCCGTTTCGATATTCATCATAAAGCGCCGCACCTTCGAGCTCGAGACCTTAGCCATATTTCTCTCTGGTGTGGGGCTGACGTTGATAAGCCTTGCAAAGCCCGAGGAGGCCTATCTGCAGCTTGCGACGACCTGCGTTGGCATGGTTCTGTTCTGCTTGATAATTTGGTTCATCAAGAACCCCGACCTTGCCAGCAAAATGCGGTTTCTGATTGCAATTTTGGCTATTGCGCTTTTTGTTTTTAACCTGGTTTTTGCGAGGGAGATAAACGGCGCGCGCAACTGGGTTCGGATCGCTTCCTTCTCCTTTCAGCCCTCGGAGTTTATAAAGATCGCGTTTATTTTTGTTGGCTCCTCGACTCTGGACGAGCTGCAGACAACCAAGAATCTGACGGGATTCATCGCCTTTTCGGCTATGTGCATCATTTTTCTTTTTCTTATGAAGGACTTCGGCACCGCCTGCGTGTTTTTCGTCGCTTTTTTGGTCATCTCCTTTATGCGCTCCGGGAGCTTTCGCACACTGATTTTGTCTTGTTCCACGGCGGTTCTGGCGCTGTTTTTGATTCTTACCTTCAAGCCCTACATAAAAGATCGCTTTGCCGTGTGGGGGCACGTTTGGGAGCACGTTAACGACATGGGATTTCAGCAGACTAGGGTTTTGACGTACAGCGCGAGCGGCGGGCTGCTTGGTGTGGGCGTTGGGAACGGGTACCTTAAAAATATTTTTTCGGCCACTGGAGACTTGATTTTCGGCATGGTCTGCGAAGAGCTGGGCTTGATCGTCGCTTTGAGCATCGCTTTGATTATTGCTGGGTTTTCGTTTTTGGCTCGCAGGCAGAGCAGCAAGAGCCGGTCTACGTTTTACTCGATTGCCTCTTGTGCCGCCGCGACTATGCTGGTTTTTCAGGCCGCTTTACATATTTTTGGCACTACCGACATTTTGCCTCTAACCGGCGTCACTCTGCCCTTTGTTAGCCACGGAGGCTCCAGCATGATCTCTTCTTTCGCGCTTTTGGCGTTTATAAAATCCGCCGACGAGCGTACGTACGCGCTTAAACGCAATTAACTCTCGATGTAGGTGATTGTTTATGAAGAATACTCGGTCGCGCTCCGTTGTGCTGACATTGCTGAGCTTGGCTTTCCTCTGCGGAATCGGACTCTTTGTGTATCGATTTGCTCGGTCGGCCAATTTGTGGGCGCTCAACCCGATTAACAAGCACTTTGCCGGAGTTAATCTGCTGGCTGGCGGCGATATTCTGGACCGGAACGGCGTTGTTTTGGCTCACAGCAAAGACGGCAAGCGGGTTTATCACAAAGATGAGGCCACTCGTAAGGCAGTTCTGCACACGGTGGGCGACGACGCTGCCCATATTGCGACTTCTGTGCAGAATTTGTACCGCGACGAGCTCTGCGGGTATAGCATCGTCTTTGGCGCGGGCGCGCCGGACTTTTTTAAGCAAAGCAAAAACATCCGAGTGACTATAGATAGCGAACTTTGCAAGGCCGCTATGGCCGCTTTGGGCGACCGCAAGGGCGCCGTATGTGTTTATAATTACAAAACTGGCGAGATTCTCTGCATGGTGAGCACGCCGACCTTTGACCCTTACTGTCCCGACGTGGTTTTCGCCGACAAGACCGGCCAATACGAGGGCGCCTACATTAACCGTGTTGTTAGCGCGTCCTATGCGCCGGGGTCCGTCTTTAAGCTCGTTACTAGCGCGGCCGGGCTGACTTTTTTAGACGGCATTGAGCACAAAACCTACTCCTGCCGGCAGGTTGAGGCTGTGAGCGGCAAGAAAATCACTTGCATGGGCACTCATGGCGAAATTGGCCTGAAGGACGCTATGATGAGGTCTTGCAACATTTATTTTGCGAATTTGGCAATTGATTTGGGCAAATCTTACATGACGAAAACCGCGAATGCTATGGGCTTTAACCGCAGTTTCAGTTTTGATCGGGTCGAGACCAAAAAGAGCGTTTATGACGTTCACGACGCCGATAGTTGCAATCTGGGTTGGTCCGGCGTCGGTCAGCACACCGATTTGCTTAACCCCATGCACAGCGTCATCCTGATGGGCGCCATTGCGAACTCCGGCAATGCCGTTCTGCCGCACATTATTGGCGATATTTTTTATTCGGATGCTAATCGATTCGACAGCAGCTGGGTTTTTGAAAAGAGCACCGCTACGGAATCCCTATTGAGCGAGCCTGTTGCTAACAAGCTTAAAGAAATGATGCGCTACAACGTTACTGCGAATTACGGCGACTCGATGTTTCCGGGCTTGAACGTTTGTGCAAAAACTGGAACGGCCGAAGTTGGCGATGGCAAAGAGCCTCACGGTTGGATGGTTGGCTTTGCTGCCGATGAAATTAGGCCTCTTGCATTTTCTGTTATTGTCGAGAACGCTGGATATGGCTCCAAAACTGCTGGGCCCATCGCTGCCCGCGTCATGAATCTTGCTGCTAAGCGGATTTTTAAATAAAATTTCACCAACCGCACCTGCACCTCGGCGTGCTTGACATTTTGCGAGATTTCTGGTATAATTAATTCACATTGATGTGAAGGTTAGGAGGTTTTTTGTATGGAAAATATTTTGCAGACTGTTGATATTACCAAAAAATTTGCAAAAAAAACGGCTGTATCGTCTGTGAATATGACTATCAAAAAGGGCGACATATATGGCTTTATTGGCCGAAATGGCGCCGGCAAGACGACTCTTATTAAAATGTTGGTTGGCCTTTCGCGCCCCACTAGCGGCTCTATTGAGCTTTTTGGCAGCAAGCGGCTAGACAAGGCTCGCCATAAAATCGGCACTGTTATTGAGGCTCCGGCTTTTGTGCCCCATTTGAGTGCCCGGCAGAACATGATTATTCAGTGGAAACTGCTTGGCTCTAAGGATAAATCCATAATAGACGAGACTTTGAAGCTCGTTGGCCTTAGTGATGTCGGCAGAAAAAAGGTTAAGAAATTTTCACTCGGCATGAAACAGCGCCTTGGCATCGCGATGACTTTGATGGGTGATCCTGAATTTCTCATTTTGGACGAACCTACAAACGGCCTTGACCCCGAAGGAATCATCGAGGTTCGCAACATGCTTAAGCGGATTAATCAGGAAAAGGGCCTGACTATACTTATTTCTAGCCACATTTTGGGCGAGCTGTCTAAGCTGGCCACTCGGTACGGGATAATTAACGATGGCGTTCTTATCGATGAATTCACTGGAGATGAGCTCGCGACTCGTTGTCAGTCCAGCCTTATTGTTAAGGTGAACGATGCTAACCGCGCAGCTGAAGTTTTGAAGAGCGAGCTAAACACCGATAAATTCGCTGTTGTTAACGAGAATACTTTGGAGGTTTACGATTTTATCGATGCTCCGGGTGTTGTGACTAGCGCTTTGGCCAAAAATGACGTGGTTGTTGACTTGATTTCGAAGAAGTCCGTCGACTTGGAAGAATATTTTATGAAGGTGATTGGAGGCGACAAAAATGCTTAATGTTTTAAAAATCGACTTTTATAAGGCTTTTCGCACAGTTTCTTTTTGGGTCATTTCTGTTCTTAACATCTTGTTTGTTGTGTTTTCGTCTTTTTTGATGTTTTCCATTTACGTTACCGCTCTAAATGAGCCCAGTGAGTTTTCTGACATCATTCTTCAAAATGTGTTACCTTTTTTTAAGTTTATTCCTCAGTTTATCCCGCAGTGCACATTTTTGATCGGCATTTTTGCTGTTATGTTTGCTGTTTCTGAATTTAGCTATGGGACTATTAAAAACATCGCATCTAAGGGCTATCGGCGTGAGTTTATATATCTTTCCAAGTTCATAACCGCCTTGGTTGTGGCCATTGTAAACATATTGCTGTCGTTTGCGACTTCTTTTATCACCGCACAAATAATGATAAACAACCGACTTCCTGAATTTTTTAACATCGATAATTCATTTTGGGAAACCGTTGGGAAAAATTCGCTTCAGTTGCTTGCATACCTCTCCATTGCTATATTTTTAGCCATGTTCTTCCGCTCTTTGGGCTCTTCGCTTGCAATATTCCTGGCTTTTGTCTTCTTGGAGAGCAGCGCAGCTGCGTTAATAAACCAATTATTTAAGGATGTTCTTAAGCTCGAGTTTACCGTTGACCCATATACAATTTTTGGCGCTTTTGGAGACTCAGATCAACTTGTTCGAGGCGTAATCGTGCTGCTTGTTTATATCGCAGTTGCAACCGTAGTCGGGATCTACACATTCAAGCAGCGAGACATTAACTAGCTTCCTTTCATAATAAATTTATATATAGCAAAAAGCTCTACAGGCCCGAAGTTAAGCCAATGTAGAGCTTTATTTTTGTGCGCTAAATTTTTTATCAAATCACAGCATATCTTTCTTCTTTAATATGTACGCAACGACCGCGACTATCGCACCGGTAAGGAGCACCGGGAACCACCAATACTGCCTTTGCGTAAACGGCAAATATTCAACGTTCATGCCGTAGATGCCAGAAATAATCGTTGGTATCGACGACAGCAAAGTTATCGACGCGAGCACTTTCATCACTATATTCAAGTTGTTCGAGATTATCGATGCGAAAACGTCCATCGTGCTGGCCAAAATGTTCATATGTATGTTCGACATCTCTATGGCCTGCTTGACTTCTATCAGCACGTCGTCCAAAAGGTCGCGATCTTCGTCAAACAGCTTTATCAGCCGGCCCCGCGCTATTTTCTCAAGCGTCGCCTCGTTTGCCTTTAACGACGACGAAAAATATACCAGCGACTTCTCTATTTCCAAAAGCTGGATAAGCTCCTTATTCTTCATCGATTTTCTTAGCTCGTGCTCCGCGTGATCGCTGATTTTATCAATCTGTTTCAAGTATTGCAAGTACTTAATCGTCGCCCGCAAGATGATATGCAAGACGAACTGCGTTTTATACTGCGGATAGATGTTTCGCACCACACCCTCGGCAAACTCGCCAATAATGACGTTCTCGCGCAGGCAGAGGGTAATAACGTTCGTGTCCGTGATGATTATGCCAAGCGGCGTGGTATGGTAGGTGATGCTTTTCTCGTTTTTCCGTGCCACAGGAATGTCCACAATAATAAGCGTATTGCCGTTTTCGCAGTCTATATGCGAGGACTCCTCTTCGTCCAAGGCCGACTTCAAAAAGTCCGGGTCAATGCCAAACTCGTCAATCAGCTTGTCCTTCTCGTCGTCGTCGGGCGCCGTGCAATTTATCCAGCACTCCGGCTCATAGTCCTTAACCTCCGTAAGCTTGCCCTTCACGTTCTTATAATAAGTCACCATGCGCTATCCAATCCCCCTAAAATTACTAGGGGAACATAAAACGCCCGGCAGAATCGATATGTTTCCCTAATAAAAGATATTTTTTCTCATCAAATCGCCCGCAAGGGTTAGGGTCACCAGGAACCATATCTCCACCACCTTCAAATTAAACGTAATTTCAACCGCCGCACAAACATATATTTTAGATTTTACCACAAAAATTTTAAAATTACAAGCGCGCCAATCTGCCAAAAGACAAAATAAAACCCCAATCTCTTCGTTTTGTGCAAGAGTTTGGGGCACTTTATATATTTTTTACTTTTAATCAATAACCTTCTAACCTTTCGATTCCTTCTTTGATCTTAAATCAAACGTCGCAAAAAAAGCCGTTGTCAAACTTTAAATGCCAGCAATACTTACACTTAGACGGAGCCCCATCCCGGCGCCATTCTTCTTCTTTATAGTCCAAAATTTTAAAGCTACCCTCTGGTTTTACGCATCTTGTTTCGGAGTTAACGTCAACAGCCACCCCTCCCGCCACCGAGGACAAATCATTTAATTCTAGCCTTTCTCTTTTTAACTCTTCGCTCATTTTGCAACACTCCTATTCAAAAAAATTAAACCTAATAATAAACTTTCCTTTTTAACGCGTTTTAAACAAAAAAGCACTCACAAAATCACCTTCTAAAGCAATTTTTATGAATACTTTTGGTATCAATATAAGATTTTTAAATGGGCGCTGAGCAGCGAACGTATAGGATTCCGTGCTATTTTTTTATTTAAAATCAAAATTTATTGCGGTATCTTTGATTATATTACATTGTTTTTGTTTCGTCAACTGTAATATATTCTAAAGTTTTTTCAATTTTTTTAGTCAATTATCACCAAGCTCTGTTAGTGGTGCGAATGTGTAGCCTTCTGATTTCCATTTATTTACTAATTCGTCTAATATTTCCGAGTTCGTTTTGGACGTGCTATGCAGCAGCACTATGGCTCCCGGATGTATCCTCGCAAGCTTTTCGAAGGCATGCTCTTTGCTTGGTTGTTTGTCGGTTAACCAGTCTACGTATGCCAAGCTCCAAAATATCGTCTTATACCCCAGCTCGTGCGCATGCTTTAAGTTTTCTTCGTTATACTTGCCTTGCGGCGGTCTATAGAATTTTAGCATATCCTTGCCGGTTGTTTCTTTGTACATCTCCTCCAGCTTCGAGATCTCCTTCTTAAACGACTCCATGTCCGAAATCTTCGACATATCCGGGTGCGAAAAGGTATGGTTCCCAACTATGTGCCCCTCTGCCTCCATCCGCTTCACTAAATCTGGGCTCGTCTTTATGTAATTGCCAACCAGAAAGAACGCCGCTTTTACGTCATTCTTCTTTAAGACGTCCAAAATAGTTGGTGTATAGCCGTTTTCAAAGCCTGCATCAAACGTCAGATATATCTTTTTTTCTTCGGGGTTCCCCACATAATAGGCGTCGTACTGCTTCAAAAATTCGCGACTCGCGTTGCCTGTTGGCGCTTTGCCGTTTTCGCTAAAGCTTAGACCCCAGTTATTATTCACGGCCTTCGACGTTACTACAGACTTATTGCTCGCCGACAGACTGGTGCCGATCGCCACAGAAGCCACCACAAAGCAGATAAACGTGGAAAGAATGATATACTTGCGCCTAAAAACTATTACCAATATGCCCACCGCCCCTTGTATAGCTAAAGAATTATGCAGATTAGTCCGTTACATCCATCGTTTATTATTCTTTCGATTGTTTCTTTTATTTTTGTTCTGGCGTCGTTTGGCATCCTGTAAAGCTTATTGTGCAGCCCTTCGTTCACCAGCTCATAGAGCGACTTTCCAAATATATTCGACTCCCATATTTTGCCGGGATTTTCCTCAAACTCCTTTAAAAGATAGTTCACAAGCTCTTCGGACTGCTGCTCCGAGCCTACAATCGGCGTGACTTCTGTGGTTATGCGGGTTTTCATCATGTGTATGGACTGCGCAGAGGCTTTTAGTTTTATGCCGTATTTGCCGCCCTGCTTTATTATTTCTGGCTCGTCGAGTGAGAGCTCCTCTGTGGATGGCATGACTATGCCGTAACCGCTCTCTTGCACGTCGTTATAGGCCTGACTAATTTTATTGTATTTTTCTTTTATCGCAGAAAGCGACAGCATGCAGTCTAAGAGGTCTCCCTCGTCCGCTAGCTCCAGCCCGGTTTTTTCTCCCAGCACCTTATAAAACAGGTTCGGGCTTATTTCTACTGCGATTTTTGCGTTGCCCACCCCGAGGTCTATTGCTGTTGGCTTGGCGGCGTCGATATAATCGCACGAGGTTATGTTGTCGGTTATATAATTTATTTCGCGGATCTTTCTGATGTCCTTAGAGAACTGCTCTATTGTCGAGTAGACCGACTCTCTTAACCAGTGCTTTTTTTCTAGATTTGTCAGCCATTTTGGCATGTTTATTTTTATTTCTTTTACCGGAAACTCAAACAAAATCTGCGCCAGGATGCGTTTTATCTCGTTTTCGTTTAGCTCCAGGCAATTTACCGGCAGCACGGGCACTTTGTATTTTTCTGTTAACGATTTTGCTAGCTCGCGTGTCTCGTTGGCGGCCGGATACATGCTGTTTAGCAGCACTATGAATGGCTTTTTTATTTCTTTTAGCTCATTTATGACGCGCTCTTCGGCTTCTTCATACTCTTCGCGCGGGATATCGCTTATGCTGGCGTCGGTTGTTATCACTAGGCCTATTGTTGAGTGATCGGTTATCACCTTTTTTGTGCCCAGTTCTGCTGCCATGTTAAACGGCACGGGCTCCTTAAACCACGGCGTCATCACCATTCTGGGTTGCTCGTTTTCTATGTACCCCAAAGAGCTCGGGACTATATACCCCACGCAGTCTATCAGCCTTACTTTAAAGCTTGCGTTGTCGCCGATGTGCACTTCTACTGCGGTTTCGGGAATAAACTTTGGCTCCGTTGTCATGATGGTTCTGCCCGCCGCCGACTGTGGCAATTCATCCACTGCGCGTTCTTTTTTGTAGCTGCTATCCATGTTCGGAATCACGAGGTTATCCATAAACCGCTTTATAAAGGTCGATTTGCCGCTTCGAACTGGCCCCACAACGCCTATATAGATATCTCCGTTTGTGCGCTGCGCTATATCTTGATAAATATTTCTTTCTTCCAAAAGTACTTCCTCCCTAGTTTTCTGTTTTGTCGTTGGCTAAAATTCGCATCACATTGGTATAAAAAGCATGTTTCTGTCTTGCAATTTGTCCTCTTCTATGTCGTTCTCTGATTTTATTTTCTCTACAGACGTGCAATACCGGCGCGCGATGTCCCACAGCTCTTCGCCGGGCTCTGCATAATAGAGCGTTATTGCGGTTTTTTTGTCCTTTTCTTTGGGCTTTTCTTCGTCTACAAAGATGTCCGTTATCGACATGTACTTGTTCTCGGCATACACATTCGCGTTGACCTGCAGCTCGGCGATCATCTCTATTGTGTTTCTGCCAATTAGCCTACATTCGCACGATTTCAACGTTACGTTATCCTCGCAAAAGGCCGAATCTGCCTCGTCCTTTAGCCGATATTCATACGCAAACTCAACTAGCCTCTCTGCATAAAACGGGACGTCCTCGCCATCCTTGCCCAAAATGCACACATTAATTTTGCCCTCAAAGTTAATTTGGCCCTCTTTAATAAAGCTTTTTACATTTGTTATATCTCCTCCAGCGTCGATTAATTCTGTTATTCCGGGGTCTTCCACCTCTATGCTGCTCTTTAAAGTGTAGGTTTCCTCTATTTTGTCTAGCAGGCTTGAGAGGGTCACTCTCTCGTACTTTGGCTCCGACTCGTAATCTATTGAGTAAACGTCGCTCAAAATGCCGACTTCTTTCTCCTCATACGCCACAGCAGACGCGCCTATTTTGCATTCAAAAGACAGCAAATTGTTCTCGTCGCTATCGCTAGGCCGGATGTTTATACTATGATTCAGCACTTCCAAGCTCACGTCGCAGGGGCAATTGTCCTGCACGCCCTCTATATCGATAATCTGGCTAATTGGAACGCTATGCTCCAGCGTCTCTATGTTGCTGTACTCGATGTCGCTGATGTAGACCACCTTTATGTTCGCCGTGGCGTTTATCATGACTCT
>CAQKRU010000019.1 GCA_948823415.1 uncultured Eubacteriales bacterium
AGGCTACTGATATTATGATCCACGCTGACCATATTGTTAAGACTAAGAAAAAGCTGAATGAAATATTGTCCGAGAGAACTGGCCAGCCGATTGACATTGTTGCTAGGGATACTGAGCGCGACAACTTTATGACGGCTGAAAAGGCCAAAGAGTACGGGATTGTTGACCAGGTTATTTTTAAAAGATAGGAATTGGTGATGGTTTATGTCTACAAAGGATGAAAATAGGGAAAAGAACATTTGCTGTTCTTTTTGTAATAAGCCTCAGGAGCAGGCGACGAAACTTATTGCGGGGCCGGGCGTTTACATCTGCGATGAGTGCGTTTCTTTGTGCCTTTCTATCCTTGAGGATGAGCTTTTGAAAAAAGATCAAGATCATAAAGATAAATTTTCGACGGATGAGGTTAACTTGCTGCGTCCTAAGGAAATTAAGGCTATTTTAGATGAATATGTTATTGGGCAGGAGACGGCTAAAGTTGCGCTTTCTGTCGCGGTTTATAATCATTATAAACGGATATATTTTGGAAATAGCGACAAAGATAACGACGATACGGTTGAATTGAAGAAGAGTAATGTTTTGCTGTTGGGGCCAACAGGCGTGGGAAAGACGCTTTTGGCGCAGACTTTGGCGCGAGCTTTGAATGTGCCTTTTGCTATTGCTGACGCGACTACTTTGACTGAGGCTGGATACGTTGGCGAAGACGTTGAAAATATTCTTTTGAGGCTGATTCAGGCGGCCGATTTTGACATTGAACGAGCTGAGCGCGGGATTATTTATATTGATGAGCTTGACAAAATTGCGAGGAAGTCCGAGAATCCTTCTATAACTCGGGATGTTAGCGGTGAAGGTGTTCAGCAGGCTCTTTTGAAGATTTTGGAGGGCACTGTTTCTAATGTGCCGCCACAGGGCGGGCGGAAGCATCCTCAGCAGGAGTTTATTCATATTAACACTGCGAATATTTTGTTTATTTGCGGTGGCGCTTTTGACGGGCTTGAAAAAATCGTTGAAAAGCGCATGGGATCCTCTAGTATGGGCTTTGGCGCCGATGTTAAGACTAAAAAAGAGCTAAATTCTACTAAATGGATGCAGGACGTTTTGCCGCATGACTTGGTTAAGTACGGGCTTATTCCGGAGCTTGTTGGCCGTTTGCCTGTGATTACGGCTCTTAATGGTCTTGACAAAGAGGCTTTGGTCCGGATTTTGAAGGAGCCGAAGAATTCACTATTGAAGCAGTATCAGAAGTTGTTTTCGCTCGACAAAGTGGAGCTTGTTTTTGAGGATAAAGCTTTGGAGGCCGTTGCGCAGAAGGCTCTTGACAGAAGCACCGGAGCTAGGGGTTTGCGGGCGATTATGGAGGAGATTTTGTCCGAATTAATGTACGAAGTGCCGAGTGACCATACCATAGAAAGGGTTATAATAACCGACAAAACCGTTAACGGCAAGGCAAAGGCTGAGATTGTTCGAGACAAAAGCCGCGTACCGTTTAATATTACGGTGAATGAGGGCTCTTTGGACAAAGGCAAAAGTTCTGTTTCGTAATTTTAAAATTTTGCAAAAGACTAGTATTGATGAGGGTTATATGGATTTTAATCGCACTATTTTTGAAGCCTCTTTTTTTAAGAAAGATCAGCTTAAAGACTCAACCTGTCCGGAGATTGTTTTTTCGGGCCGCTCTAATGTGGGCAAATCTTCCCTTATAAATAAGCTTGCGAACAGAAAGTCGCTTGCTAGGGTTAGCTCTAAGCCCGGCAAAACGGGATCTATAAATTTTTATAGGGTAAACGATCATTTGAGGCTGGTTGATTTGCCCGGATATGGCTACGCGAAGGTTTCTATGCAAGAAAAGGCTCGCTGGGCCGACTTGGTTGAGGGTTACTTTAATAGCGGCAGAAAAATTTCTCTTGTTGTGCAGGTTGTAGATATGTGCCACAGTCCGACGGCCAACGACCTTGATATGACTAATTTCTTGCGTAGCAAGGGCTTTCCTTTTATAATTGTTTTAACCAAAAGCGACAAATTGAGCAAAACTGAGCGGGAGAATCGCTTTGCTAGTTTGGAGGCGGACTTTCCTTTTGACTGCTTTGAGGATATTAATTTTGTGACATTTTCTTCTATTACGGGCGAGGGCGTCGCTGAACTTGGCTCTATAATTGAGTCCGCTGCTAAGAATAATTGATAAAATTTAAATATGTGCCTGAAAAAAGCCCAAGCTTTTCATATTTGCTTGAGCTTTTTATATTTCTTCGTACATTTCGTCGCTGATGTTATCGTCGTGCTGCTGCATAAATACGCTTTGAACTAGCCCGACTCCAAGGTAAAGGCAGGCCGAAGACGATCCACCTGCGCTAAAAAATGGCAATGTAACGCCGATTACAGGAAGTGCGCTAAGACACATTCCTAGGTTGAAAATGGTTTGAGAGGCGATTAGACCGAAAAATCCAAAACAGATGTAGGTTCCAAGGCAGTCCGACGCCAACAGCGCTATTTTTAGTGTTCGAAACAGCATAAAAAGTATTAGCAAAATGACGACACAGCAGCCGATAAATCCCAGCTCTTCGCCAACTGCAGAAAAAATAAAGTCGCTTTCCTGAATAGGCACAGAATTGCTTCCGACGCGAGGGCCGTTAAACAGCCCCTGGCCCCAAATTTTCCCTGATCCTATCGAGATTTTTCCTTGAATTTGCTGAAACCCGGTGTTAAGCGGATCTGCTTCGGGATTTATTTGGTTGATGATTCGCTGCTTTTGATAGTCGGCAAAAATGTAATTCCACAAAATCGGGATCGAGAGAATGATTGCAACGAAGCCGGCCAAAAAATATCGCAGCTGAACCCCGGCCGCAAAGGCCATTGACAAAAACATGCAGAAAAAGATTATCGCCGCGCCGTCGTCGCCTTGCAGGTGCGTTAGGGCGATTGGGACCAGAGCATGCGCGCCCAAAAGGGACACGTTTAGGAGCGATTTTAGCTCATTTTTTTCTTTTAAGACAGACAGGTGTTTAGAAAAGGTAATCATAAAGCCGATTTTCGCAAGTTCTGAAGGCTGAAACGAGACTCCACCGGGAAGTTTGATCCATGCCCGTGCGTCTATGCCCGAATTTCCGGTCACTGCCGTGCCAAAAATCAAAGTGAAAATTATCAACAAAATGCAGACAGCTGCCACGATGGGGTAGTGCTTTGCGATTATCCTGTAGTCGGACTTTGTTATTATAAACGCAGCGAGGTAACCCAGAATGATCGCGATCAGCTGAGTTTTAAAATAGCTAAAGCTAGACGTTCTCGAAACACTAAGCAAAAAAATTAGCGAAAGAGCCGATATAGAAAACGAAATCGCCCAAAAAATTTTATCTGTACGGGTAAAATAGTTCCTGGTTTTGTCTAAAAACTTCTGCATGAGCCCACCTCTTTCACTAATTATATTATGATTGGGGCGCAAGTTCAAGCGGAAACTTCGGCGATTTGCTTTCAAAATGTTTGCAAGTGTGGTATAATTTTTTCAAATTTAATAAAGGACGGAAAACCAAATGCTAACAGACATTGAAATAGCACAAAAGTCCGACATACGGCCGATTGTGGAGATCGCAAAAAAATTGGAAATAAACGACGATGAAATTGAATTTTATGGAAAATACAAAGCTAAGCTTAACGACGCGCTTTTGGAGAGGTTAAAAAATAAAAAAGACGGCAAATTAGTTTTGGTCACAGCCATAAACCCCACGCCAGCGGGGGAGGGCAAAACCACAACCACCATAGGTCTTGGCCAGGCCACGGCGAAAATCGGGAAAAGCGCTATCATTGCCCTTCGGGAGCCTTCGCTTGGACCTGTTTTTGGCGTAAAGGGCGGTGCGGCCGGCGGCGGATACTCTCAAGTTTTGCCCATGGAAGACATAAACCTCCATTTTACCGGGGACATGCATGCCATAACCAGTGCAAACAACCTGCTCTGCGCGCTTTTGGACAATCACTTGCAGCAGGGGAATCGATTAAATATAGATCCGAGAAGAATTTTGATAAAACGATGCCTGGATATGAACGATAGGGCTTTGAGAAACATCGTGGTGGGCCTCGGCGGCAAAGTCAACGGCGTTCCGCGAGAAGACGGCTTTATTATAACGGTCGCAAGCGAGGTTATGGCGATTTTGTGCCTGGCAACTGACCTTGCTGACTTAAAAGAGCGACTTGGCCGGATTTTGATAGCTTATAATTATGACGAAGAGCCGGTTTACGCAAAAGACATAAACGCAAACGGCGCAATGGCGGTGCTCTTAAGAGAAGCATTTAAGCCAAACCTCATACAGACGCTAGAGGGAACCCCTGCGATCATGCACGGCGGGCCATTTGCCAACATCGCGCACGGATGCAACTCTGTTAAGGCGACCAAACTTGCCCTGAAGCTGGCGGATTATTGCGTAACGGAGGCCGGATTTGGCTCGGACTTGGGCGCAGAAAAATTTTTCGATATAAAATGCAGATTTGCGAGCTTGAAGCCTAGCGCGATTGTGGTTGTGGCGACGGTGCGGGCTTTAAAGTACAATGGCGGCGTGGCAAAAAACGACCTAAAGGCCGAGAATTTGGACGCTTTGAAAAAGGGGATAGCCAACCTTGGCGCGCATGTGCGAAACATGCAGAAGTTTGCGGTTCCTGTCGTCGTGGCCATAAATAAATTCGGGGCGGACAGCGACAAGGAGCTTGATTACATAAAGCAATACTGCTTTGATTTAGGTGTGAATTTTGCGCTTTCGGAAGTTTTTGAAAAAGGCGGCGACGGTGGAGTAGCCCTAGCCGAGGCTGTTTGTACTGCGGCCGAGAAGGAATCTGACTTTAAAGTTTTGTACGATGAGAATTTGCCGATAAAAGAGAAGATAGAGATCGTTGCAAAGCAGATATACGGCGCGGACGGCGTGGTTTACACTGACGCTGCGAATAAATCGATAGAAGCTGTCAACGCCATAAATGCTGACAAGATGCCGGTTTGCATCGCTAAAACTCAATATTCTTTCTCGGACGACCCTAAACTTTTGGGCGCGCCTTCTGGATTTAACATCACGGTTAAGGACGTGAAAGTCTCCAACGGAGCGGGCTTTATCGTTGTTTTCACTGGAGACATCATGACTATGCCTGGATTGCCGAAGATTCCGGCGGCAGAGAAGATTGATATTGGCGAAGATGGCACTGTATCTGGGCTTTTCTGATTTTTTAAAAAGTGGGGGAGAAGGTTAATTTTGATTGAGATGATAAGCGAGTCCATTGAAAAGACCGAGAATATCGGCAGGGCTATTGCTGCAGAATTATCTGGGACAGAAGTCATCGCGCTTTTTGGAGAACTTGGTGCCGGCAAAACCGCCCTTACTCGCGGGATCTGCCAAGGCCTTAATGTGAAAGATAACGTCTGTAGCCCCACCTTTGCGATCGTCAACGAATACTGCGGAAAGTACAAGGTTTATCATTTTGATATGTACCGCGTTACGGGCATTGATGACCTCAGCTCTACCGGGTATTTCGACTATATCGACACCGGGATTTTGATAATTGAGTGGAGCGAGAATATAAAAGAATTTCTGCCGGATGGCGCGATTATGGTGACGATAAAGTACGGTAAGGCAGAAAACGAGCGCGTGCTTACTTTTGACGGACTTGAAGGGATAGATGTTTAGGTGAAGATTTTGGCTATTGATTCCTCGGCAGGGGCGGGGTCTGTCGCTATAGTGGAGGACAAAACCTTGCTGGGCGAGGCGTTTGTTAACGTGGGGCTGACTCACAGCCAGACGTTGATGCCGATGGTTGCTGACCTTTTGAAGAACACGGATATATCGCTTGAGGAGATCGATGCGTTTGCGGTGTCGGTTGGCCCTGGATCTTTTACTGGCTTGCGGATCGGGCTTGCGTCTATAAAGGGCATGGCTTTTGCTAATGACGCCCCCTGCATCGCGGTTTCTACCTTGCGTTCTATGACTTATAACTTTCTTTTTGAAGACGTGACGGTATGCGCCGCTATGGACGCGCACTGCAATCAGCTTTATAGCGCCACTTTTGACGTATGTGCTGAAAAAATCACAAGGCTTACGCCGGATAGAGCGATTTCTATGGACAAACTTTGTGAGGAAATTTCCAAATTAGAAAAAAAAGTCGTTCTTGTTGGAGACGGAGCAGTTTTGTGCTATAATAAGGTTATATCGGATCTTGCTTTTAAAGGTAAAGAAATTTTCTTGGCGCCCGAGGGTAAGCGCTTTCAAAGGGCTAGTGGTGTCGCGTTTGCTGCTTTTGACGCTTATTTAAAAGACGGCAAAAACGCCCTGATTCGGGCCGAAGACTTGGTCCCTAAATATTTAAAGCTTTCTCAGGCTGAGCGAAACTTGGGCAAAAAAGCTTTTTAAAAGGTCGTGGATATTTTTATGAGTCAGCAGATTTTTGTTATGAATCATCCGCTTGTTAAGCATAAAATCTCGCTTTTGCGCGATAAATCTACCGGCGTGAAGGAATTTCGCGAGATGATCGGCGAAATCACTATGCTTATGTGCTACGAGGCGACTAGAGACTTGCCTTTGAAGGAGGTTGAGATCGAGACGCCCGTGGCCATCGCTAAAACTCAAATTTTGTCGGGCCGGAAGATGGCTGTTATCCCGATTTTGAGGTCTGGAATCGGCATGGCGGACGGCGTTACAGCGCTTATTCCCGCTGCAAAAATTGGCCATATTGGTCTGTACCGCGACCCGGAGACCTTTAAGCCCGTTAAGTATTACAGCAAGCTTCCGCGGGACATTAACGACAGGGACGTGATTGTGCTTGATTTGATGGTTGCAACGGGCGAGACCGCGGTGGAGGCGGTTAACATTATAAAGCAGGAGAATCCCAAGAGTATCAAGTTTATGAGCATAATCGCCTCCAGAACCGGCGCCGAGACTTTAACTTGCGCGCATTCGGACGTCCCTCTATACTGCGCAGCTCTTGACGAAGAGATTAACGAGCAGGGGTACATAATCCCTGGCATGGGAGACGCTGGCGATCGGCTTTTTGGTACGAGATAAATTTTCTATTTTGGAAAAATCTTTATAAGGAGGCTTGAAAAAATGACAGCTGTTGCGATAGATGGCCCTGCAGGGGCGGGCAAAAGTACCATTGCTCGAGCGATTTCTAGAGAAATGTCGTTTGTTTATGTGGACACGGGCGCTCTGTACCGAGCTATTGGGCTTTATATGATAAAAAATCGTATAGATGGCGATGAATCGATTGTTTCGGCTTTGAACAAGGTAAAAGTTGACTTAAAATTTGTTGATAACGAGCAAGAAATATTTTTGTGCGGAGAAGAAGTCTCTGGAGAAATTCGGACGCCCGAGGTCTCTATGATGGCATCGAGAGTTTCGGCGATTTTGGCGGTGAGAAAATTTTTGCTCGATTTGCAGAGAGATTTAGCAAAAAAAAATAATGTGATAATGGATGGCCGCGACATCGGTACGGTGATTTTGCCTGATGCGGATGTGAAAATATTTTTGACGGCATCTTTAGAAAAACGAGCCGAACGGCGATATAAAGAGATGCTGGAAAAAGGGCTTAACGTTACTTACGACGGGATTTTAAGCGACATCAAAAAAAGGGATTATGATGATTCTCATAGAAAAGTCGCACCGTTAAAACCCGCAGCAGACGCTATTTTGGTAGATACTAGCGATTACAGCCTCGAGGAATCGATAAAGTTGGTTTTAGACGTGATAAGAAAGAAATTAATATGAAAAAAAGTAAGTTGTATCGTTTTATAGTCGCGATTATACGGCCTTTTGTGCGGGTTTTGTATGGGCTAAAAGTTTCTGGAATTGAAAATATTCCGCAAAGCGGTGGGTGCATTATTTGTCCAAACCATACTTCTAACGCCGATCCTGTCTTGCTTGCCGTTACTTTTCGCCGGCAAATTTATTTTATGGCAAAGGCTGAGCTGTTCAAAAATCGGATTTTAGGTGTGCTTTTTAAGATGGTAGGGGCTTTTCCTGTAGAACGCGGCAAGGGCGACACTTCGGCAATTGACACTGCAGAAAATGTGTTAGACAGTGGCGAGCAGCTAGGGCTTTTTATAGAGGGAACCCGCTCTAAGGCTGGAGATTTTTTGCGGCCCAAAACAGGTTGCGCGATGATTGCTTATAAGACGAAGGTCCCGATTATTCCTGTCTGCATAACGGGCGCAAACGAGTTTAGGGTGAAAATTTTCAAAAAAAATCTGATAAAGATAGGTGCACCAATATATCCAAGCGACTTGAATATCACCGAAGGCAGCGGCAAGGAATTTCGCGAGGCTAGCCGGCTAATCATGCAAAACATAAAAGACCTTGCGCCCGATTTTAATCAATAGATTTTTACATACAAACATACAAAAAAGAGGCTCCATTGCGAACCCCTTTTTTCTTATTTAGAATATATAAATTTTATTTAAATCAGCTTTTTTCTAATTTAGCATAATTTGCCATGAGCTTTTTTATCCCGATTTTGTCAAAGTTAATCTCCAAAAGCATATCGTTGCCCATGGGCTTAACCACCAGCACAGAGCCCTTCCCAAAAACTTTATGCATCACAACGTCGCCCACCACAAAAGAACTGACCTTATATTCAGGCTTTTCGATATGGTTAAACGTCCGCGCAGAGGCAAACATCGTGCTTTTAACCGGCTGCCTTGAATTTAGCAGTTTAATGTCATTAAACATCTTTTGAACAATGCGCTTATTTTCGGTCTTTTCAATTAGATCTTCCGGGATTTCGCAAGTGAATCTCGAGGGCTTGTTCCTGGTAGTGCAGCCAAAAAGCAAGCGAGTCTCCGCATTCACGATATAAAGATTCTGCTTAGCCCGGGTTATCGCCACGTAGGCAAGCCGGCGTTCTTCCTCAAGCTCCTCTGGATTATAAATGGCTTGGTTGCCAGGGAAGATCCCCTCCTCAAAGCCCGGCAAAAATATAACGGGAAACTCCAGCCCTTTCGCCGAGTGGATGGTCATCAAAGTCACCGCGTTGGCGTTGTTGTCGTAATTATCAATATCCGTCATCAAAGAGATTTCTTCCAAAAAGCCACCCAAAGAGGCCGCATCGCCATTTTCTTTTTCGTACTTTATAATGTTAGAAGACAGCTCATTAACGTTCTCAATGCGGGCGTCAACATCGTCCTTTTCTATCTTAATGCTGCCAATGTAATCAGTGTCATCTAGAATTTTCTGATACAAATAATGCAAGGAAAAATCCGGATTATTCGCAATCTCAATAAAATTGTCAATCAGCCTGGCAAACTTTTTAAGCTTTAAAGCCGCGCGCAAAAGATCACCGTATTCATCGGCATGGCGAATAACATCAAGCATGCTTTGGCCGGTCTGAGCCGAGATTTCCGCAATTTTAGAGATAGTTTTTTCGCCAATAGAGCGCTTTGGCCGATTAATAATCCGACGCAGCCGAATTTCGTCATTCGGATTGTTAATAACGCTAAGATACGCGATCATGTCGCGGATTTCCTTGCGCTCATAAAATCTGTGGCCGCCAATAATCCGGTAAGGAATCCCAGACTTTATAAAAGTGCGTTCAATGTTGCTAGACTGCGCATTCATCCGGTACAAAATGGCAAAGTCAGCGTAGTCATCGCCATCAGCAATCTTGTTCAAAATAGTCTCGGCGATATAATTGGCCTCGTCGCTCTCGTTAAAAGAAGTATGTACATGAATTTTTTCGCCGGCATCATTTTTCGTCCAAAGCTTCTTGCCCTTGCGCTCGCTGTTATTCTCAATTACCGCATTAGCCGCGTCCAAAATATTCTGAGTCGACCGGTAATTTTGCTCAAGTTTAATTATCTTCGTACCCCGATAAGTCTTTTCAAAATTCAAGATATTCTCGATAGTAGCGCCCCTAAACTTATAAATACTCTGGTCATCGTCGCCCACCACGCACAAGTTTTTTCGCTTTTCGCAAATTAACTTTATAAATTCATATTGCACCTTGTTGGTGTCCTGATATTCGTCCACCATGACGTAGCGGAACTTCTCCTGATAATGCGCCAAAATTTCCGGAAATTTCTTAAAAAGCAAAACCGTTTTAAATAAAAGATCGTCAAAATCCATAGCATCAGCGTCAATCAAGCGCTTTTGGTACATGCTATAAACTTTGGCAATTTGCGTTAGCCGAAAATCATTCCCAGCCTGACGCGTGTATTCTTTATAGTCAATCATGTTATCTTTAGCGTGGGAAATCGCCGCTATAATCGACTTATGTGGCAAAATTTTATCATCAATATTCAAAGCAGCCTGGCAATCCTTAACCAGCCGCTTCACGTCGTCAGTGTCATAAACCGTAAAGTGAGAAGAGTAGCCCAAGTTCTCCGCATGCCGGCGCAAAATTTTAGCGCAAGTAGAGTGAAAAGTGGCCGACCAAACGTCGTTTCCAGCCTCGCCCAACATGTTAACAAGGCGTTCTTTCAGTTCGTTCGCAGCCTTGTTGGTAAAAGTAATGGCCAAAATCTGCCACGGTTTAGCCGAGTCAACACTCAAGCCCGCGGGGAAGGGGAGATCAGCACCTTCACTTTCAAGATACGATCTTAAATTATCAATATATTTCTCGTCAACAAAACCCGGAACAACCTCGTCATTATAGGCGTTGCCATATTTTATAATATTTGCGATCCGATTAACCAAAACCGTAGTCTTGCCGCTGCCAGCGCCCGCCAAAACCAGCAGAGGGCCATTTATCGTAAAAATCGCTTGTTTTTGCTTATCGTTCATGTGTGCAAAATCTTTTTCGATTATCTTTTTTCTTAACTCCAAAAATTCGTTCAACTTTTTCATTTTATCAGCCTTTATTTTTAATTTTACGAGCATTTATTTTTTAGCAAATGCTCTATGTAGGACTCCTTTTCAACTCCTAATCTGCAGTTACAGAAACTTTTGCAACAGGAGAAATTTCTTCAATTTTTTTGGCAAATGTTTTTTCTACATTTGAATTTTTAATGTTATATAAAATTTCATCAAGTTTTTTTGCCGATTCAGCTTCATGAATTTTAAAGCTAACAGAAATAATCATAAAATTAGCCAGCAAAACAATCAAAATCAAGATAACAAATATCCAATTTCTATCTTTGCTTTTTGTGCGTTTTTCTTTTACGTTTATGTTATTCATAAATCAGCCCTCTTTACGTGGATTTTGAGTTTTTTCAATACTATTATACAATATTTGAAAAATTTTTTCAACGCTGTGTGTGGTTGATAATCGCAAGGTTTTGTGGTATACTTAATAAGTTATGACCGCAAAATGAATATCACGAAATCACAAAGAATCGGGTTTTGCGATAATATAAATAAAGTGTTTTTGGGCGCGTACTTAGAAAACATCGGATGTTTGCGTACTTATAAATGTTTATTAGGGGGAGTTAACGCATGTGCGGGATAATTGGCTACATCGGCTACGATAACGCTACGCCGCTGCTTATTGAGGGCTTGAAAAAGCTGGAATACCGAGGTTACGATTCTGCTGGGGTCGCTGTCCATACCGAGCACAGCTTGGAGGTCGTAAAAGCTAAGGGGAAGCTTTGCGCTCTTAGCGAAAAATTGCAACAAATGCCGCAGCTAGTGGGAAATTTAGGGATAGCGCATACCAGATGGGCTACGCATGGCGAACCTTCTGAGCAAAATTCGCATCCTATTTTAAGTGCGTCCGGAAAGTTCGCGGTTGTCCACAACGGAATCATCGAAAATTACATCGCGATAAAGGATGAACTCTTAAAAAAAGGAGTAAAATTTTCATCCGACACGGACACCGAAGTCGTGGCGCAGCTGCTCGATATTTATTATGACGGCGACGTTCTGAGCACTGTTATTAAGGTTATAAGTAAAATTGAGGGCTCGTACGCGTTGGGGATAATTTGTGCACAGCGCCCGGACGAATTGATTGCAGTGAAAAAGGCCAGCCCGCTTATTGTGGGCGTTGGTAAAGGTGAGAATTTCATTGCTTCGGACGCGACGGCCATAGTATCTCGGACGAAGGATATCATCCGGCTGGAGGACGAGGAAATAGCTATAATTAGGGCGGGTAGCGTTAAGATTTATGATAAGGCGAAAAATGAGATCTCGAAAGAGATTGTCCATATCGACTGGGATGTTGCCGCTGCGGAGAAGGCGGGCTACGAGCATTTTATGCTCAAGGAGATAATGGAGCAGCCGACGGCTATTATGAATACGATTAAGCCGCGGATTAAGGATGGTAAAATTGACTTTGAGCAAGACGGAGTCAGCTTTTCTATGGCCGACTTAAAAAATATAAATAAGATCTGCATTCTGGCGTGCGGCTCGGCCTACCACGTGGGGTGCGTTGCTAAATATATTTTTGAGAAGATTCTTCGCAAACCTGTTGAAGTCGCGGTTGCTTCTGAGTTTCGATACATGAATCCTATTGTTGACGGTAACACTTTGGTCGTTGCGATCAGCCAGTCTGGCGAAACGGCCGACACCTTGGCTGCTATGAAGGAGGCAAAAGCGCTTGGCGCGAGGGTTTTGTCCATTGTGAATGTGGTCGGCAGCTCCATTGCGACTTGCTCGGACAACGTGCTATATACCTGGGCGGGGCCCGAAATCGCCGTCGCAACCACAAAAGCCTACAGCACGCAGCTGTGCGTCGTCTATATGCTGGCGATTTACATGGCAAAAAAGCTTTCCAGAATAAATTCCGCGCAACACGCCGCGTTTGTAGAAGATTTGCTCAACCTCCCTTCAAAGGTGGAGAAAGTATTGACGGCTCAAGAGTTAATCAAGTCTTTGGCAAAGAATTTTTATGACTGCAAGAACGTATTTTTCATCGGCAGAAACACCGACTACTCCGTTTCTCTTGAGGGTTCCTTGAAGCTGAAGGAAATTTCGTATATTCATTCTGAGGCCTACCCTGCCGGGGAGCTCAAACACGGCACGATCTCTTTAATTGAAGAGGGCACGCTGGTTGTGGCTTTGGCGACCAATGATGCGCTGTTTGAGAAAATGATCAGCAATATAAAAGAGGTCAAGGCCCGCGGCGCGACGGTTTTGACTTTGACCACGGAAATGCATAGGGCAGAGGCGGAATCTGTTTCGGACTACTGTATATGTATACCCAAGACTTCGGATATGATGATGCCTTCGCTGGCCGTTCTTCCGCTGCAGCTTTTTGCTTATTATATTGCCTATTTAAAGGGTTGCGACATCGACAAGCCGCGAAATCTGGCCAAGTCTGTCACTGTTGAGTGAGTTTTTGTAATTGTTCAAATTTTCCAGAAATTTTTAATGTAATTTTGAATATTAACCGCGGTGTTTGGCCAAGATATAAATATCAGCAAATCTAACGCTCAGGCAATTTTAGCCAAGATTTGTTAATTTATGTTTATTGGAGGCGATCATCTATGAGCGACAAGGACGCGAACCCCTGCATAAAATGCTCGGTTGTCCAGTGTAAGCACCATTGCGGAACGGTGGACTACTGCGCGCTGGACGAAATACAAGTGGGCACTCACGAAGAAAACCCAACCGTGGTCCAATGCACCGACTGCGAATCCTTTGAGGTGAAAGGTTAAAATTTTCACCGGATTTTTTAAAATTTATTTTTCTTTTGCGGAAATAAAAATGCAAAAAATTGTGTTTTTGTTTCCTTTTTTTTTCGATTATGGTATAATAATTTTATCTGTTGATGCTCGCCACTGCGCGCTTGTTTACATTTTATGGCAGTTTAAATTTGGGTTAGGAGGCAGTACATAATAATGGAAAAAAGCAAATCTTTGTTTATGCAAGGCTTAAAAGAGGGTTTTCCCATTGGAATTGGATATTTGCCGCTTGCCTTTTCTTTAGGCGTTAATGCGGCTACGGACGGTTTTCAGTTTTTCACGTCTATTGCCATGTCTTTGTTTAGCTTTACCGGGGTTGGCCAGATGAATGCAATGGCTTTGATGCTTGAGAATGCGACTTATTTTAGCATTTTTATTGCGCTCATGGTCATTAACCTTAGGAATATCGTGCTTTCGCTGTCTTTGACTCAAAGATTAGAGGAGAACGTGAGTTTGTGGAAGCGCTTGATAATTGCAATGGGGAATACTGATGAAATTTTTGCGCTTACGATCCGAAGAGAGGGCAAAATCCCGGCAGATTATTTTATCGGCGTTATGACGTTCCCTTATTTAGCTTGGTCCGTTGGCGCCATAATCGGCAACTTGGCAACTACTCTTGTGCCAAGGGATATCTGCATAGTGATGAGCATGGCGCTGTATGCTATGCTGGTGGCTGCAGTTGTTCCGGCGGTTAAGAAGTCTCGACCGATCTTATTTGTTGCACTTTTGTCCGGAGCATTGAGCTTTATTATGCAAGGGGTCAAGCCCATAAGCGATATTTTGATCAACCTAATGGGCAAATCGGCTTCGTCTTGGATTTTGGTAGCAGGCTCAGTCTTCACCGCGGCGGTCGCTGCGTGCATTTGGCCAGTTAAAGATAGCGAGGAGGAAAATTAAAAATGAACAACACTTATGCGATTATCGGCGTAATTATTTTGTTTGTTACGACTTATTTTACCAGGATGTTGCCGCTAGTTTTTTGCAAAAAGCCGATCCAAAACACGTTTTTAAAATCTTTGTTAGCATATTTGCCGTACGCCGTTTTAACTTCCATGTTGATCCCAGAAATCTTTAATGGCCTGTACGGCTTAATCCCCGGCATTTTAGGGTTTATCGTTGCGGTGGCGCTATCTTATCTCAACCGCAGCCTGATTGTTGTTTTGGCGGTCTCAACCGTGGTTACGTACATCACCATGATATTTAACCCTCAAATAATGGCCATGGTTGGGGCATAGTGAGCTCTAAATAAAGCAAAAATTCCGCTGATTTATCTTCGGCGGAATTTTTTTACGTAAATAATCATAAACTATCGTTTTATGTTTGATAAGGGGTTTGACGAAATTGCCTTTTGAATTTGCTTATTCGAAAGGTGAGTGTATATCTCGGTAGTGCCAAGGTTTGTGTGGCCAAGAATATCCTTTAGCACGCGGATATCGACTTCGCCGTATTGATACATCAAAGTTGCCGCAGTGTGGCGCAATTTGTGAACAGAGTAGCCTTGATTATCAAGACCGATGTCTTCGAGATATTTTTTTACTATAAACTGCACTGTTTTGGGGCTGATCCGTTTATTTAGCCTACTTATAAACAGCGCGTTCCTGTCCTTTAAATTGCTTTTTGGTCGCACTTTTTTGTATTTCTCCAATGCTAAAAGGCAAGCCTTGTTCAAATACACGATGCGCTCTTTGTTGCCCTTGCCCGTCAACTTTAGTGTATTGTCGCTTCGGATATCACTTAAATTAATCCCAACTAGCTCCGATAAGCGCATCCCACAGTTTAAAAACAAAGTCAAAATGCAATAATCTCGCTCTTTATATGGGCCTTTAACGCAGTTTAAAAGCGATATGCTTTGTTCTAACGTTAAAAATTTGGGCAAAGAAGCCTTTCTTTTGGGCATGTCAAGGTCTTTAGTGGGGTCATTTTTCAGAAGGCCCACCTTATTGACAAGGTAATTAAAAAACGACTTTAGGCTAGAGATCTTCCTGGCTCTAGTTGCGGCATTGTTTTTGCGCTCAACCAACAAATAATTAAGGTACTCATAAATGTCTGTAAGCGTTATTTTCTCGATCAATTCGATGTTTACATCTTTTATAGAGATTTCCTCAAACGCAGCAGATTCCGGAACTAACTTTTTTGAGTATTTGAAATATCTAAAAAAAGTGCGCAAATCCGTGTAATATTCGTCCACGGTTTTTGGGGACTTGCCTTTAACTGTTTGCATGTAGCCTAGAAAATCCAGCAAAACCTGCGGCGCTTCATAAATTATAGTTGTCTTCATCTTTTTCAAAATTCCTTTCATTTCGATACATGCAATCTAGGGAGTCAATTATACAAAACAATTATTTTGTATAATTGACGAAGTTTTCTTCAAGCAACACAATATTTTTCAAAACTATTTTATTTATTTAACGAAATTAAACAACGAGCCGATAACTGGAAGCGGCTTATTTTCTTGCTTTATGGCATTTTTGATGCCCCAAAAAGTGAATATAACATAAAATATAAGCCACAAAATCTCCAAAAGAGCCGATACACTGGCAAGAATAGGCGCGATGGAGTACAAAAAGTTCGACAGAACATTGATTATAACAAGCGAAAAAAATGAGATCACAGACAAAATAATCCCCTGATTAACGTGGAACTTGACACTCTCGTTATCCCTCTCGGCCAGCAAGCCAACGATCCAAAGAATATAAATGTAAGCCAGCACGCAGTATATCGTTTGTTTTTGAAATTGAGATATATTAAAATTTTGCTCATTAAACGAGTTAAAAGGCTTGCCCTCGCGGTTGTTATGATCCATAAAAATTACCCTTCTTTACTTGTTGTTTATTTTATCAAGCACGGCGCCAATAATCGGCAGCCGAACCCTTGTGCCCGAAAGAGCCGAAGCAGCGCCCATAATGGCCAAAATCACCCAACTTACGCCAACGCCGATGTTAAACAAAAAGCAGATTATGCTAAGAGAGTCGAGCACAAAATTAAAAGTAAAATCGAGAAAAATAGAAACCAAAACCAACGTAGTCATCATGTAAAACAAAGCTTCACCCTGTTTGCAGTGGAACTTAACTTGATCGCACTCTTTTTCATAAGAAAATTTGCCAACGACAAAAAGTGGACCAAGGTAAGCTATCACCGACAAAAACTTAATATTTGCGTGATTGTAAGAATTCATAATTTACCCTTCAAATTTTGTTATTTCAACACTTTCAATAACCACGTCGGTTAGCGGTTTATCAGCAGAATTCGTCCGAACCCCGGCGATTTTATTCACAACATCCATACCGTCAAAGACCTGACCAAATACGGTATGACCTTTATTCTGCGTGTTAAAATAGCCATCAAGATGCGGATTTCCGCCGTTGTTATTGTATAACTCCCTTATTTCGTCTGTGATTTTAGACATATCGATAATGGCGGCATTTTTGTTGTCTTTGTGTTTGTCGTAAATTTGCTGAGCATAATCCCAGCCGCTAAAGGATTCCTTGCTGCCCTGGTTTATAAAAAACTGGCTCCCGTTAGTATTTTTGCCGCAGTTTGCCATAGAGAGCGCGCCAGATATGTTAAACAATTTATCGCTAAATTCGTCCTCAAACGGGTGCCCCCAAATGCTCTCGCCACCGGTTCCGGTACCATTGGGGTCGCCACCTTGAATCATAAAGCCCTTTATAACT
>CAQKRU010000020.1 GCA_948823415.1 uncultured Eubacteriales bacterium
CCTTTGCCCCGAAGCTTAAAAACGTCGCCAGGCTGGGTCCCCTCGTGAATACTATAGCTAACCTTGCCGTCAATAGTGGGCACAGTGACCTCAGCACCCAGCGCCGCCTGAACAAACGTAATCGGCAGCTCGCACCAAATGTCAAAACCCCGGCGTTCAAAGATAGAATGCGGCCTCACCGTAATGTACACGTGCAAATCGCCCGCCGGTCCGCCGTTAACACCAGCATTACCATGGCCCCCCACCTTCAAAATCTGGCCATTGTCGATCCCGGCCGGCACATTCACCTCAACCTTTTTCGTAACCTGAACTCTGCCCGTTCCAGAGCACTTCCTGCACGGATTCTCAATCACCTTGCCCGTTCCACCGCAGTTTTCACAAGTCCTCGCCGTCTGAACAACGCCAAAAGGCGTCCGCTGGGTAACCCGGCTCTGCCCCGTGCCGTGGCAAACCTGACAAGTCTTCGCCGAGCTCCCCTTAGCAGCGCCCGAACCGCTACACTCCGGGCATTTTTCAACCACGCGATACGAAACATCCTTTTTGCAGCCCTTCGCGGCCTCTTCAAAAAAAATGCTAACCGAAGCTTCGCTGTCCGAACCCCTGCGCGGTGCGTTAGGGTTCGACCGGCCCCTAGAGGAAAACCCGCCACCGAAGCCACCGCCAAAACCTCCACCAAAAAAGCTGCTAAAAATATCGCCCAAATCTAAGTCGTCGCCAAACGGATTCCCACCAGCGCCAGCGCCAGCACCAGCGGCTCCATAAGAAGGATCAACCCCAGCGTGCCCAAACTGATCGTACCTCGCGCGCTTATCCTTATCGCAGAGCACCTCATAAGCCTCGTTCACTTCTTTAAAACTCGACTCCGCCGCCTTATCCCCAGGGTTCAAGTCCGGGTGATATTTCTTTGCGAGCTTCCGATAAGCTTTTTTTATCTCGTCATCCGAAGCGCCCCTGGACACCCCCAAAACGTCATAAAAATCGCGTTTTGCCGCCAACAAAATCACTCCTAAAATCTTCGCTCGAGAGGGAATCCCTCAACCACGAAACCTGCAGCCAAGGGATTTTCTCTCGTTTTAACCTAAAAACCAAATCATCTATTTTTCGCTACCATTGCTGTCAACGTCTTTAAAATCGGCGTCATAAACATTTCCTTCACCCTGAGAACTATCCGAACCCGCAGCACTTTGGGCATCTTGCCCCGCAGCCTGATTCGGCGCCGCGCTCTGATATAGCTTTGCCGAAACCTCGTACATAGCCTTCTGCAGGTCGTCCTTGCCAGACTTGATCGTGTCAATATTGTTGGCCGAAATAGCCTCCTTCAAAGCGCTCACCTTCGCGTTCAGATTATCCTTGTCCGCGCCGTCAACTTTGTCGCCATTCTCATTTATCAGCTTCTCAACCGCATAGCAAAGGTTTTCGGCCTCATTCTTAATTTCAACTTCCTCGCGTCTCTTTTTGTCTTCCTCCGCGAACTGCTCGGCGTTTTTAACGGCCTGCTCAATCTCCTCCTTCGACATATTGGTGTTCGAGCTAATCGTAATCTTCTGCTCCTTGCCAGTGCCGAGGTCCTTAGCGTGAACGTTCACAATTCCATTTGCATCGATGTCAAAAGTAACTTCAATTTGCGGAACCCCACGCATGGCGGGCGCAATGCCGTCCAAAGTAAAAAGCCCCAACTGCTTGTTGTCCTTAGCAAACTCGCGCTCACCCTGCAAAACGTTGATCTGAACCTGAGTCTGATTGTCCACGGCCGTAGAAAAAATCTGACTCTTCTTAGTAGGAATAGTCGTGTTTCTCTCGATAATCTTAGTCATAATTCCGCCCATAGTCTCAACACCAAGCGAAAGTGGCGTAACATCCAAAAGCAGCAAGCCCTGTACTTCGCCGCCCAAAACGCCAGCCTGCAAAGCCGCGCCAATAGCAACGCACTCATCCGGGTTAATCCCCTTAAAAGGATCCTTTCCAATCAACGATTTTACCGCATCTTGAACAGCCGGAATCCGCGAAGATCCACCAACCATCAAGACTTTGTCAATCTGACTTATCTCCAAGCCAGAGTCCGAAAGAGCTTGTCGAACCGGCCCCATCGTGTTTTCAACCAAATCCTTAGTAAGCTCGTCAAACTTGGCGCGAGTCAAAGTCAAGTCCAAATGCTTAGGGCCGCTAGCGTCCGCGGTGATAAACGGCAAATTAATCGCAGTAGAAGTCACACCCGAAAGCTCAATCTTCGCCTTCTCAGCAGACTCCTTCAAGCGCTGCATCGCCATTTTGTCCTTTCTCAAGTCAATGCCGTTCTCGGCCTTAAAAGAATCCGCCATCCAGTCAATGACTCTCTGGTCAAAATCGTCGCCACCAAGCTTGTTATTGCCCGCCGTAGCCAGAACTTCCTGCACTCCGTCGCCCATCTCAATAATCGAAACGTCAAAAGTCCCGCCACCAAGGTCATAAACCATAACCTTCTGGTCGCTCTCCTTATCAATTCCATACGACAAAGCCGCAGCAGTCGGCTCGTTGATTATCCTCTTAACGTCCAAACCAGCAATCTTGCCCGCATCCTTAGTCGCCTGGCGTTGCGCGTCGGTAAAATAAGCCGGAACCGTAATAACCGCCTGCGTTACGGTGTCTCCAAGATAAGCCTCCGCGTCCGCCTTCAGCTTCTGAAGTATCATAGCCGAAATCTCTTGCGGCGTAAAATTCTTCCCATCAATATTCACCTTATGATCAGTGCCCATCTCGCGTTTAATAGAAGAAATCGTGCGGTCCGGGTTAGTAATAGCCTGCCGCTTCGCCACCTGGCCAACCATCCTCTCGCCCGTCTTCGAAAAAGCAACAACAGACGGCGTCGTCCTCGTCCCCTCAGCATTCGCAATTACAACAGGCTCACCGCCCTCAATAACCGCCACGCAGGAGTTCGTCGTGCCCAAGTCGATTCCAATAGTCTTTGCCATAACAATTACCTCCAAATATCAAATATAATGTATAAAATAAAATTCAACCTCAAAAAGTCGCCTAATTACTAGTCCTATCCAAACTTCCTAAATTCAAATCCATAAAACCCTAGTTTGCAACAGAAACCATCGCATGCCGAATAATTTTGTCGCCCATCTTGTAGCCCTTTTGAAAAATCTGAGCAATAACATTCTCGCCAACCTCGTCGCTTTCAATATGAGATATAGCATTGTGCAGCTCCGGGTCAAAGCCGTCCCCAACGCAGCCAAAAGACTCAACACCCATCCGACCAAGCGATGCATCAAATTGTTCACTCAACATCCGAAGCCCCTTTTGATACTCAGCATCCGCGTCACCGCTAGCCTCAATGGCCCTCTCAATGCAGTCCGCAATAGACAAAATCTCCGCAACCGTCTTCGCTTTTCCATCATTATAAGCCGAGATCCGATCCTTCTCGCTGCGCTTCCGATAATTATCATATTCCGCCGCAAGCCGCAAAAACCGCTCCTCCTGCTCCTTCAAATCCTTCTGCAACTCATCTAACTTCTTCAACATCTCCTGATTTTCATCGATTATCTCCTGCGCCTCGAGATTTTCCTCAACCTCAAGCCCCGCAGATTCACTTTCGTTTTCATTTTCAAAATCAGAAATATCCTTAATTTCCTCCGTCAAAAAGCCAGCCTCCTTCATTTACTCTACTCTAAAAAGGTCGTTAAGTATCTCGCCCAGCAAATCGGCAATATACTCAAGCCGCGCAATCAGCTTAGCATAATTCATCCTAGTAGGGCCAACAACCCCAATAGAACCGCAATTCTCGCCATTCACCATATACCGAGTAACCACAATGCTCGAATGCGCAAGCTCCTCACGATTGCTTTCCTCTCCGATAAAGACGCGCGTCCTGTCCTCCCCCGTAGAAAAAAACAGATCGTCAATATCCTCAAATCCAGCAAAAAAATTAATCAACCGAACGGCCACCTGTTGGTTAAATTCGGGAACTAGCAGTAAATTCGTCTGGCCATCAATGTGCAAATCCGGCTTCGAGATTGACCTCGCAACCTCAAACAAAGCGTCAAACACGTCCGACATCAAAAAAGCAAGCGGCCCCAAAGACACCGCAACCGTCTGAATGAGCGCCGGTGTTATGTCCGCAATAGAAACCCCAGCAAACTTCTCATTTAGCACCCCATTAAACTTATCCAAAACCTCATCCGTCAGCAAATTTTCGCACCGAAACAACCGATTCTTAATTATCCCCGAAGAAGTCGTAAGAATAAGCATCGCCGCAAAACTGCTAACCTGCACCAGCTTAATGCTCTTAACACAGCTCTTCTGTGCCGACACATCAGTAGACACCACCGCAAAATTAGTCATGCTCGCCAAAAGGCTCGTCGCGTTCTTAAGTAAAACCTCCGGCTCCTTAACGCTCAAATTCAGCGCCGAATCAATATACTCCTTAGTCTTCCTAGGCAAATAAGCCTTGCCCATCAACTGATTGATATAAAGCCGATACCCTACGTGCGAAGGGACCCGACCCGCAGAAGTATGCGGTTGCTCCAACAAACCAAGCTCCGTAAGTTCCGCAAGCTCATTTCTGATGGTAGCCGAAGAAACTGAAAAGTCCAACAACTCGCACAAAACCTTAGAACTAACCGGTTCTGCAAACTGAATATAATTGTTAATCACCGCGGCCAAAATCTTAAGCTTTCTATCCGAAAGTTCCACAAATACCCCCCCTCCGGTTAAAAACATTAGCACTCAAAAAGCGCGAGTGCTAACTACAATTTATAATTTACCATGTTATCAGCAAATTGTCAACACCGCAACTCAAAAAATCACAAATATCGCACACAGCCGCCACAGCAGCTCCCCAGTTAATTGTAACACGGTCCAGCGGAACGCTGGTCGGTTAGGGGTTTTAAAGGGTAATCGAAATCCCCTTTAAACGTTTTTGGATACTTTTTTCGTTACAAAAAAGTATCGTAAAAAATCGGTTTGGTTTAAACATTCAGCTTTTTCGGAAACTTCAAAGCCTGCCGAATATCATTCCCCAAAAAAAACAATCGCTTATAATCCCCCATAATCCTAGAAACCAAGCGCTTAGAGTACGCCGCCTGAATTTCTTTAACCGAAAGATTCGTGCTTATAATCGTCGGCTTTTTGTACATAATCCGCGAATTTATAATATTATAAATGGTCGCGCTTGAAAAACTTGTCTGAAATTCTGTCCCCAAATCATCCAAAATCAAAAAATCGCAGTCCACCAAATGCCCCTTAGTCTCGTCACCTTCAGCATCACGGTCAAAATGCTCCTTCTCCAGCTGCGCAATAATATTTGGCGCCGAGGCATAAATCACATTGTACCCCCGCTCAATCACGTCATTCGCAATCGCCAAAGACAAATGCGTCTTGCCCAATCCCGTAGCACCCTGCAAAAACAAATTCTCCGCACCCTCATCAAAATTCTTCGCATACTCACGGCAAAACCGCAAAACCTTCTCCATATGCAACTTTATGTTCACGCCATCATCGGCCTTTTGGTCCGGGTAAAAGTTAACATCAAAGCTCTCAAAGGTCGACAAAGCCAGCGGCGACAGCCTGTTCAAGTTATTATAAGCAATCTTCTTAACCCTGTCCTTCAGGCAACCGCACATGATGCCATCAATATACCCAACGTCACGGCACTTCTTGCAGCTATATTCCACTTCCAAATAGTCCGCCGGCAGATTTGTCGCCATCAGCAACTTCCTCATCTCTCCCTGCAGCAGCAAATTCTCATCCTTCATCTTAGTCAACAACTTTTTAGCATTAGCGCCCGCCAAAACAGATTTGGCCGCATCTATCGCCGTGCGAGAAAGCTGCGCATCAATCTGCCTTGCCCGCTCACACTTTTCATAAAACTCCCGTTTCCTGAGCGCGCACTCTTCTTCGCGAGTTTTTCTCAAAAAAGCGAGTTCAGCCTCTGCCTGGTGCAAAATTTTTGCCCTAACACTCATAAAAAGTCTCCTTCTGCCGCCAATTTTCTCTATATGTACATATAATTTCGCTCATATTCGTCGATGTTGTAGGACGTAACATCATGGGATTTCTTTAAAGCCCCATGCCCACTGGATTTCTTCTGCCGGTCCTCTTCAAAAACCTCAGACATCGTCTTAACTCCAGCTCCATGCCACCGTTTGATGATGCCATCCATATAGCTCAAAATGTACCTACCCTTGGCGTTTATGCACCTATCGTACGCCTCTTTCAACAGCTCATCCGAGATCTTCCACTCGTTAATCCACCTATTTGCCGCCTCATCTTCCTTTGCCGAAGGCGATCTATGCTCTATCCCGATAATTTTTTCAAGCAAAGTCCAGGCTCTGCGGTAATTTTCCAAAACAATAATCTTCTTCTCGGCCTTCTCTACGGTATCAATCTCCTCCTGCGCCCAAGAAATCGCCATTTTCTCAATATATCTCATATTGCACTTGCCCACACTAACGGCGTACTGCATGATCATCAAAATCACGTCCACAGGCAAACCGTCACTTTCATGCAGCATAAGGAGCGTCGCGCTGTCTCCACCAGAAATCGGCCTCGACAAAATGACCTGCGCTTCCTGCATCAAAAAAGAAATCTCCGAAGACTCATTTATCCGCCTTGCCACAAAGGCAGAATCCGGCCTCTGGGCCCGCAAAGGTGCCCTCTTAACCGCAACGTTACTAGCTTTTTCAGTTTCTTCATTCGCATCGTTCTGAGCGCCCACACCGTCGTTGCCCTCTTTTTTATCTTTATACTCCGGCTCCGAAATAACCTTTGTCTCCACCCAGTAGCGCATGGAGTCTTTTACATCGAGCTCGTCCATGGCGAGGGCTTTGGCAATTTTGTTAACAGAAATATTTTGACCAGCGTGGCGCAGCATAAAGAGGAGGACTTTTAGCTGTGCAGCGCCGGCTAATTTTATATGTTTATCCACAACATCGCAAGGGATGGCGAAAATAGAATTCCAGCAACCTAAATTAACAGACAAATTCATTTTTTACACCTCTTATCAAACATTATACCACAAATTTTCAAACTTCACAGCACTATTTTTACCCGATTTTCTTGCAATTGACAAGAGCAAAAAGTTAAATTATAATTCACAGAAGCGGCGAAGATTCACGAAACGGCCGCCACCTTACATATAATTTGTTGATTGATTATACTTTTGTTGCACGATAATTTTGGAGGTAAACATGGTTCACACTTACGATACTAGCGGGACTTGCTCGCGAAAAATAATAATCGATGTTGAAAACGGGGTCGTTAATAACGTTAAATTTGTAGGCGGCTGCAACGGCAACACGCAAGGGATCTCCTCTTTAGTGCGGGGCATGAAGGTCACTGACGTCATAAAAAAGTGCAAAGGAATAGACTGTGCCGGCCGGGGGACCTCTTGCCCGGACCAGCTGGCAAAGGCGATGGAAGAAATCGTGTCAAAAAGTGAAGTAAATTCACTATAAACATCCGCTGAAGCTATATTTATCGCGAAAAGGAGCCTTTAAATGGCAGAAACTCCACTTTACACCGCATTAAAATCGCATGCCAACTTGCACCGAGCCTCATTTCATACGCCAGGCCACAAAAACTCCGAAGCGATGCGGTTTTTTAACTTTTTTGATCTGGACTTCACCGAGCTTCCCGATACAGACAGCCTCTATGAAGCTTCTGGCGCCATCAAAAAAGCAGAAGACCGTATGTCTGGCCTTTATGGCACGCAGCAGACGCTCTTTTCGGCCGGCGGATGCACCTTGTGCATCCAAACCATGCTAAAGTTGGCCTTGCCGTACGGCGGAAAGATCGTTGCCTCGCGGATGATCCACAAAAGCGCCGTGAATACGATGGCTCTTCTAAACGCGGACGTCCGCTGGGTCATGCCTAAAGTTGATGAGCACACTGGACTTTTTTTGCAAGTGGAGCCCGCGGACATCGAAAGCATCCTGGCAAAAGAGCCTGACATTGCTTGCGTGTACATAACCAGCCCGGACTATTTCGGTCACATTGCAGATATTGCGGGCATTTCTAAAGTCTGCAAAAGGCACAACGTCCCGCTGCTGGTAGACAACGCCCACGGAGCTCACCTCAAATTTTTGCCAGAAGATATCCACCCAATTACACTCGGAGCTGATTTGGTTGCGGATTCTGCGCATAAAACGTTGCCGGTTTTGACTGGTGGCGCGCTTTTGCACATTGCGGACGCAAAATTTGCCCCTTACGCTCGGGCTGCGATGTCCATCTTTGGCTCTACGAGCCCCTCCTACCCCATAATGGCCTCGCTCGACGTTTGTCAGAGCTGGCTTTGTAGCAACGGTAAGGCTGCATTTTTTGCTTTACAAAAAGAGATTTCAAAAATCAAAGAAATCGCGGCTCAAACGGGAATTCTAGACGACTGTGCAAGCGTTGATCCTGTTCGGTTAACTTTGGATGTCGCTAAAATCGGGCTTTCTGGCGATTCTGCTGCGGAATATTTTCGGCAAAACGGCATCGAACCTGAACTCTCCACCGCAGAAAGAGTCGTGTTTATTGCAACGCCGATGAATTCGACGGTAGATTTTGATCAATTGGCGATGGCTATTAAAAGTCTGCAACCGTCAGGGGACGCGCTCCCCGTCAGATGCCCAACCTTTGAATTGCCTATTGTTAAAAAATCTTTGCATTCGGCTTTGTTTAGTCCTTCGGAGTGCATCAATTCTTGCAACGCCGTTGGACGAGTCAGCGCTGGCACCGTTTGCCCCTGCCCTCCTGGCATCCCCATACTAGTACCGGGCGAGCTGATAACTGAAATTTCCGTCAAAAATTTGCTGCGCTATGGCATTTTTTTAATAGATGTGATAAAATGAGTCCATAAACTTCTTTTGGGGTGACTGCGATGAAGCTAATTCTTGCTATAATCAACAGCGACGACGCTAACGCCGTCTCGAATGCGCTTACTGATAACGGCTTTTTGGTGACGAAACTCTCGACAACTGGCGGATTTCTGAAGGTCGGCAACACTACTTTTATCACCGGTGTCGATGACGACCGCGTTGACGAGGTTATCAAGATTATCAAAAGTAAAAGCAAAAAGCGCAAACAGAGCGTTCCAAGCGCGACTCCACTGGAGGTTGACACTTATAGCGCCATTCCTTTTGAGATAACGATTGGCGGCGCGACGATATTTGTGCTAAATGTCGAGGACTTTAAGAAGGTTTAGATGGACAAAAACTCGGGATGTATTTTTATGGATTTTAACAGTTTTATTGGGAATCGGGCGGTAATTTCTCAACTTCAGGCGCTTTTTTTGCACAACAAAATTGCTCATGCGATTATGCTGGATGGCGCTGCTGGGCTTGGCAAGAAGACGCTTGCTAAGATTATTGCTCAGGCCGCGGTGTGTAGTCACCGTGAAGATGGCGCGCCTTGTGGGGTTTGCCCTAATTGCAAGAAGGCCGAGAAAGGGATTCACCCGGATATCATTTTCCCGGAGAAATCTGGCGTCTCTCAGACTTACAGCATCGCGACTATTCGGGACGTCCGCACAGACGCTTATGTGGCCGCCAATGAGGCTTTTACGAAGGTTTACATATTCACCGACGTTGACAATATGGGCGTTCCGGCGCAAAATGCTCTTTTGAAAATCCTGGAGGAGCCCCCCAAAAACGTCATGTTCATCCTCACTTGCGAGTCCGCCTTTAACGTGCTCGCTACCATTCGCTCGCGGGTTCAGCTGTTTTCTTTGAGTCCGGTCTCTTCTGCTGAGCTGCAAGCTTATCTTGCAAAGAATTTTCCGTATCGTCCAGCTGAGCATTTAAAGAGCATTTGTGTGGTCGCTAAGGGTAACATCGGCTTGGCAATCGACTTAGTTACATCTGATGGGCACGATAAATCTTCTGAACTTGCCGAAAAATTGGCGTTTAGCCTTGCTTCGATGAACGAGTTTGACTTGCTGACGGTAGTTGCGCAAGTTTTGGAGAATAAAAAGGGCTTCATCTTTGTGTTGAAGTTTTTGTCGGATCTGCTCCGCGACGCGCTGGTCTTGTCGGTGGATTTTTCTATTGCAGAAAATTCTGGATGTGCTAAAATATTAGCAGAAAAGCTTTCTACCGCGCAGCTGTTGCGATTGATCGATGTTGTGGCTCAAACCAAAAGTTACGTTGAGCGGAACGTTAACATGCAGATTTTGTCGACGGATTTTTGCTCGAAGATGTTTCAGATTGCCGCTAATGTGCGGTAAAAAATTTTTGAGGAGGAAAAAATGGCCGAAATTGTTGGTGTCCGGTTTAAAGATGTGGGGAAAGTCCACTATTTTCTGCCGAATAATCAAAAAGTTAAAATCAACGACCTGGTTATTGTCGAAACCGCTGCGGGCTCCGACTGCGGCCGGGTTGTCATCATCAAAAAAAATTTTGCGGATAAACAAGTTTTGAAAAGCTTGCCCAAAGTGCTGAGAAAGGCCGAATTCAAGGACTTTGAGCGCTTGAAGCGGCTAAAAGAAAAAGAGGCTCGCGCGGCAAAAATTTGTGGCGAAAAGATCAAAAAGCATCACCTAAACATGAAGCTCATCGGTGTGGAATATACTTTTGATGGCCACAAAATCGTGTTTTACTTCACTGCCGAGGCGCGCGTGGATTTTCGCAATTTGGTTAAGGAGCTGGCTTCAATCTTTAAAGCTCGCATTGAGCTGCGTCAGGTCGGCGTTCGGAATGAAGCTAAGTCGCTCGGCGGGCTTGGAATCTGCGGAAAACCTTTTTGCTGCTCTACTTTTTTAGACGAATTCCAGCCTGTTTCGATAAAAATGGCCAAAGAGCAAGGGCTTTCACTAAATCCGGTCAAAATTTCTGGCACGTGCGGCCGGCTCATGTGCTGCTTAAAGTTCGAGCAAGCCGCTTATCAGGATCTGCTTAAAAAGGCCCCCAAGCCTGGCGCGATTGTCGATACCCCTAAGGGCCGCGGGACGGTTGTGGAGCAGAATCTTTTAACCGGAGTTTTGAAAATCCGCATGGATTCGGCTCCCGAGGCTGCACCTGTTTGCTACAATCTGCGTGACGTCAAGATTATCAAAGATGCCGAGATTAAGGTCAATAAAAAGGAGCTCGATGAGCTGAAAAATTTAGAATAAACTCGCGATGTTTGCGGAATTCTGCGAAACGTGATAAACTGTATTTTGACTGCGTTAGGAGGTGTTGGGCAAATGGCTTATTGTATTAGCGATGATTGTATATCCTGCGGGGCTTGCGAGGTTGAGTGTCCGGTTGGCGCCATTTCTGCTGGGGACAGCAAGTTTGTTATCAACCCCGCAATATGCATAAGTTGCGGAACTTGCGCTGGTGTGTGCCCTGTCGGCGCTCCCAATCCGGAGTGATCTACATATTTGTTGATATTGCTAGCTTTGTGGGGTGTCAACAGTCTTTTTGCGGCTGCTGATGCCCGTTTAATTTGAGTTTTTGCGCTTTAGAGCTTGGGGGTTGATGCCTTGCGCCTAGAAAATTTGACAGAACAAGAGCGAAAATTACTGTTACCTGGGGAATCCGTCGAAGCCTTGTCCTCAAAAGTTAAGGTGATAACTTCAAAGGCGCATACCTTTGGCACCGACACCTTTATTCTGGCGGACTTCTCTATGCCTAAAAAGCATGAGATCGCAGTAGAAATCGGTACTGGCTGCGGTACGATTCCATTATATTGGCTTAGCTTGGGCGCTGAGGTTAAAAAAATTTTTGCTATAGACATCCAAAAAAATGCGTGCTCTCAGGTTTCTCGATCGGCCGAAATCAGCGGTGTTAGCGGTAAAATCGAGGTTATTTGCGCCGATATCAAAAAGAAGATCTCACAAATTCTGCCACATAGCTGCGATTTAGTGGTTTGCAATCCGCCGTACAAAGCCGTTGGCAGCGGGCTCGTCAACTCTGAAGACGGCATTCGGATTGCGCGGCATGAACACGAGTGCACTATTGACGACGTTACTAGATGTGCTGCAAATTTTCTGAATTTTTGGGGGCGGCTTTGCCTATGTCATCGAGTGGAACGCCTTTGTGATGTTGTTGAATCTATGAAAAACACCGGCATAGAGCCAAAGAAATTGAGGCTTGTGCAACAGCGCAAAAGTTCTGCACCAAAACTTTTTTTAATCGAAGGCAAAAAAGGTGCGCGGCCGGGACTAATTGCATTGCCAACCTTGTTCATTGAGGATGGCTGCGGGAATTTGTCCGACGAGATGACGCGAATTTATAGATATTACGGAGAAAAATGATGAGTGGAAAATTGGTTTTGGTAGCGACGCCCATAGGGAACCTCGGCGACATGGCGCCTCGAGCGGTGGCGGCTCTTAAAAACGCAGATTTCATCGCAGCGGAGGACACTCGCGTAACATTGAAGTTGTTGAATCATTTTGAGGTGAAAAAGCCGCTGGTTAGCTATTTTGAGCACAACAAGCGGCAAAAAGGGGAATACATCATCGCCCGAATTTTGGCTGGGGAGACTTGCGTTCTTGTTAGCGACGCTGGTCTGCCGGCTATCTCTGACCCGGGTGAAGAGCTGGTTGCCCAATGTCACGAGAAAAACATCAATGTCACCGTGATTCCGGGTCCGTGCGCATGCGTTTCTGCCTTGGCTGTCTCCGGCCTGCCAACCGGCAGATTTGCCTTTGAGGGCTTTTTGAGCGTTAACAAAAAAAGCCGGCGTACTCATCTTGAAGCGATAAAGCTAGAACCTCGCACGATGATTTTTTATGAAGCCCCGCACAAGTTGCTTCATACGTTGAAAGATCTTTATGAAAATTTAGGGGATCGCAGAATTTCAGTCATCCGCGAGCTTACAAAAATTCACGAAGAGGTGAGCCTAACGACTCTCAAAGCTGCGATAGATAAATACGAAACCGAGCCGATAAAAGGCGAATTTGTGCTGGTTATCGAGGGCTTCCATGCTGAACAAACCGACAGTGGGGTTTCTCTCGCAGACGCCGTAAAAATGGCCGCACCGCTTTTAAAGAGCGGGCTTTCCATATCTGACGCCGCAAGGCAAATCGCCAAAGATACCGGCCTTAAAAAGGGCGACATCTATAAAGAACTCTTAAAGCTGTAGTAAAAATGCGGATTTTAAAAATTATGCACCAAAAAGGTGGCGTTACATCAACGTCACCTAAACTTTTTTCAAAATTAACCCATCTGCCACGCCGATCATACCATGTTTTAAACCAAAAATACCACGCGAGGTGACATTATGACTGGGTTTGACGCAAAAATGCGCGAGACTTTTATAAACGTTCTGTGCCAAAAATATCCTTTTATTGAACATGCCACAATAGGAAAAAGCCTGTGCGGGAGGGAAATTCGCTGCTTGAAAATCGGTTCAAGTCGCGATCCCGTGGTCTTTGCAGCTGCCTTTCACGGTATGGAATGGCTAACCAGCTTGCTTGTTCTAATTTTCGCCGAGCAAGTGATCGAGGCTTATCACACCAGCGGCACCATAAACGGTGTCAAAATCAAAGAAACCCTAAATCAGCGCGGGCTAATGATAGTCCCCTGCGTTAACCCCGATGGCGTCGAGATTTCAATAAACGGCGCGCAAACTGCCGGCCCTTATGAAGCCCTAATCAACGAGATTATGGACAATAAACCAGCCACGGCGTGGCAGGCAAACGCCCGCGGTGTGGACATAAACCACAACTTCAACGCGAATTGGTACGCGCTGCATAGCCTAGAAGAAGAAAACGGCATAACCGGCCCCGCTCCAACGCGATACGGCGGACCTTTTCCAGAAAGCGAGCCCGAAACAAAAGCCTTAGTAAACCTGTGCAAAGAAGTCAACTTTCGGCATGTCATAGCGTTTCACAGCCAAGGTGAGGAAATTTATTGGGAATACGGCAAAAATACGCCCGAAAAGTCTAGAATCATGGGCCAACAAATGGCGGCCTTAAGCGGATACACTCTGTCGGAACCGGAGGGATTAGCTGTCGGTGGCGGGTTTAAAGACTGGTTTATAGAAAAATTCGCAAAACCAGGCTTCACCGTAGAAATCGGCAAAGGCAAAAATCCACTCCCCCTCAGCGACATCAACAAAATTTACCCCCAGCTCAAAAATATGCTAGTCTATTGCGCCACCATATAGCCTCGTCTCTCGGCACATCTAGCTATTTAATCAGCTCCCGCAGCTTTCGTTTAACTTTCTCCAAATCACTGCAGCTCAAAACCGGAATCAGCTCGTTAATCTCACCTGCCGGCAAATCCCACCACTTAACTTCCTCCAAAACCTCAATCAGCTCGTCGTCAAACCGCTTTCTAATAACTCTAGCAGGGTTCCCCACAACAACGGTGTAAGGCTCAACATCAGAGCCCACGGTGCTGTTCGCCCCAATAATCGCGCCATCTCCAATCCTCACACCAGGCAAAATCGTCGCATTCTGGCCAATCCAAACATCATTGCCCACAACAGTGTCGCCCTTAAGCGGCATCTCAGACATCGGCGGAGCCTCCTGCTGCCAGCCATTAAAAATATAAAAAGGAAACGTAGAAACCGCATTCATCTGGTGATTCGCGCCATTCATAATAAAATTCACACCTGCGGCAATCTGGCAAAACTTTCCGATAATAAGCTTGTCGCCGTTAAAATCATAGTGGTGCGTAACGTGACTCTCAAAATCCTCATCGCTAAAATAAGTAAACTCGCTGACAATAATGTTCGGCCTCGTAACAGTCGGCTTAACGTAAGTGACCGACCTAGTGCCACTCACAGGGTATATCTCATCCGGATTTATCTCAAAATTCTTAGTCATATTTCAGCTATCATCTCACATCTTTTTGTTTTTCATCTGCCAACTAAAAACCTTGCAATAATCATCGGTAACACCGCCCATCAGTGTAAAAATATTAAAATCAGTCTTAAAAAAATAAAAACCGATTCCCCAAAATAGCCTGTTTCAAATATTTATTTCTAGCCCCACGCCGACTTCGTTAATGTCCAACTTTTTCGCCATCTCTACCTTGGCTTTTAAAGAAACACAGTGGCAAGGGTACAGCAATTTTATATTATTTTCTTTAAAATATTCAATAGTTTTCTTCAATCTCTCATCGGCCTCAAACAAGTGAAACCCACCAATAACGCCATATATCCTGTCATCATTACAAACCCTTTTAGCATACTCAAGAATATTGCAAACCCCGCTGTGCGAGCACCCCGTAATAACAAATAAGCCCTCATCGCCTCGGCAAGCTATTGCGGAGTCGTCATCTACTGTGTCATCAATCTTTACACCGTCAACAATGCTCTTGCCAATCAAACGCCTAGGCTCAAAGTCATTAAAAGCAGGGATCTCGCCCAAATACGTAATATGCTCACTCACCCGAACCGGCCCTCTAGATAAATTTAATTTGCAAACCCTAGAAAAGTCGCCCCCACTCAAAGGGCTGCCAATATATAGGCCTTCCTCGTCTTCTTTGTAGTCAAAACATCCCGGATGAGCAATCAACTCAATATCCCTTGGTTCCTCAAAAAAGTATCTTAGCCCGCCAGTGTGGTCGTCATGCCCATGAGATATAACCAATTTCCTAACATCATTCAAATCAATGCCCATTTTTTTAGCGTTTTCAATAGCAACAGAAGAATACCCTAAATCAAACAACACCTTTTCGTCGCCATCTTCAATATAATAGCTCACCCCAGGTTCCGCCAAATAATACATGTCAATGAACGTATTGTTGTCCTCCAACACTTTGAGCCTCATAAATAATCCCTTCAAATTCCGTCTGGTGGGAGATGGTGGATTCGAACCACCGAAGTCGTAGACAACAGATTTACAGTCTGCCCCATTTGGCCACTCTGGAAATCTCCCATATACATAAATTTCTTACATTAATAATCTTAGCCAAGACTTAGTCTAGCTAAGTTTTTAGTGCTCTGCCACCATTGCAAGCAGCAGCTCCGCATCGCACTTCGTCGCTAAAAATGATAATCAATCATTTCCCAAACGCTCCTCACCCTCTTAGGGTTCAAGTCCTACCCGGCCTGAATGCAAAAAATGGAGCTGGTGGACGGACAAAAACTTACCTTCGCTAAGTCTTTCGTGCTCTGTCACCATTGCAAGCAACGGTTCCGCCATCGCACTTCGTCGCTAAAAATGATTATCAATCATTTTCTAAACGCTACTTACCCTCTTAGGGTTCAAGTCCGGCCCAGTCTAAATGCAAAAAATGGAGCTGGTGGACGGACAAAAACTTACCTTCGCTAAGTTTTTCGTGCTCTGTCACCATTGCAAGCAACGGTTCCGCCATCGCACTTCGTCACTAAAAATGATTATCAATCATTTTCTAAACGTTCCTCACCCTCTTAGGGTTCAAGTCCGACCCGGCCTAAATGCAAAAAATGGAGCTGGTGGACGGACTTGAACCCCCGACCTGCTGATTACAAATCAGCTGCTCTACCAACTGAGCTACACCAGCTAATCATTTCCTACAATTAACTACTATACTATGATATGGCCAACTTGTCAACATATTTTTACCTCATTCTTTTAAGGTAATTTGGACTTTTTTACGAAGCTTTTTGTAAACTAGTTTTTTACAGTTCTTATCTTTTAAATAAAAACTCCCCATAGATTCTATATGGCTCCCCCTGTTGGGCTTGAACCAACGACCCTGCGGTTAACAGCCGCATGCTCTACCACTGAGCTAAGGAGGATTATTTTTCTTTTTTCACAAATAAAAAGTTGGCATCTCCCTATTTTCCCAGGTCATCACTAACCAAGTATCTTCGGCACCACCGGGCTTAACTTCCGTGTTCGGGATGGGAACGGGTGGACCCCCAGCGTCATCAACACCAACTAAATCTTTATACATTTATCATAGCACATCTCTACGTAAATTGCAATACTTTATTTGATTTTTTTACATGCTTACTAATGTTGTAGCCTTCAGCAAAATTTTTGAGTCA
>CAQKRU010000021.1 GCA_948823415.1 uncultured Eubacteriales bacterium
AGAATCTTTTGATCTAGCGGGAAAACGGGAATAACATGAGGTTTAACTAAATAAATATTAAAGATAGGATAGAGAGTTAAGATGGAATCGGGGTCTTGGCTCTCATGACGTTTGTGGAGGAGCAAGGTTATGGCAAAAGGGACCACAATCAGAATGTGGCGCAGGTCGATTTTTGTGTTGGCGTCGCTGCTCATCGTGGGATTTGGAGTAATCGTCTTTAGACTGGTAAAGTTGCAACTTGTCGAGGGCGAAAAACTGCAGCAAATGGCCACAGAACAGCAATTAAAAGATACAAAAATAAACGCACAAAGAGGCACGATCTACGACAGAAACATGAAACCGTTGGCACAAAGCGCAACAGTTTGGACGGTGGTTCTGGAGCCAGCTTATTTGAAGGACCCAGAATTAATCGAGAAAATCGCCAGCGGGCTAGCTCCGATTTTAGAAATGGACAAGAGTGAGATCTTAGAAAAGGCGAAGAAAAAGTCGTTCTACACAGTGCTGAAGCGGAAGGTAGAGAGCGACGTCAAAGATAAAATCATAGCGTTTCATAAGGAAAACAAGATAACAACGGGCATACGGCTGGTGGAGGATTACAAGCGGTATTATCCGTACGGTGACTTTGCTGCGTGCGTTATTGGCTTTACGGGGACGGATAGCCAAGGTCTCTCGGGGCTGGAGAGCTACTACGATGAGTACCTAACCGGCCAGGCGGGCAGATTGGTCACAGCCAGAAACGCAGTGGGCACGGATATGCCGTTTGACTACGAGAAGATGATTCCGGCGCAAAACGGCAATAATCTGGTTTTGTGCATAGACGAAGTGATTCAGCACTTTTTGGAAAAGGGCCTAGAAGAGGGGATTGTCAACAACAAGGTCATGAACAGGGCCGGCGCCATCATGATGAACGTCAATACCGGCGAGATAATAGGCATGGCGGTAAAGGGCGGCTACGACCTCAACAAACCGTTTGAAATTGCGGACGCAGAAAAAAAGGCTCAAATAGAAGCCCTGCCAGAATCGGAGCGCGCAAAGGCAAAAGCAGAAGCTCTGGAGGCACAGTGGCGTAATAAGCTGGTTAGCGACACCTACATGCCGGGCTCGGTGTACAAGCAAATCACAACAGCCATGGCGTTTGAAGAGAATTTGATTGACGAAAAGACCAACTTTAATTGCACCGGAAGTTTTGTGCCGTTCCCGGGCGCCCGGCCGATTCGGTGCCACAAACACGGCGGACATGGCAGCCAGGTTTTTGCGCGAGCCTTTTGCAACTCCTGCAACCCGGCGTTCATCCAGGTTGGCCAAAAAATAGGACCCGAGAGGTTTTACAAATACTACCAGGCGTTTGGCTTCACCGAAAAAACCGGCATAGACCTGCCCGGCGAAGCGAACGGAATCTTCTTTAGCAAAGATGGCCGCATGGGTCCGATGGATTTGGCGGTGGCATCGTTTGGACAGAACTTTAGCGTAACGCCGCTCCAGATGATAATAGCAGCGGCGGCCGTTGCAAACGGTGGATACATAGTTCAACCGCACGTTGTGAAGCAGATCGTTGCCAGTGACGGGAATATCATAAAAAATTTTGACACCGTAAGGAAAAGGCAGGTTATTTCGGAAGAAACATCTTCCAGAGTGCGTGCGCTGCTCACTCAGAATGCAATTGACGGCGGCGCGAAGAACGGCAACGTTCCAGGATACAGAATTGGCGGCAAAACAGGAACATCGCAAAAAATAGGTGACAGTGGTCCGGGCGGCATGGACTATATCTCGTCGTTCTGTGGCTTTGCGCCGGGCGATAACCCGCAGTATATTTTGCTGATTTATTACGATACGCCAAAAGGGCCGAGCTACTACGGAGCGCTCGTGGCGGCGCCGACGTTTGCAAGGGTCATGCAAGACGCGTTGCCGTACCTGGGCGTGGAGCGCAAGTATACCGACGAGGAGATGGCCAACCTAGACATCCAGGTGCCGTTTTTGGTGGGCTCATCGGTCGACAAGGCCAAACTCCAGGCGATAAATCTGCAACTAAACCCAGTCGTCTACGGCTCTGGCGAGACGGTTATATCGCAGGTTCCAGAAGTCTCGACTAAAATGCCAAAAGGCGGCAGGATAGTGCTCTACACAGACGACTCCAACGCGAATCCCAAAGCAGTGGTGCCCAAGTTTGCAGGCATGACGCTCTCCGCAGCCAACAGAGAGGCCAGCGCAGCAAAAGTGAACATCATAATAAAAGGAGCGGCGCTGTCGAGCTCGGGATGCGTGTGCGCAAGCCAAAGCATAGCCGCGGGCACAGAAGTCCGCCCCGGCACAGTGGTAACCCTGACGTTCTCGCAGAAAAAATCGGAGCAGCACAGTGACTAGAAAATGAAAATTCACACAGCACAAGCAAAAGTTCAAAAAATGTGCTATAATTGTAGTAGTTTAAGCAGCAAAGGGCAGGTTTAGAAAGGTGGCATGCGGCATGGTGGCAAACGTATGGATGATTTTTGCGATAGTAGCCTCATTCTTAATCACATATTTTTTAGGAAAGCGGATTATACCGTACCTTCAAAGGCTCAAATACGGCCAAACCATACTAAAAATCGGGCCATCGTGGCACAAAAATAAGCAGGGCACACCCACAATGGGCGGAGTAATTTTCGTTATCGGAATATACGCCGCAATCCTCGTGACAATGCCGCTGTACTACTTCTTGGTCGCCAAAAACACGCTGCACCTGCAAGAGCCACCGCTCATAATGCAAAAAATCATGTCCGGCCTCCTGATGGCGCTGGCGTACGGCGCAATCGGCTTTTTGGACGACTATATAAAGGTAGTAAAAAAGCGCAATCTGGGGCTAACCGCCGGGCAAAAGCTCCTCATGCAGTTTTTGGTTGTGGGCTCGTACCTGCTGTCGCTTTATTGCGCGGAGGTGCTGCAAGGAGGCCTCGGCGCCACGTCGACGACCATACCGTTCTTTGGCCGGGTTGACCTAGGGGTGCTATATTGGCCGATGGCGTCATTGCTGATAGTGGGCATGGTGAACGCGGTGAATTTAACGGACGGAATAGACGGCCTGTGCACGTCGATCACGTTTTTCTCTGCAACATTTTTCATGCTGATATCGAATTTCCTGCATATATTCAATTTGAGCATAGTCGCAGGGGCGCTAGTTGGCGGGTGTCTGGGCTTTTTGATATTCAACATTCACCCCGCAAAAGTGTTCATGGGGGATACAGGCTCATTGTTCTTGGGCGGATTAATCTGCGCGCTAGCATTCACGCTGGATGTGCCAGTGCTGTTGCCGATAATCGGCGGTGTGTACGTGCTGGAGATGTTCTCGGTGATCCTGCAAGTGGCGTATTTTAAGGCAACAAAGGGCAAACGCCTGTTCAAAATGAGTCCGCTGCACCATCACTTCGAGATTTGCGGCTGGAGCGAGGCCAAAATTTGCATCGTATTTAATGTAATCACAGTGGTGCTCGGAGCGCTGGCGGTTGTGCTGGCGGCGTATGGGCTTTGATGGGTACCGTGCAGGCTAAGGGGCAACGAGGAGGCAAAAAAATGAGCAGAAATTACAGCAGAGCGGCAAGGCCAAGGGGACAGCAAGAAAATAGACCTAGCTCAAGGGACGCAAGGGCGCGGAATGATAAAACGAAGAAGCATTCTGGCTTTAAGTTTGGCGGACTAGCGGCAGTCTCGAGGGGTCTCAACCCGGTAAAAAATAAGCTAAAAGTGTTCTCCATGCGGTCGGGCCTAGATATGCCGTTCTTTTTTATAAACATGGCAATACTCGTGGTTGGCCTTGTGATGATGTTTTCGGCCTCATACCCCAACGCCTATTACTACAAAAATGGCGACAGTTACTACTTTATAAGGAGTCAGTTGATTTGGGCGGTCATCGGGGTTGTCGCTATGATCGCGGTTTCTTATTTCGACTACCACCACTTCCACAAGTTCGCTGTCCCCATATTGGGAGTTTCGTTCGTGTTGCTCGTTGTGGTGCTCTTCATGCCGATGGTAAACGGCGTCCACCGGTGGATCCCGCTCGGCCCAATCGGCTTTCAGGCATCGGAGATAACGAAATTCGCGATCGTGCTGTCGTTTGCGCACTTCATCTCGATAAACTTCAAAAAAATGGACACGTTCAAATATGGAATCCTGCCATACGGCATAATACTGGCGTTCACGGCGTTTTTGCTGTACCTGGAGCCCCACATTTCGTGCCTGATCATCGTGGTGCTGCTGGCCGGCGGCATGCTATACATTGGCGGGGTAAAACTGCGATGGTTTGGGCTGGTCTTGGCAATAGCGTTAGCGGCAGTTGGCTACGTAGTGCTGTTTACGGATAAGCTCGGCTACGCAAATGGCCGTGTGCAGGGATGGTTAGACCCATTCACAAGCAATCCAAACGTAGACACGTGGCAGACAAAGCAGGGGCTCTATGCGATAGGGTCCGGAGGCCTGTGGGGACTGGGATTAGGGCAGTCGCGGCAAAAGTATCTCTACATTCCGGAGCCGCAGAACGACTTCATTTTTTCGGTAGTCTGCGAAGAGCTGGGCTTTATCGGGGCATTGATAATCCTAATCCTGTTTGCAATGCTGATTTGGCGGGGAATCATGATATCGATGCGAGCCAAAGACAAATTTGGCACATTGCTAGGCATCGGACTCACGGCGCAGGTCGGCCTGCAGGTGATCTTGAACATCTTCGTCGTAACAAACACGATTCCAAACACAGGCATAAGCCTTCCATTCTTTAGCTATGGCGGTACGTCGCTGGTCATGCTGCTTGTGCAGATGGGCATAGTTTTGTCAATATCCAGAACGTCGAAAATAGAAAAAACCTGATGAAAGTGGCGAGCACGATGAGAATAATCTTTGCGGGCGGCGGTACGGCGGGGCACATAAACCCGGCCCTGGCCGTGGCGGAGTATGTAAAAGAAGCCCGACCAGACGCGCAGATGTTGTATGTTGGCGCGGTTGGCGGGATGGAAGAAAGGCTGGTGAAGCAGGCCGGGCTGGACTTTAGCGGCATAAAAATTTCTGGATTCAGCCGAAAGCTTAATTTGGCGGGCTTAAAAAAGAATATAATAACGCTAAAGCGGGTTGTAACTGCAAGTTTGGAGTCAAAAAAGATAATCGAGCAGTTTAGGCCGGACATCTGCGTGGGCACAGGAGGCTACGTGAGCGGTCCAATTTTGCGAAAAGCCGCGCAGATGGGTGTGCCGATAATAATCCACGAGCAAAATGCGTTCCCTGGCATCACAACGAAGATGCTGGCACACAAAGCAGAGTGCGTGATGCTAGCGGTGGGGGAGGCGCGAAAATTTTTTGACAAAAGGTGCAAAATAGCGGTAACGGGGAACCCCATAAGGAAGGAAATTGCCCAAATGACGCAGCAAGAGGCCCGCGCAAAGCTGAAGTTGGACAATCGGCCGGTAGTGCTGTCTTTTGGGGGCAGCTTGGGCGCCAGAAAAATTAATGAGGCCGTGGTCGACTTGATCGCAGATACGGCAAGGACGGACAAACTTCAGCATATCCACGCTTTTGGGCAGTACGGGCAGTGGTTCTTGCCGGAGCTAGAGAAAAAAGGCGTCAAAATCTCGGCGCACCCGAATTTGGACATACGAGAGTACATCAGCAACATGCCAACATGCCTGGCCGCGGCCGACTTGGTCATCTGCCGGGCGGGAGCCATCACTCTGAGTGAGATTCAGGCGCAGGGCAAGGCTTCGATTTTGATTCCTTCGCCAAACGTCGCGGAAAATCACCAATACCACAACGCAATGGCGCTTGTGAACAACCACGCGGCGAGCATCCTAGAAGAGCGGGATTTAACCGGCGAAATGCTCATAAAAAAGGTGAATGAACTGTTGGCGCACCCCGAAACTATGCGAGAATTTCAACAAAATGCGAAAAAAATGGCCATATATGACGCAAATCAGCGGATTTATTCTATAATAGAAAAAATAGTCGGATAGCGGATAAAGCGCGGCAAAATCGGATTCACCAAAACATTCCCGAGGGCATAGTATGAAACCAGTGAAACGCGGATAAAATACGTGCCGGACGGGGTGGTCGGAGTGGAGAGACTAGTAGTAGAACACGCAGAGCGGTTGTCGGGCGAGGTGGCGGTCCAGGGGTCCAAAAACAGCGCCCTACCGATATTGACGGCAACGCTCCTTTGCGATGGCATTTGCACCATTGAGAACTGTCCGGATTTGTCGGACGTGGACGTCACGCTGGAGATTTTAAAAAGCCTGGGAGCAAAAGTCTTAAAAGAAAAAAATAGCGTAATCGTAGATTCAACCGAGGTTTGCGGCTTTAAAATCTCGAAGGAAATGATGAAAAAAATAAGATCGTCGATACTTTTTTTGGGCGCGCTGTCAGCAAGAATGGGCCGGGCGGAGCTGTGCGTTCCGGGCGGATGCAAACTGGGTCCACGGCCGATAGATTGGCATTTGGCGGCGCTCTCGCAGATGGGGCTAAAAATTGAAAACCAAGACAAAATGCTGTTTTGCAAGCTGGAGGACAGATTCGAGGGTGCAGAGATAACTCTGCCGCTTCCAAGTGTGGGAGCGACGGAGAATATCATCCTGGCGGCGGTTTTGGCCAAGGGCACAACGATAATCCGCAACGCCGCGCGAGAGCCAGAAATTTGCGATTTGTGCGATTTTTTGATAAAATGTGGAGCAAGGATAGAAGGAGCCGGCCAGAGCGCGGTTAAGATAGTGGGCGTTGAGAAATTGTCCGGGACGGAGCATAGGGTTATCCCCGACAGAATCGTAGCGGTGACCTTTTTGGCAGCAGCGGCGGCCGTGGGCGGAGACGTAACGGTGCAAAGCGTAGCTCCAACGCATATGCAGAGCATGTTGGAGGTCTTTAAGAAGATCGGGTGCGATGTGAATGTGGCCGCAGAATCTGTGCAGATCTTGGCAAAAGACAAGAAATTGGCGCCGATTAGGGAGATTGTGACTAAGCCTTACCCCGGATTCCCAACAGATGCGCAGGCTTTGTTTATGGTTTTGGCTTCTATTTCCGATGGCAGCTGTATGTTTGTCGAAAATATCTTCAAAAACCGCTATAAACACGCGGAGGAGCTCGTAAAGATGGGCGCAGACATTAAGGTTATGGACAAAATAGCGGTGGTGAAGGGCGTGGATGAGCTTTATGGAGAAGAAACCCTGGAGGCGAAGGACTTGAGAGGGGCAGCAGCTTTGGTAATTGCCGCAATGGCCGCGGACGGAAGGACTACTATAACCGAGGTGGAGCATCTGGACAGGGGTTATGAGGACTTTGAGCAAAACCTGCGGCGCTTGGGAGCGAATATAAAGAGGATCTAAGATTTTATGAAGAAGTTTAAACAGAAAAAAAGACCGGCAAAGGTAAAAAATGCGAACTTGGCGATTAACTATAAAATGAGGTCACGGCTGAGTTATTGCGCGATATTTTGCGCGATTTCTGCTGTGTGCTTGTTTTTTTCTTCGATGATTCTTTTTCGGGCGAAGTACATAGACGTCAACACCAATGACCTTGATGCGGCCGCAAGGGACGCGGTTTACGAAAATTTGGGGATAAATCAAGGCGACAATCTTCTTCTAATAGACGAAAACGCAGTTAGCAAGAGGCTCGAGGACGCGATTGTGGACGTGGATTGCGTAGAGATCGAAAAAAAGTTTCCGGATGCCATTTTCATAAACGTGAAGAAGGCCAATAAAGCGTTTGACATAGAGTCTGCTGCCGGGGAGTACATTGCAATAAGCGGTAAGGGCAAGGTTTTGGGGGTCTCGGACGCCCACGAAGAGGGGCTGATTCTTTTAAAGGGGACGGAGCCGGAGTCCTTTGAGGTTGGCAAAAAGGCTACATATAAGGATAAGTCGGTGGAGAAGAAGATCTCGGAGTTTATTGAAATGATGAACGCGAATAATCTTGAAAAAACGACGGAAATAGACTTTAATAACGGGCACTTGTTCTTTGCCACTTACGACGGCCGGGTGAGGATAAATTTTGGATTTTACGAGAACATGGACTATAAAATAAAGACGGCGGCCGAGATCATAAACACTAAGCTGGGCGCGGCAGAAAGCGGAACGCTGGATCTTTCGGAAGTTTTTGAAGAAAATCGGTCGTATTTTACACCAAACTATTAATTTTTGCCACTTATTTTCTAAATGTGCTATAATTTTCGCAAATATAATTTGGCTTGCAGATAGTGGCAATCCGCCAAATCGATGGTGAGAATGTATACAAAATTCATTTTTTGTGCTAAAAAAGAAATAAATTTTATTAAATATCTTGAAATTTTTATAGTAATGTGTTAAATTAAAAAATGAGATGGTTTGTAGGTTTTTATATGGAAGATATTTGTAAAACAGGAGGTACATTAAATGCCATTTGAGTTGGAAAATAATTTGGATAATATAGTTCAGATCAAGGTTATAGGAGTAGGTGGCGGCGGCGGCAATGCTCTCGATAGAATGGTGGCTTCGGGGCTTAAGTGCGTTGACTTTGTTACTGTTAATACGGACAAGCAGGCCCTGCAGCGCTCGAAGGCTGGCACTAAAATTCAAATAGGAGAAAAAATTACAAATGGAAAGGGCGCCGGATCTAAGCCGGAAATCGGCCAGAAATCGGCAGAAGAAAGCCGTGAGGAAATCGCCCAAGCCATAAAAGGAACGGACATGGTCTTCATCACAGCCGGAATGGGCGGCGGAACTGGTACGGGAGCAGCTCCAGTTGTTGCTAAAATCGCTAGGGAAATGGGCATTTTGACTATTGGAATCGTGACGAAGCCATTTGCGTTTGAGGGTAAGCGAAGAATGGAGCAGGCCGAAAACGGGATCGCTAACCTTAGAGAACACGTGGATTCTTTGGTGATAATCCCGAACGAACGGCTAAAATACGCCAGCGAGCAGAGGATAACGCTGCTTAATGCCTTTTCTGTCGCGGACGATGTTTTGCGTCAAGGCGTGCAGAGCATTTCGGACTTAATCTTGTTGCCGGGCCTTGTTAACCTGGACTTTGCGGACGTAACTGCCGTTATGAAGGACGCCGGGTACGCGCATATGGGCGTTGGAAGGGCTTCTGGTAAGGACAAAGCCGAAGCGGCGGCCAATATGGCGATCTCGAGCCCGCTTTTGGAGACGGCGATAAACGGCGCAAAGGGCGTCATAATAAACATCACTTCTTCGCCGGACATTGGCTTGGATGAGATTGAAACGGCTTCTACGATGATTGCAGAGCAGGCCGACCAAGAGGCAAACATCATATGGGGTGCGGCTTTTGACGAAAACATGGAAGACGAAATGAGCGTCACTGTGATTGCTACAGGTTTCTCCGACGTATCGAGTCCAAAGTCTGACCCAAAGTTAGCCTATGCAGGCAAATTTGTTAATAATAAAAATGAAAAACATCCGATTACTGCGGGGGCAAGCAGTAACTCAGAAAGCAAAAGTAGCGATGATTCGGAAAAGTACCTAAAAGAGACCAGGCCCGGCCAAGCTGTGAGCTTTGAGGAAGAGGACGACACCTTTTACGATATAATGTCAATCTTTAACCGCAAGCAAAATTAAAGCTGTGGAGGCACATTGGCGCATGGCACAAAAATAAACCCGCACTAAATCTAAGTGCGGGCTTTTTTGTTTGCTGCTTACGATAATTGCTTATTTCGTTTCTACCACGAGTTTAACGGCTGTGCGGTCCTCGCCATCGATGGTGACGTTCACGAATGCCGGGATGCAAATCAGCTCGACCCCGGTGGGTGCCAGATACCCTCGCGCAATGGCGATGGCTTTGATGGCCTGATTAACCGCGCTGGCTCCAACTGCCTGAATTTCTACAGAATTATGTTCACGTATAACGCCAGCAATCGCGCCAGCAACGGAATTTGGAGCCGACTTTGACGAAACTTTTAGAATTTCCATATTAAATCCTCCATTTTTAGTATTATATTACGTCTTCAATAATATAATATATGCAATTTTTATATTTTGCAATAGATTTTTGAATAAAATTTATATTATTTTTCATTTTCGTTAAATCCTATCGAAAGACAGGGTAATTTTTTATTATTTGCCAAGGGAGCAAAAATAAACAACAATTTATCACAAATATTTTGTGCGAAATTTGCATAAAATTATCCAGTAATTGTCAGACGATTTACACTTTGCGTTTTTTTGGTAGACTCATCAATGTCAAAAATTATACAATCCACCTTACATTTTCCAGTTGCGTTTTCAAACCGAACGGGCATTTTTGTCTTAATCTTCCTAATCACCAGGTCAACCCGCACGCCAAGGGCAGAGTCAATCACGCCAGCCATGCCAACGTCAGTAATGTAGCCGGTTCCGCGCGGAAGGATGCATTCGTCGGCGGTGGGAACGTGAGTGTGCGTGCCAAAAAGGGCAGAGATCCGGCCGTCAAGATAAAACCCTAAAGCTCGCTTTTCGGAAGTCGCTTCGGCATGGAAGTCCACAATGACAATGGCGTCGCTACCGGCATTTGCAAGGATCCGATCGGCGGTTTTAAAGGGACAATCGAGATTCTCCATAAATATTGTGCCCATAAGATTGATGACAACCACCTTGTTTTTGTTGACGTCCAGGGTGCAAACGCCGCTGCCGGGGGTGCTTCTGGAGGGGTAGTTAGCCGGCCGAATCAGGCGAGGCTCGCTGCCAAAGGTTTTAAAAATCTCGCGCCGTCTAAAAGAGTGATTCCCCGCCGTGATGACGTCCACACCACTTTTAAAAAGATAATCGGCAGAAAATGGAGTAATCCCGTTCCCGTCGGCCGAATTTTCTCCATTCGCAATAACCAAATCTATTCCATGCGCTTTTCTCAAGCCGGCAAGCTGTTCCCGCAAAAAATTACAACCGATGCTGCCCACAACATCGCCAATAGCAAGCACTTTCATTACAATCAGCCCTTTTCAATGCATTATTTAAAATTATACCATAAAGTCACCAAAAAAGCGACGCGCAGTGCGTTTAAAAAAGGTAAGCTATCTAAAAAGTGGCTGAATTTGGTAGCCCATAAATGCCGACTCCATCGCCGGAACGATAAGATCAAAGTGCGCGACCAAGGAGGCTGGCTTTTTGATGGGATCATCTTGGGACATGGGCACAAAATAAAAATTTTTTCTGCTAAGCATAGCACCAAGATTCTGAGCGCATCCGGCCAGTCCGTCGTTTGTGGCAAGCGCGATCAGAACGGGACGCTGGCCTCGCAGGTGAGATTTTACGGCCATCGTTACAGATGTGTCTATTGTAGAATTTGTGAGCTTACTTAGAGTATTCCCGGTGCACGGCGCAATAATCATGATGTCCGTTAATTTTTTGGGCCCAATCGGCTCCGCCCGCTCTATTGTGTGGATTATCTCTTTTTGACAGATGCTCTCTATTTTTTTTCGAAAGTCCGCGGCCTTGCCAAATCTGGTGTCGGTGGAGTACGCGGTGTGAGACATAATGGGTAAAACGTCGTACCCCGAGTCTGCCAGCAGTTCCATTTGAGGGATAGCCCTTGAAAACGTGCAAAACGAGCCGCACATAGCAAAGCCGACCTTTATATCGATCATAATTGACCCTCCTCAATCATGTTGTATATCGTGTTTTTTATGATTTCTCCGGCCGCCCGCGGCGCAACCTTGCCGGGTAACGCCAAAGCCTGTATCGCCTTGATTTTAAGCTTCCTAGCAGCGTCAAAGTCAACTCCACCGGGCAGAGAAGCTAAGTCGATTATAACTGCGTTTTTGGGGAGCCTAGCAAGAACATCAGCGTCAAAAATCAAGCTTGGAATAGTGTTAAAAATAATGTCAAAGTCCACACTGCCGGCGCTTGCAGAAGCAAGACTTGCCGTCAGCACGGCCGAGTAGCCCAGCAAATTTATCCAAGCAATGTCTTTGGGCTTTCTAGCGCTAGCCGTAACCTTGGCACCGATCCCTTTCAACATTTTGCTCAAAACCTTGCCGATCCGCCCAAACCCTGTAACCAGGCACCGGGAACCATTAATAGTCCCGCTGTATTCTTGCATAGCGATTTGGATGGCCCCTTCTGCCGTAGGGATGGCGTTATTCACGGCGAATTCTTCTCTTTTAGAATAATCATATAACTGCATGTTGCTAAAGATCGGGCTGGCGGCGATTAAGTCTTCGGCCCTTGCGCAGAATATTTTTTTGTCAAACATAGTTTTAGCGAATTCATCGTCAACCGCGATTTGTGTACGAGAGTGCGGTGCGTTCAAATAGCCATCCGAAGTAGTTGCAGGCACCGGCAGGATGATATAATCGCTCATTTTTACAGCGTCTTTTAAACTTGCCGTTGTGATGCCGCTTTTCAGGCCAGCATTTTCAAACCCAACAGCGCAAACATTATAGCCGTCCGACAAAATACTTTCAGCCATCGCCACCTGGCGCTTGTCGCCCCCAACTATTGCAAAAGTATCTATGCCACTCATATTGCCTTACCTCCATCATTCACAACATAATATGGCCGCGGAGGAACGCTTGTTACAACAACAGACAAAACGAGGGTATCACATTTTATGGGCATATAATCAAAAAAGCAAAAAACTATTTATTTCTGGGCAAAACCGCAATATAATAGTACTATGGAGCGTGAAAGCTGTTTTTAATTTAACAAAAGGTGTGAAAATAGGTTGAGTAATATTGAGAATATTTTGAATAACGCAAAGAACATACATTTCATCGGGATAGGCGGCTCCGGCATGTGCCCCATGGCAGAGATTCTGCTGGACAAAGGCTACAATATAACAGGGTCCGACAATTATATCTCGGATACCCTGCAAAGGCTCATAGACAAGGGAATGAAGGTCTACACAGAGCATAGCGCCGCAAACGTGAATGGAGCCGAATTGGTGGTATACTCGGCCGCAATAAAAGAAGACAATGTGGAGAGGGTAGAGGCCGCAAAGAGAGGGCTCCCATGCATAGAGCGCGCAGTGATGCTGGGGCTTTTGTGCGCAAAATATAAGAATACCGTAGCAGTGTCGGGCACGCACGGCAAAACCACCACCACCGCGATGATAACTCAGATTTTAACGATGGCAAAAAAAGATCCAAGTGCGATAATCGGCGGAAAGCTGCCGGCAATAAACGGTAACAGCAGAACGGGCAAGTCGGACATAATCGTGTGCGAAGCGTGCGAGTATGTGGACTCATTTTTGCAGATCACGCCGTCGATAGCGGTAATAACGAACGTGGAGGCGGATCACCTTGACTATTTTGGAAACCTCGAGAATGTGATAAACTCGTTCAACAAATTTGCGAAAAAGGCCACAGAGCTCGTCGTCATAAACGGAGAAGATGAAAATTCTGTCCTTGCGGCGAAAAACGCGACAGCAACGGTCGTGACTTTTGGCGAGTCGAAGGATAATGACTATTATGCCGAGAATATTTCTGAAGAAAACGTGGCCTTCCCAAGCTTTGATTTGATGAAAGGCGGAAAGAAGCTTGCAGCGATAAAACTAGCAGTGCCGGGCAAATATAATGTTTATAATGCACTCGCTGCAGCCACAGTTGCCGATTGCTTAGGGGTTTCGCCAGGTGACATAGCCAAAGCGCTTGGCGAGTTTACCGGAGTGCATCGCCGGTTTGAAGTGCTTGGCCGGCCCCATGGTATCACCGTTGCGGACGATTTTGCGCATCACCCAACGGAGATAACCTCGGTGCTGACGGCCGCTAAAAAAATGGGATTCAAGCGTGTTATCGCGGTATTTCAGCCGCACACATATTCTCGCACGGCGGCATTTCTGGACGAATTTGCAGAATCGCTATCCATTGCGGATATTACTGTTTTGTCCGAGATCTTGGCCGTTCGCGAGGTAAACACCTATGACATTAAGTCCGAAGACCTGGCGGCAAAGCTTGAGAACTGCATATGCCTGCGCACGTTCGAGGAAATCACAGACTGCATCGAAAAAATAGCAGAGCCCGGGGACTTAGTCCTGACCATGGGCGGGGGCAATGTGTACGTCTGCGCAAATATGATTCTGAAGAGGCTTAAAGAAAAATAGCAAGCAAACGGCGCCGCACTATACCGCGCGGCGCCTGGTTTTATGCTGTAGGTTAAACTTTTTCAACGATAACGTTGGCGGACTTATATATGCTGTTTGGCGGCACGACGCCGCGGACGGAACTAAGCGGATAAACGCTAGTGTTTCTGCCGATGATGGTGCCGGGGTTTAGAACCGCATTGCAACCGACTTCGACGAAATCACCAACAATCGCACCAAACTTTTTGAGGCCCGTATCGATTCTATCGCCATTATAGAGCACCTTGACGATACTTTTGTCCGACTTGACGTTGGAGGTGATGCTCCCGGCGCCCATGTGAGCTTTGTAGCCCAAGATGGAGTCGCCGATGTAGTTGTAGTGCGGAACGTTGGCGCCATCAAAGAGAACCGAATTTTTGATTTCGGTAGAATTGCCCACCACAGCGCCCTTCCCGATTATCGCGCTCCCTCGGATATATGCACAGTGGCGGATCTCTGCACCTTCATCCACAATAAGCGGACCATTTAGGCTGGCAGTTTGGCTTACTTTGGCGGTTTTTGCAACCCAAATGTTTTCTCCAATTTTATCATATTTTTCTGCCAAGAGTGTTTGCCCCAGCTCGACTATAAATTCAGCAATATTCGGGATTACCTCCCACGGCCATTTAACGCCGGCAAACAACTCCTTAGCGATGGTGTGCTCCAAACTTAAGAGCGCGTCTGCTTTTATCTCCATTTTCAAAATCTCCCCACGTTTCGTAGTAACTTCAATTATATCAGTTGACTTTTTGAAACTCAAGTGATATAATAAAATAAGGCCGAAAGGCGCGTCATGCGGTGTTTTTTGTGACGTATTATAGAATATAAATTTTGCGCGATATTTGTTCCGGACGTTTAGCTCAGCTGGTAGAGCATTCGCTTGACGTGCGAAGGGTCAGCGGTTCAAGTCCGTTAACGTCCACCATATAATAATGTACCTTTTGATGCAGTGAACAAAAATAACAAACCAAAATTGGAGAAAAATTTAAATGAAGTTAGAAAAATTATTTGCACTATTTCTTACACTTCTTACGCCATTATATGTTCCTGAAAATGCTTTCGCTTCACCATTGCAGATTGATAGTTCAATTTTAGAAAAAGAAAAGTCTAAACTTGTTAAACTTGAAACAACTTATAATACACGAGATTTAGGTGGCTATAAAACCTCTGGTGGCAAAATTACAAAATATGGTGTGTTTTTGCGTTCGGATGACACTGATAACTTGACTTTAAAAGATATTGAAACACTAAAATCTTATGGTGTAACAGCTGTACTGGATTTGCGCGAAGCCCCTTATTATTTGGAACATCCAGATAAATTTTCTAATATCCCGGAAATTAATTATCAAAACATAGATATAGTTAAAATTTACAACGAGCATAGTACTGATAAAGAGGCAAGATCAGATGAAAGTTCGGCTAGGAAATTTCTACGTTATACTGGTGAGGGTAATTGGGTAAAAATTGCCTTTGATATTATTGCAGATACAGAAGGATGCACGCTCTTTCATTGTTTTGCAGGAAAAGACAGAACGGGATTGGTGGCAATGCTATTATTGGGATTGGT
>CAQKRU010000022.1 GCA_948823415.1 uncultured Eubacteriales bacterium
TTTGCTTACAGTCTTTTTTTGTTGCCGTTTGTCTAGTTAATATTTTGGCCTTTTGATAACACAGAAAGCGGTATTTCACATGTACATATTTTATTCATCAAGAGCACCACCATGTTTCTTCATATTTTTGAAATTTTAGAAATACGGAGAGACAACGAAATGATAATAAAATATGAATTTATAGACGGAAAAAAGATAGAGATTGAGGTATCAGCAGAGCTTTGGCAAGTTATATTGCAAATTGATAAAGAAACCAAAAATAATGATAGACGCGAAACCAGACGACATAAAAGTTTAAGTGAGTTAAGTGATAAAGATGACTTGATAGCGGATGAAAGTATAGATATTGAAAAAAACATTTTACAAAAATTTGATATGGACAAGTTGTATGATGCATATCTAAACTTAAGCCATCTGAGCAGGAGTTAATACATAAACTTTATTTGGATAAGCAGATTAAGGATAAAACAAAAACTCGACGATAAGTCGTACAAGCTAGATGAATATTTGGAATTGATATTAAAAATAGTGAACATCCGTCTTGCAGCTGATGCAGCAGAAGACGGGCGCAAATATTTTAGTCAGCTTATGTCTTTATGCCGTGGCTTTAAACAATGCGATCACCGATAGATTCATAATCTCGTCGATGCTGGGGATTCATTTTTGCAATCAATAAGCAACGAATACTTATACTGCTTGCTACATCGGGATTCAGAGACATCAAAGCAAGTATTTCAATTGATAATGGAGGATTTTTGATGTGGACTTTAAAACAGAATTTTAGAGAATTTATGGATAATATGCTTGACGATATAATTTCTGATTTAGAAAATAAAAGTCCAGAATACAAAGCTTGTAAGAAAGATGAGAGTGACAATATAGATAAATTTGATGAAATGATAGGCAGAATGTCGAAAGAGGACATAGATTTTCTGAAGAAACACGAGATGAACGTTTTTAATATTTCTGCTGCAGAACAAAGCTATATCTATTATCGTGGTTACAAGGATTGCGTTCGACTCCTTAAAATAATTGGCGTGATATGAATTTATAAGACTTAGGAGAACTTTTGTAAAAAGCAAAAGAACCCAAATTGCTGGGCTCTCAGCTTTGTGTCAATTAATAGTTGGGTTAAAATATACATACTTTTTAAAAGTCAAGGATTTTTATTCTTTAATACTCTAAAAAACGCGCGACACACTGATATTTGTATCAATAGTTGAGGTAAAATTGGTGTGAGTGACGGGGCTTGAACCCGTACGTTGAAAAACACACGCCCCTCAAACGTGCCTGTCTACCAGTTCCAGCACACTCACAATTTTACACAGGTTATTGTAGGGTATTTTCATGATTTTGTCAATAGAGCAAGGGCAGCGTAGAGAAGTCACTAAATGTATAAAGTAAAGATATAGCATACGTCAAAAATTAAGACTTATTAAGTCCATGTATACACGGAAAATCCCAAATTGATATTCTGCATATCATATTTTATAAAGTGATTGAGTCAGCTTTGTGTTTTGAATACCGATGAGGGTTATCAGGAAATCACTATGACAAAGAAATTGAGAAAACAAAAAATAAACTTCGTTTAGAGGCTTTAAACGGACGAGACAATTTTACAAGCCATCAGGAACAATTTTTGGAGTTTGATTTATTACAATCATCTATGATAGATTCTATTTTAAGATCTGTAAAGGCATTTATACCACTTACAGTCCTTTCATTTGCTCTTAATAATTCAGGGAAAGCCATAAAAAACGCAAGGGACACTTATGTTGCTGCCAGTAGTGCAATTGATAAAATTATGTTTAAACTAACCTACAAAGGAATAGATATAAGCAATTATGACGTATTATTAAAAAACCTAAAAGAACGGCTTCAAGCTGAGTTAGTTGGTCAAGATGAAGCAATAGAGCAAATTTTAAATGTTTTTACAGGTTATTTTGAAGCTATATTACAGGCAAGAAGTGTTGGGGAAGAATATAGGCATGGCGTACTTTTGTACTTTATAGGGCCTCCGGGCACAGGTAAAACTACTGCTATGCGTATTATAGCGGAAGTTCTTGGACTTGCAGCTTGTACCATAAAAACATCTGATGTAATTGGCGGTAAACGTAAGAAAGATGCACAGGATGTGTTTTCTAGGGCTACAGACGGAGAAACTATAGATACTGGAAGGATGAAAGTTTACAATGAATCTACTTTTGAAAAATATTTAAATAGTGGTAAGCCTTCTCTATTTTTTATCGATGAAGTTGAAAAAATGAGAGCGTTGGACGCTGTTTTAAGGCAAACAGGAGAATTTGATAGTAATGGCAAGAAAATTCCGGGCAGTGTTGACGAAGCAACAAGAGACTTTGTAGATGCCGGAGAAATTGCGAAAAAGAATGCATATGGGTCAATTTTAATATTGGCTTCTAATGAGACAAAAGAAGATCTTCAGAAGTTAGAATCTAGTTTTTTTAATAGAATTAGAAATGGCGTAATAGAGTTTAAAGAATTAGAATCACAAGATTACAAAGAAATAATTAAACGCAAAATACAGCCTATTAAGAAATACTATAAAAACGACTTTAATGTAGATATAGATTGGGATAACGATGCTTTAGAGTATTTTTCCCATAAAATTTCAGAAGAAGACACTGGTGCACGTCCAATTGACAATTTAGTAAATGATATCCGTTGTGCTTTAAAATTTTTCCGAGACAAAAATGCTAATGATTTTAATGGTAAGAAATTAATTTTAAACTTTGATCAAATCACTGAAAGGTTATTTGTTGAATAAAATCTTTGCATTTTAAAAAATTTAAAAATAGATTAATAAAGAAAAAGAGTGAAGTAACACATATTGATCCCTGAACTTGGCTAAATCCATACATTATTTGTTTATTGCTCTCAATTGATTTTGCAGGTTGTATGTTTAATCTGGGGTTTTAATTTTAAATCAGACTCCCACGTTGTATCTTCTAGTATTTTAGGTATGATAACAAAGTTGTAAAATTTTGTTTGGGCATTTACTCATAGCCTCGCAATGATGTTTATAATTTTGGGGCGTAGTTACTTCACCTTTGGAATTATCGGGACTTTTTGGTGCATTAATAATTCGTTTATGATTAAGCCTTGACTAAAGCATATTTTGGCATTATGAGCCCCAGTGCTTGGCTATCGATTTTGTTTATGGTGCTGGAGCTTATTGCCGCGATATTGGTGGCATTGTCAAGTACATATTTTAAACTTGAAAGACATAATTAAAAAATTTCCCTTTAAAATTAGATTTTTGCTTTTACTCATGAGATTTTTATATAATTAAGCTTTGCATGATGCCTCATGGGCGTAAAAAGAAATTAATAACAGTTGAAAAAACAGACAGACTGGCCTCCGTATCCTTAGAATTAAGTGATTTTACATCAATAGTAGTGGTTAAAAGTATTAGTGTTACAGTTAACAAAGAAGCTATCATTTTGCGAAATAAACTTTTCATTATACAAATTCTCCTAACTTTATTTTTTTTATATTGCATAAAAAATAATTTACAATTTCTAAAAAAAGAAAATATTTAAAATTTTGTATTAAGTAATATTTAATTATAAATTATTCAACAAATTTGTGATTAATTTGCACATCTAGTTTTAATAAATTACGGATTACCGAGAGCAATTTGATTAGTATCGGTGGATAAATAAGTAATTATTTAATTTTCAGCTCAAAAAATTTAAGATATGTCGGATTATTAGGGCCTATGAGAATGCTTTGAATTTTGAAGTTCTTAAATAAGGAACGTAATAAAGGCTTTTGAACAGGCTTGGGTTTTGCTCTTAGCCTTAAATTTTCACGGTCCAGCGCAGCGCTGGTCGGTTAGGAGGTTCAAAGGGGAATTGAAATCCCCTTTGAACGTTTTTGGATACTTTTTGCGTTGCAAAAAAGTGACTTAAAATTAAAGTTTGGCTGAAAATAAATCCGCGATGAACCCAGCAATCTATAATGATACTCCTGCCCATAGCCGAGGTAGGTAGCACCCGCTGGCAAGTTCGCGCCCAAAGTTTTGCGCGTGTAAAAAGTTTAATAGAAGAGTAGAGCTTAACTAGCTACATTTTTGAAAGTTGAATGTATAATAACTTCTTTCCCGATGCTTTTGGCAAATTTATTTTCTTTTGCAATCTGATCCCCAACATATCCTTGACTATCAACGACATAAATTGCATCTGAAGGCTCAGTATTTCTATAATGTACGTTTTCAAGAGCAGATTGATCCGTTAGCGTAATATCTAAGTCGTCTACATTGTACACACATTGTAAAGCATTTATATTTTCTCTTGTTTCTAGCAAAAATGCTTTTCTTCGCAAATTTCATACTTCCCACATATCGTAACAATTTTCATTGGTTAAACTCCTTTTATGCCACGCCAAAGGCTGGGAGTTGAAGGATATCCAAACCTGGCTTGGCCACGCGGATATAGAAACCACAGCTGATGTTTACACCCATATCAGTAATACAAGGAAAAATAATATGGCTAAGGATATTCAACATACCTTCTCTTTGTAAAACTATTTAAACTTATAAATTTTATAGTTTCAGAAAATTCGTAGAAACCCTTAATTATGGGTGACAAACAAGCAAAATCAAAAGACGTTAAAACTTCAGCAATGACGTAGAGTTTCAACTGGTCCGAGTGACTGGAATTGAACCAGCGGCCTCTTGAACCCCATTCAAGCGCGCTACCAATCTGCGCCACACCCGGATACGCAATTTCATTTTATCATAAGGGCTATATTTTTTCAAGCAGAGTACGTCTAATGGCAAGACTCTCGTAACCGTTATAAAAATTAAAATTTGAGTACATCGCCAGTAGTCGCATATTATTTGAGAGTTCTTACTTAAAATGGCCTTTTTTATCGTAAAAAGGTGATATTTAAGCTGTTTTAATTAAATCTATTTATTAGCGCAGATAATTTACCTTAGCGACTTTACACTGGGAGATTACAAATTTTATTCAACTTAGCTGCGCCCCCCATTGCAGCTTGTTTACTTCAGCGTTTATGTCGCAAACTTCGTTGCGCAACGCACGGGTTACCTCAACTTTTATAATTAGAAGCAACATATTTTATTTTTATATAAGCTTGTTCTATTATGCATAGAATGGACTTATTTTTATTTGCAACGCAAGTCATTTTATTATTTTTGGCCATTTTATCAATGAATATTTCTTTCGGTATGCTTTTATTAATCATAAAGCGCCGACTTTTTTTATATTATTTAAAGTAAAAATTTTGAAGGAGGAAAGATTCATTTTGGCTACAGGATATATTGTTGTTAACGTTTACACCTCGCGAGCACAGCTTCCGCTTAGGAACGCGCAAGTTTCTGTTACAGATGGCAATGAGGAGAGTCCTAAACTTTTGGGATTTCGGCTGACGGGAGCTACTGGAAAAACCGATCAAATCGAAATAGAAACGCCGGATTTGGACTTATCTTTGAGCCCGTCTAAAGATACAGCTTTTGCTGTTTGTAGCGTAAAAATCTCGCACCCATCGTACTATACTTTGAATATAAGTGACGTTCAGGTTTTTGCCAATACGCAAACTTTGCAGAATGTCGAACTGATTCCGCTGACGGAAAACAGCAAGCCGCAGGACAGAACCATAAACAGAACAACCCCATCTCAAAATTTATAATCGAAGTGAGGCGATATCAACCATGCCAATAGTAAACCCATACGTGCCAAGCTACATAACCGTGCACCTTGGTACACCGAGCAGCAGCGCGCAGAATGTTACCGTGTCTTTTCCAGATTACATCAAAAATGTGGCCTCGAGCGAGATTTATCCAACCTGGAGCGAGTCCGCCATTTATGCCAACATCTATGCGCAAATTTCGTTCGCGCTAAACCGAATCTACTTGGAGCACTACCCGAGCCAGGGCTACACGTTTAACATCACCAACTCTACTGCCTACGACCAGGCTTTTTCGCCCGGCAGAAATATTTTTGATAACATCGGCAGGATCGTTGACAATATCTTCAACAATTATATCCGCAGAATGGGCTACGCAGAGCCGCTGGCCGCCATTTATTGCAATGGAACTACCTCTACCTGCAACGGACTCTCTCAATGGGGCAGCGAAGAGCTTGCGAATCAGGGTTATAGCTCCATCAACATTTTAAAGTACTATTACGGCTACAACATTGAGCTGGTTCAAGATGCGCCGGTGGCCGACTTGCAGGCATCTTATCCTGGATACCCATTGCAGCGCGGATCTACTGGCGACTATGTTGTTGTGATTCAGCGGTCTTTGGTTAGAATCGCGCAGAATTACCCGTCTATCCCAAATATTAATCCTATAGACGGCGTTTTTGGAGAGAGCACCGAGCGCGCTGTGACGGTGTTTCAGGAAATCTTCAACCTAACGGCGGACGGAATCGTGGGTAAATCCACTTGGTATAAACTCGTGTATCTATATGTTGCCGTTAACAAGCTAGGCGAGCTTGAGTCGCAGGGCCAGCGGCTGTTTGGAATTAGCCTGTCCTACCCCGACGCTATTTCTGAAGGGAATCGCGGCGAAAAGGTGTATGTTTTGCAATACTTTTTGTCGGTGCTGGCGCAGTTTTACGATTTCATCCCATTTGTAGAAATAACCGGAACCTTTGGGCCTCAAACCACAGAGGCGGTAATTGCCTTTCAAAAAAGCGAGGACCTGCCGCAGACCGGCATAGTGAACGACATAACTTGGAACGAGATTTATCGGGAATTTCGCGGGATCGTAACCACCGTCTTTGACGAAAACAACACAACCAGCAGATTTATTCCGTTTAGCGGCACAACGCTAAAGCTTGGCTCAAAAGGCGAAGAGGTTGTGACTCTGCAGCAGTACATCAACAATATTTCGGACATCAACCCGAATATCGCGCCAGTGGCAGTCACCGGCGACTACAACGAAGAGACGATGAACTCCGTTATGCAATACCAAAAGGAGTTTGGCCTAAAGGTGACCGGAGAGGTCGACAGAGCAACCTGGAACAGCATCGGTGGGACTTACCTAGACGTCGTGAGTTCTAAAAATCCGCAGCCAACGCAATATCCAGGTTACGAGCTAAAAGCCGGGCAAAGCGACTCGGCAAGAAACTAAGCAAAGGCGGGGGTACAAACACATGAACAGAACTGTTTTAAGGCCTGGCGAGCCTGTCAGGAATTTGCAATATTTTTTGCGGACGATATCCTACTATTACAACACCGTGCCGGCGGTTATTCCGGACGGGATTTTTTCGGACCAGACCCGAGAAGCCGTTATGGGCTTTCAGAAGACGTTTAAAATTTCGGTCACCGGGATAGTCGATTTTGTCACCTGGAACAGGATTATAGCGGTCTATAACGAGGTTTACGAATACGAAGAGGCTTGTTCGCGGCCGATGGCCTTTCCGGCTACCGACTTCTCCATAACTCTAGGCGACAGCCCGATGTGCATCTATATAATCCAGGCGATGCTGCGGTTTATATCGATGTATTTTGCAAATTTTACAGAGTTTAACATAAGCGGAATGCACGACGCCAAAAGCGTTGACCTGGTAAAGCAGCTGCAAAAGCTTTTTAATGTCGAGCAGAATGGGGTGATTGATAAAAAAACCTTCGATATGATCTCGGCGCTGTACAATAACAACGCGGACAAAACCTTCGAAAAATAAGGCAAATCAACAACAAAAAGAGTCCATGCAAGCTAAAAACAGCGCTTACATGGGCTTTTTAATTTTATTTTTGGCTTTAATCGAGATTGGTCTCAACCTGCGAAAGCTTTAGCAAATGCTCATATTTGCTTTTTGCCTGTGACTCTGCCGCCAAAAAGAGTTTCTCGGCGCGTTCTGGTTCAGCCGTTGCAAGGGAATTGTAGCGGCCTTCGTTCATTATGAAGTCCCGATACCTCAGCGTCGGCGCTTTGCCATCCAGCAAAAATGGATTTTTCCCTTCGGCCTTTAGTCGTGGGTCAAACCGAAATAAGTTCCAGTAGCCCGATTCTACCGCCCTTTTTTGTTCTGCGGGCGCAAACCCTAAACCGCCTTTGATCCCGTGAGCTATACACGGCGCGTACGCGATGATTATCGAAGGTCCGGCGTAGCTCTCTGCCTCTACAAAGGCCTTCACGCACTGGTTGTAGTCGGCGCCCATGGCCACCTGCGCGACGTACACGTGGCCGTAGCTCATGGCGATCGCAGCCAAGTCCTTTTTCTTCGCGGCTTTGCCTGCAGAGGCAAATTTAGCCACGGACCCAGTCTGAGTCGCCTTGGAGGCCTGCCCGCCGGTGTTGGAGTAGACCTCGGTGTCAAAAACCAAGATATTTACGTCCTCCAAAGAGGCGATAACATGATCAAGCCCGCCAAACCCGATGTCATAAGCCCAACCGTCGCCGCCAAAAATCCAAACAGACTTTTTGCTAAGATGATCCCTGTTTTTCAAGATTTTCTGCGCTAATTTATAGCTCACTTCGTCATCAGTCGGAGTATTTTCGAGCTCTTTTATAAGCCTTTCGGTCGCTGATTTATTTTCGCAAACATCGTCAAAAGTGCCTATGTATTCGGAGCATGCGGACTTTACATCCTCGTTTATAGCCGCCGCAGCTAGCTGCATTACGTCTTCTTTTGCGCGCGCCCTCATCGTTTTTTGCGCCAGGACCATTCCGTAGCCAAACTCCGCGTTGTCCTCAAACAAAGAGTTGTGCCATGCGGGACCTTTGCCCTCGCGGTTCGCGGTGTAGGGCGTTGCAGGGACTGATCCGCCCCAAATGGACGAGCAGCCCGTCGCGTTGGCGATGTACATTCTGTCTCCAAACAGCTGAGTCGCCAATTTGGCATAGGGGGGCTCCCCGCACCCCGCGCAGGCGCCCGAAAACTCAAGCAACGGCTGTTTAAATTGGCATCCCTTTACGATTGATTCCTTAAATCTGTCTAAAACGGCCGGCTTTGTAGGCAATTTCGCAGCGTAATCAAAAACTTTTTGCTCAGCTTTTTGAGTTTCGAAAGGCTGCATCACAAGCGCCTTCTGACCTCTCTTGCCGGGGCAAACATTCGCGCAAATGCCGCACCCGGTGCAGTCCAGCGGGGAGACGGTTATAGCAAACTTCATCTCAGGAACGCCCGTCATAGCTGCGAACTTCATGCCCGCAGGCGCACGACCTAGCTCCTCATCGGTGATGGCAGCCGGACGAATCACGGCGTGAGGACAAACAAGCGCGCACAAGTTGCACTGAATGCAGTTTTCGGGGCACCAGCAAGGCACAAAATTAGCGACACCGCGCTTTTCGAAAGCAGCAGCCCCCTGCGGAAAAGTCCCGTCGACATGTGGTACAAAAGCAGAAACCGGTAGCTCGTTGCCTTTATTTGCATTAATCGGCCTCAAGATTTTATCTACGTACCGCGCGAGACTGCCATTTTCGTTAGCTTCATCAAAAGTAACTTCGCCGCCCGTGGCACTTTCCCATTCTTTCGGGACGGATACCCGCTGTAAGTTTCGCATTCCGCATTCAATCGCACGGTAGTTCATCTCGACGATATCCGCGCCCTTTTTGCCGTATGTCCGCGCGGCGGCGTCCTTCATGTACGCAACAGCCCCTTCCGCCGGGAGAATGCCGGTAATTCTAAAAAAGGCAGCCTGAAGAATCGTGCTTGTTCTGCCGTGCAGACCGATTTCCTTCGCAATTTTCGTCGCATCTATCGTGTAAAATTTAATTTCGTTTTTCGCAATATAACTCTTCACATTCGCGGGCAAATTGGCATCCAGCTCAGCACCGGCCCATGGGCAATTCAAAAGAAAACTCCCACCCGGCTTCAGGTTTTGAATAATCCTGAATTTGCCAATATAAGTGGGGTTGTGGCAGGCGACAAAATCGGCCTTGTTTATGTAATAGGTCGATTTTATCGGGCTTTTGCCAAATCTTAAATGAGAAATCGTCAGCCCGCCGGACTTTTTAGAATCATGGGCAAAATAACCCTGGACGAAAAGGCCCGTATTGTCGCCGATAATCTTAATAGTGTTCTTGTTCGCACTGATCGTGCCGTCCGACCCAAAGCCCCAAAACTTGCAAGACATAATGTCACAACCGGTCGTATCGGGGTTCTCAAAGACTTGCAGCGACAAATTCGTCACGTCGTCCACAATGCCAACCGTGAACCTTCGCTTGCCGCCGCCTTCGCGCATGTTTCGAAAAACCGCAATAATGTCGGCGGGAGCAGTGTCCTTTGAGGCCAAGCCGTATCGGCCAGCAAAAACTTGCACGTTTTCAAGCTCCGAGCCCGCTAGCGCTGCCAACACGTCCAAATAGAGCGGTTCTCCGATTGAGCCGGGCTCCTTTGTTCTGTCTAAAACAGAAATTTTCTGCACCGTTCTTGGAATCTCGCGCAACAAAAATTCTTGCGAAAAAGGCCGGTACAATCGCACTTTTACAAGACCAACCTTCTCGCCGTTTGCGTTCAAATAATCCACGACTTCTTCAATAGTCTCGCAGACCGAGCCCATAGCCACGATGATTCTATCGGCATCCTTGGCACCATAGTAGTTAAACGGCCGGTAATCTGAGCCTGTGCGCTTGTTCACTTCGTCCATGTACGTTGCGACAATCTGCGGTAAACTGTCGTAAAAGACGTTGCAAGCCTCACGCTGCTGAAAGAATATATCGTCATTTTGTGCTGACCCTCGTAACACCGGGCGCTCCGGGTTGAGTGATCGCTTTTTAAATTCATCCACTGCCGCCCAATCCAGCATCTCGCCAAGGGTTTTATAGTCCCAAACGGCTACCTTCTGGATTTCATGCGAAGTTCGGAATCCATCAAAAAAATGCAAAAATGACACTCGGCCTCTAATAGCTGCCAAATGCGCAACCGCGCCCAGGTCCATGACTTCTTGCGGATTGTTTGAGCACAGCATGGCATAGCCCGTCTGGCGGCACGCATAAATGTCTGAATGATCGCCCATGATAGAAAGTGCGTGCGTCGCAACAGTTCTGGCGGCGACGTGTATGACGCTGGGAAGCAGCTCGCCTGCCATTTTGTACATGTTCGGGATCATCAGCAAAAGCCCTTGCGAAGCCGTGTATGTAGTCGTCAAAGCCCCGGCAGACAGCGACCCATGGACAGCTCCGGCAACTCCCGCCTCCGACTGCATCTGGGTAACCTTTACCGGCTGACCAAAAAGATTTTTCCGCCCCGCCACAGAGTACCTGTCCGTCTCGTCGGCCATCGCAGAAGACGGCGTGATGGGGTAAATCACAGCAACTTCGGTAAAAGCGTACGCAACATGTGCCGCCGCCGCGTTGCCATCTATAGTTTCAATTTTTCTTTTTAACATGAATTTTCCTCTTTTTATCGTATTATGGGCTAAAATTTACAATCAAATCTCGGTGTATCCTTTAGATTTTATCACTTTTATTGCAACCTGTAAAGCCGAGCCAGCAGGTAAGTTTTGCAAAGCACAGTGCCTCACGTGCCCGGTATTTTCTTAATAAATCTATGTATCATCGCGGTTTAATATTATCGGTTGCTTTTAAAAGGTGACTTTTTCTATAATTTAGTCAATTTTATGACGCAAAAAACTTGAACCGGCGCCGATGTTTTGATATAATTATATAAAATAATTAAAAGGACGTAGTCTTATGTGTGGAATTTGTGGGTTTACTGGGGAAATTTTGGATAAAGAGCAAGTTTTGAAGAGCATGACAGATAGATTGATTCATAGGGGCCCAAACAGCGAGGGGTTCTATTTTTCGAGCGAGATTTCTATGGGATTTCGCCGCTTGAGCATTATAGACGTTGACGAAAGAAGCAGCCAGCCTATGTACAACGAGGATAAAACGCTGGTGCTGACTTTTAATGGCGAGATTTACAATTATAAGGAGCTGCGAGAAGAGCTTGTTGCACGCGGACACAAGTTTTGCAGCAATACCGACTCAGAAGTCCTGGTGCACGGGTTCGAACAGTGGCGAGAAAAGCTGCTGGATAAAGTCCGCGGCATGTTCGCGTTTGCCATTTTCAACACGTCGGACAACTCTCTTTTTATGGCGCGAGATTTTTTTGGCATAAAACCGCTACATTATGCGCTTACAAACGGTCATTTGGTTTATGCATCCGAGATAAAGAGCATTTTGCAATTTCCCAAAATAGAAAAAAGGCTCAATAAGCGGGCGCTCGATAAATATTTGTCGTTTCAGTATTCCGTCCCGCCAGAGACCTTCTTTGAGGGCATTTATTGCCTGCTGCCGGGGCATTATTCGTGGTATAGGGGCGGAAAGCTCGAGATCACGCGCTATTTCGAACCAAAATTCGAGCCGGACAAAGCTTTAACGCTTGATGAGGCTGTTCAAAAAATCGAAACCGTTTTCGAGAATTCCGTGAATGCCCACAAAACAAGCGACGTTGAAGTCGGATGCTTTTTGTCGAGCGGCGTGGATTCTAGCTATATTTCCAGCTATTTTGCGAGGCAAAAAGCCTTTACTGTGGGCTTTGGCGAGGACGAAAAATACAACGAAATCGGATTTGCCAAGAGGTTTGCACAAGAAATGGGGCTGAACCATCACTCCAGAGTGATTTCTGCTGCGGACTTCTGGGCGAGCATCCCGCTGGTTCAATACATGCTGGATCAACCTTTGGCCGACCCTTCCTGCGTTGCGTTGTTTTTTGTCTCGAAGCTTGCCAGCGAAAATGGTGTTACTGTGGTGCTCTCTGGCGAAGGCGCGGATGAGCTTTTTGGCGGGTACAACATATATCACGAGCCGCTTTCTCTTTGCAATTATCAGAAGCTTCCCCAAGTTTTGCGCCGTATGCTGGCTTCTTTGGCGGGGATGATTCCAACAAGTTTTAAGGGCAAAAATTTTCTGATCCGTGGCGCAAAGTCGCTGCCCGAAAGGTTTATTGGCAATGCTTTTATTTTTTCTCAAAAAGAAAAAAGGGCTCTTTTAAAAGACCCAAACATGGCGACGGCTCCGCAGGTAGCATGTGAAAAATTTTATGAGAAGTCTCAAAATTATGACGACGTAACGCGAATGCAGTACCTCGACATAAACCTGTGGATGGTGGGGGATATCCTCTTAAAGGCCGACAGAATGAGCATGGCGAATTCTTTGGAGCTGCGAGTACCTTTTTTGGACAAAGAGGTTTTTGAAGTTGCAAAGAAAATCCCGCTAAACCTAAAAGTCAACAACAAAAACACCAAATATGCCCTTCGCAAAGCCGCCCTTAAGCATTTGCCTTTATTTACAGCGGAGAAAAAAAAGCTAGGCTTTCCCGTTCCTATCAGGGTTTGGCTGCGTCAAGAAAAATACTATAACACCGTTAAAAATATGTTTGTCTCTCCGGCGGCCAAAAAATTTTTCTGTACCGACGTTTTGATTGGCTACCTGGACAGGCATTTTGCCGGCAAGGAGGACAACAGCCGCAAAATCTGGACGATCTACACCTTTTTGGTCTGGTACGACGCCTATTTTAATAATTGACCTTTTTGGCCTTAGAGCGCGGTATTTGACACTCACGAATTTTTCTGCAACGACGTTTTGATTGATTACCTGGACAGGCACTTTGCCGGCAAGGAGGACAACAGCCGCAAAATCTGGACGATCTACACTTTTTTGGTCTGGCACGACGTCTATTTTAATGATTGACTTCGTTGGCTTTAGAGCGCCGTATTTGACACTCACGGATTTTTGTGCTAAAATAATTTTATGAGCAGACTGAACAATTGCGGACACGAATTCGAAAGAATGTGCCCGAGGAAAGTCCGAGCTCCACAGGGCAGGATAACGGCTAACGGCCGCCGGGGGCGACCCTAGGGAAAGTGCAACAGAAATATACCGCCTGGACGTGAATTTATATTCGCTTTTGGGTAAGGATGGAACGGCGAGGTAAGAGCTCACCAGCGTGCAGGAGACTGCGCGGCTCTGCAAACCCTATCTGGAGCAACACCGAATCGAGATTTTTGCATTGGCCCGATGTTTCTCAAAAAGGTGGCACCGAGCTGCAATGGCAACATTCAGCCAAGATAGATAATTGTTCTCGACAGAACTCGGCTTATAGGTCTGGTTATACAAAGCTAACCACATTTTGTGATTAGCTTATTTTTTATAAGCCAGTTTCTATTAATTTAATATTTTTTCCGAATCAGAATAATATTTTTGCCACTGATCGACAAACTTAACCCTTCGGGAATTCCAAGGCTTTTTACCCACAAAGTGCAAGACTACAGTATTTTTCATTCCGTCCTCCCAATTGTCTTTATCTATGAGCCGATATAAATATGGATCTTTTTCGTATTTTGGGCAATACATAAAGCCAATTATTGCGCCATATCTAAAAGGCATATCCATTATTTTTCCGTAACATACGGCATTTATTGCGTCTTGATCCGGGAAAATCAACTTTTTGCCTTTTTCTGAGGACTTCTTTAAAAACTGTTCAAACTTTTCTTCTATGTTATCTGTTCTGAGTTTATCTAAGTTCCACAAAAGCGATCCAGAGCATATATATTGGCTCATATCTGCTATTTCAAGCTCACCTGCATGATCTTTACATAAGCGGAAGCCATCCGGCGTGCCCGCGACATAATTGTCGCCTATGTCAAGATTGTACATCTCTGTTAAATCTTTTAAAACTAACGTGTCGCTGTCCAGATAAATGCACTTGCGTTCGTCCTTGAGCACACTACCCACCTTCAGCCGATAGTACATTGCGGTACCCCAATTGCTTTTCTCAAACTCTTTAAAGGCGTCGCCCATGTCTACTATCGTTATTTCGCAATTTAACAATTTTTCATTCAGTTTTTGCA
>CAQKRU010000023.1 GCA_948823415.1 uncultured Eubacteriales bacterium
TTTTGTCAGCTTGTGGCAACGTTTTAAAGCCTGCGAGCAACTGTCCTGTGCTAGAATTTAAGAGCAGCTTTGAGGTTGACTCGAAAAAATTATCTATAACAGGCAACATAGCGAGGTCTCAGGCTGGAGAAATAGAGATAAATATTGACTCTCCGGAAGCTTTGGCCGGGCTAAAATTTAAGCATAGCGGATCGGAAAACTTAATCTCGAAAGATGGCTTAACCTACAAAACAGATGAGCTGATTTTGCCGGAGACATCGAATTTAAACGCGGTTTTTGAGGCAATTGATTACATGGCGGGCAAAAAGGACGAGGAGCCATTTTTTACAGATGGCAAAGAGATGGCGTTCATCGGCAAGATATCGGCGGGCAAGTTCGAGTTAAGAGCGGACAAAAAAACAGGGTTCATAACAGAGATAAAAGTCGGTGAGCAGGCCACGGTTAAGTTTTTCGGCCAAGAAAAATTGACAAGCTAGCTTTCTAAAAGCTTTTCGAGTGTAGCTAATTTTACGGCCACGCAAAAAGCATAAATGGCCACGTTTAGCTCATCTAAGGTAGGACAAGACGGAGCCAGCCGGATATTGCTGTCTTTTTTATCAATTCCGTATGGAAAGGTGGCGCCAGCGTCGGTTAGAATCAGGCCGATGTTTTTGCAAAGCGCCACAACCCTTTTTGCACAGCCGGGCATCACGTCAACGCTGATAAAATACCCACCGGTTGGATCTGTAAAAGAAATGATTTTGTTACCGCTAAACTCTGATTTTAAGGCATTTGTAACCAAATCAAACTTCGGCTTTAAGATGTCTTGATGCTTTTTCATGTGACTCAATAAACCGCGATAATCCTTAAAATATCGTACATGTCGCAACTGATTAATTTTGTCAAACCCGATTGTTTTGGCAGAATAAAAATTTTTTATTGCGCTAAGATTCTTTTTAGAAGCGCCTAAAAAAGCGACTCCAGCGCCAGGGAAGGTGATTTTAGAAGTGGAACAAAATATCAGCGGCAAGTCTTGAGTGCCGTTTTTTTCGCATTCATCCATTATGTTCAGAAGCCGAGCGGGAGTATCGGACAAATCGTGGATGGCGTAGGCGTTGTCCCAAAAAATTCTAAAATCTCCAGCGAGATGGGGCAAAGCAGAAAAACGCTTAACGGTTTCGTCAGAGTATGTGATGCCTTGCGGATTAGAGTATTTCGGTACGCAGAAAATCCCTTTAATCGTGCGGTCCTTGGCAACAAGATTTTCTACAATGCCCATATCAGGGCCAGTGATAGTCATCGGAACAGGGATAGCCTCAATATTAAAATGTTCCAAAATGGCAAAGTGACGGTCATAACCAGGGCACGGGCACAAAAATTTAATTTTACCCTGCCGGGTCCAGGGCTCAAAGCCAGGCACACCGCGAGTCATAAAAAACGAGATAATATCAAACATCATGCTCAGGCTAGAATTTCCGCCAACAAAAATTTGGTTAGGCGCAACTCCCAAAACCGGCGCAAAAAGCTCCTTTATTTCTGGGATACCATCCAAAACACCGTAATTAAGACAATCCGTGCCGTCTTTTAAGGTGCAGCAAGATTCCGAGTTAATCACATCCAAAAGTCCTCGCGATAAATTGAGCTGCTCAATAGACGGCTTTCCGCGTGCCATATTCAAGTTTAATTTCAACGCCTTCAATTTTTCGTATTCTTTCAAAACCCGCGCCCGCTCTTTGGCCAACTCATCTTTGCTCAAATCCAAGTAGTTCATAAAGCACTCCCCTAAAAGCAGCGACTGCACATTTGTTAACTCAATTATAGCACAGATCAAGTTTTTGCACTAATTATCGCGCGTTTAGTGTTTTGGGCAACAAAAAATCCCTTGAAAAAGGGATACTAAGGTCAAAATTTAATAAAAAAGCCCCACCCAACCGTAACGTGTTTATGATAACCTGCCTACCAAAAAGCAGGTGGGTGCCAGCCTATAGGCTTCACGCTCCCTTCGTCCGAAAAATCGGGAGGTCTGCAATTCACCTAGAGAGCGAAGCTCCCAATCATATGTTTGTAGGGTTATACAACACGGTCCGCGAATCGGGCAGGATTTAATTTATGTTGCGATTATAACATAAAATCTTAAAAATGTAAAGCTATTTAATATAAAATATCTAAAAATTTTGATTGTTCTCATTGCAGCTATACATGTCTTCAAAATGAGTTTCAAAGGAATCCGCTAATTTTTTAAGCATGGCGTCGTCTTCAACTTCGGCCAGAACTTGCTCCCCGTCTTCGTAAAGGGCCTCAAATATATAATAAGAGTCGCTATCGTCAAGCCTGTTAACGCTACCCTCGGTGCCACCATTATTTTGAGGAAGCAAAGCATAAAAGCAGCCGTCGTCATTTTCGATCACATCTAAAATTTCAAAGGAATGTTCGATTCCGTCGTCGTCGATAAGCGTAATTAAATCTGCGGTAAATTCGTTATTCATAAAATTCAACTCCTAAACACAGTTCATACTAAAATGATTTTACAATTTTTCGCCCAAAAAGTCAACAGCAATGCGGCAGTAAGAGCCCAAATTAATCGATTTGTTTTGCATAAGCGCGGCGGGCTGCGGAATATATATAAATTATACTATTCAACTGCGGGTGATTGGGTGATTTACAAAATCTTAAATAAAAAATATATAGGCGTGGCGCTGCTTGTGGTGGTTGTTCCGATAATTGCAGGGATATTTTCGATAAGCAATATTGGCAGCAGAGATGGCGTCATGGCGGTAAATGAGTCTGAGCAGGTTGAGGACGAGCAAGGTAAGAAAAATTTTATAAAGTACGCAGAGTTTAAAGTTCCGTACGAGGCGCTAGAAAAGGCTATGAAGGTAGATATAGAAAGCCACGAAAAAGAGACAAAAATAAGCTGGATAGACGTTTTGGCGTATTTGTCGGCAAAATATGGCGGGGATTTTAAAAGCCATTATAAAGCAAAGGACATGGACGCGGTGGTCGAAGAATTAAAAAACGGCAAAAGCCTCGAGGACTTGACCGCAAAGATGAAATATTTTAAATATTATAAAGACGTGTATAACGCGGTTTTGGGGGAATTTATCGGCGATTATAGCATTCAGGTAGACACTGGCGAAAACGGAGAACCCGTTTTTGAAGATAAATACGGCCTAAAAGCCTTTTTGCCCATTGCCAAGACCTTTCCGTACCAGCACTATGACGATTTTGGAGCATCCAGAAGTTACGGATATGCGCGTCCGCACCTAGGGCACGACATGATGGCAGCAGTCGGCACGCCAGTAATTGCAATAGAGTCCGGAACCGTAGAGATAATGGGCTGGAATCAGTACGGCGGCTGGCGGGTTGGCATTCGCAGTTTTGACAAAAAAAGGTATTACTATTACGCCCATTTAAGGAAGGATAAACCCTTCCACGAGGAGCTCTGCGAGGGCAAAGTGGTAAAGGCGGGCGATGTCATCGGCTACGTGGGCAGAACAGGCTACAGCCCAAACGAAAACGTGAACAACATCGAAACCAGCCACCTGCATGTGGGGCTGGAGCTTGTCTTTGACGAGTCTCAAAAAGAAAGCAACAACGAAATTTGGTTGGACTTATACGACATTACTAAATTGTTGGCCAAAAATCAGTCCGCAGTGAAGAGAATTCCCGAAACCAAGCAGTTCTATCGGCAGTTTGACTTTAAAGAGCCAAACTTAAATAAATAGCGCTAGTCGGCAGAAACTTGAAAAGGATGCGCATTTCGTGTATAATTTTTAGTGTGTTGAAATTAAAAGAAAGTCAAAAGTTTGGTGAAGATGCGTATGCGATTGTACAATAAATTAAAAAGATTGAGAAAATACCTGCTTTTTTTCTGCGATTTTATCATTTGGAATTTTTCTTTTTATTTTTCGTTTGCAATTAATCGAAACTGCTTTTCGCTTAAGGGCTACGAGCCGGAGTTTTTGAAGAGTTTAGCCATTTTAAACGTCTGCTTCAGCTTTATATTTATTTTGTTCCGGCTTTATGATAAAATCTGGCGCTACGCCGATATCGAGGACTTTTTTTACGTTGGGCTTGCAACGGTTTTGGCAAACTTCGCGTTTTGCGCGGCTTCGTTGGCTTTTGACATTCACCTTGGAATCCGAACTTTTGTTTTGATGGCGATTTTGTCTACTTTTGTGATGTTCATGTTTCGGCTGGTTTATCGGATTGACCGGATGATTGAGCGGCGGAATTTTCCTAATAAAGCCAAGCGGAGAATGCTTGTTGTGGGCGCTGGAGAGGCGGCTTTGTTGATGCTGTCGGAGTTTTCTAAGTCGCCGGACAATAATTATGTACCGGTTTGCTTGGTGGACGACGATAATGAGAAGATAGGCAGGAGGATTGCGGGGCTAAAGGTTGTTGGAACTACGAGCGAGATTCCGTATGTTTGCGAAAAGTACGACATAGAGGTAATTCTCTTTGCGATTGCCGTTTTGCCGGTTAACGAAAAAAAGCGAATTTTGGACATCTGCGCCCGGACGAACTTAGAGGTTAAAATCGTCCCCAATATTTATAATTTGGTGGCCTCCAGCAAGCCCGTTACGGCGGAGATTCGCCAGGTTGAGGTTGAAGATCTGCTAGGCCGTGAGCCGATTATCTTTGACCCTGAAAAATACGGTGATTATATTTGCAACAAAATTGTGATGGTTACTGGCGGGGGCGGCTCTATTGGCTCGGAGTTGTGCCGCCAGGTCGCTAAGTTGTCGCCGAAGAATATCATAATTTTGGATATATACGAGAACAACGCGTATGAGATTCAGCAGGAGTTGGTCCGGGAATATGGCGACAGCTTGAATTTTGAGGTGCAGATTGCTTCTATTCGCGACAAAGCTAAGCTTGAAAAAATATTTGAAGAGAAAAACATAGATGTGATTTTTCACGCCGCGGCGCACAAGCACGTGCCCTTGATGGAGTACAACCCCGAAGAGGCCGTAAAAAACAACGTTTTTGGCACGCTAAACGTCGTCTCGCTGGCAGACAAATACAACGTGAAAACTTTTGTTCTGATCTCTACTGACAAAGCCGTCAACCCGACGAATATCATGGGCGCAACCAAGAGGATTTGCGAGATGATCGTGCAAAGCATGAATAAGCTTAGCAAAACCAAGTTTGTAGCGGTTCGATTTGGCAACGTGCTGGGCTCCAACGGTTCGGTTATTCCGCTTTTTAAAGAGCAGATAAAAAACGGCGGGCCCGTTACTGTGACCCATCCGGAGATTATTCGGTACTTTATGACGATTCCAGAGGCGATTTCGCTGGTTTTGACGGCCGGAGGATTTGCCAAGGGTGGCGAGATTTTCGTCTTGGACATGGGCGAACCTGTTAAGATAAAGGATCTGGCCGAGAATTTGATACGGCTTTCGGGGCTTGTGCCAAACAAAGACATAAAAATAGAGTACACCGGCTTGCGGCCGGGCGAGAAGCTGTTTGAAGAGCTGCTGATGGGCGAAGAGGGCATGAAAAAGACCAAAAGCAAGAAGATATATATAGGCAGCTCCATAGAGTTTGACCAGGACGAGTTTAACGAGCAGCTGCGCCTGCTTTATGATTATTCTCAAACCAACGATAAAGCTATGATCGAAAAGACATTGGCAAAAATGGTTCCAACGTTTAATCATAAGCAAAACGCCGATTAACGTGAATATGTTTGGCAAAAAGAAAGGCAGCTTTGTGATTTTTATAGACCACAAAACTGCTTTTTATTTTTAATTTTATCTAAAGTTTAAAATAACTTTTCAAAATATTCACAAAAGGAATCGGCCAACGCTTTAGAATTATCGCTAGAGTCGCTGACAACGGATATATAAATCTTCAGCTTTGGCTCGGTGCCGGAAGGGCGCACAACAATCGAAATATCATCGGTAAGAATAAACTTCAAAACGTTAGAGGCCGGCAGATCGATTTTTTCTTTATTAGAGTTATGCATCACAGTTTTAACGCGATTAAGGTAATCGCAAACCGTAATGACAGCCTTGCCGTTAATGTTAGATAGCGGATTTTCTCGAAGCTCGGCCATAATCGACTCCATCTTTTCAAAGCCGCTCTTGCCCGTAAACGTAAAGCTTTTCAAAACATTTTTATAATGACCAAATTCGCGGTACAGACTGTTAAGAACGTCGATAAGAGTCAAGCCTTGGTTGCGATAAAACGCGGTCATTTCGCAAATTAGCAAAGCAGCGTTCACGGCGTCCTTGTCGCGAACATGAGTGCCAGAGAGATATCCGTAGCTTTCTTCAAAGCCGAAGATGTATTGCTCAGCCCTGCCGTGTTTTTCAAGCAGACCAATTTGCTCACCAATAAATTTAAAACCGGTCAGCACGTCAATTACCCGCACACCGTACTTCTTAGCAATCGGATAAATCATATCGGTCGTAACAATGGTCTTTATGCAAACCGGACCCTGCGGCATCGTGTTGCTGGCGCGTCTCGTCTTGCATATGTAGTCAAACAGCAGCACGCCAACCTCGTTACCAGAAAGAAGCTCGTAGTCACCACCGTGCTTAATCGCAATTCCAATGCGGTCGCAGTCGGGGTCGGTAGCAAGCAAAATGTCCGCGTTGCAGCTTTTACACACCTTCAAACCCTCGCAAAGAGCCTCTTTAACCTCGGGATTAGGGTAAGGGCAGGTCGGAAAGTGCCCGTCCGGCTTTTCCTGGCTTGCAACAACCGTCACGTCAGAAAAACCATTCATCTTTAAAACATTGGTAACACAGCGGAGCCCGGCGCCGTTGAGCGGAGTATAAACTATTTTTAAATTTTCTTTGTTAGAAATATTCCTGTTTAAAGCTTGTGAGCTAACGGCATTCCAAAAGGCACGGACGTCATCCTCGCCTATGTACTTTATAAGCCCGCTATTTAGAGCATCGTTAAAGTCCATGCTCTTAACATCGCTAAAAATATCGGTATTGTTAATCTCTTTAAGCACAGCATCGGCGACATCATTGGCAATTTGGCAGCCATCTTCGCCATAAACCTTGTAGCCGTTATATTCTGCAGGGTTGTGACTTGCCGTGATTACGATTCCAGCGGTACAATTTAAGTGTCGCACCGCAAAAGATAGCGCCGGAGTGGGCATGAGCTCACTATAGATGACGACTTTAATATTGTTTGCAGCCAAAATTCTAGCAGCCTCTTTGGCAAAAACGTCAGATTTTATGCGGCTATCGTACGCGATGGCAACCTTCGGGCTGTTGTAATTTTTATTCAAATAATTTGCAAGCCCCTGAGTCGCCTTGCCAACAGTGTATACGTTTATCCGATTAGTCCCGGCGCCGATGATTCCGCGAAGGCCACCCGTCCCAAAGCTTAAATCTTTATAGAACCGATCCGTTATTTCAGCGTCATTTTTGCGGATGGAATTTAACTCGTCAGTCAGGTCAGCGTCCAAAAGGTCCTGACTACACCACAACAAATATTTTTCATTTTTATTCATAAATAACTCCTTTATTATAAAGCATGCGGCCGTTACCGTGGCCATTTGAGAAGTTTTGCTAATATTGAGTATACTCTTTTTTTGATGCCGGAGCAAGAATTTTTTGGAGCTGCGGCGAAAAACTGTGTGCCAAAAAGTAAAAAAGTACTTGCAAAAAGTTTTTGAGGGTGGTATAATGTGAAATGTTCTGAGAGATTATTTTTAAATTTGATATAAATTGTGGGGGTATAGCTCAGCCGGGAGAGCGCTTGAATGGCATTCAAGAGGTCAGCGGTTCGATTCCGCTTATCTCCACCATATCGTTAAAGTTAAATACATGGGGGTATAGCTCAGCTGGGAGAGCACCTGCTTTGCAAGCAGGGGGTCAGCGGTTCGATCCCGCTTACCTCCACCATGAAAAAAGTAGTTACATATATTGAGGAATTAAAAAGTGGATTGGATAAAAATAAATACACAAGAAGATATAGATAATTTATTGGAAAAGTTTAACGGATTCCACGATAGTTGCTTGGTATCTTTAAGTTATGTTAGTGGATCATATTTAGACAAAACGGACTTTTCAATGGTACCTTTTAATATTAAGAGGACTTTGAAGGTTGAGTTTCAATCACAGTTTGAAGAACCATGTTCTTCTATAGAAATGAAGTTCGATAAATTAATAAAGTTGAATTTAGAACCAATTGTGCCTCGTTATACTTGTGATATTTTGGAAGCAACAATAAAGAAAATAGATAATTATTTTTGTTGGGTAGACACACCATCCAATTTTGATATTAATGACCCACCAGAAGGAACCTGGATTATTTGCGAAGATATGTATTGGAGAGAAATATAAAATTTTAGCAAGGTAAAATAATATCATAACTTTTGACAAAAATCGAGTTGGATACCAGTAAAAACGATTTTGAAGTTATTATTAAAAATCTTTAATTTACACAAATTGACTTGTGAAAAATTCATAATAATTAAAAAGGCCTTCTATGATAAAGTCAAAGTACCATAGAAGGCTTAAAATTGTGCCGCCAAAATTAAACGTTAGCTATAAAGGCAAAATATGCTTCTTTTGAAAGCTAACTGTTATTTTCTTTTTAAAACATAATTGTAAAGCCTCTCACATATAAATGATTAACAACAAATGTGGGAGGAATACTATGTGAAAGGAGCCGTAGAGGAGCGCGCCGTGAAAGTCGGTGAACATATTTTGAACAATAAAGCTACAGTCCGAAGCGCGGCGCAAAAATTTGGAGTTAGCAAGTCTACTGTACATAAAGACGTGTCGGAGCGATTAAAACACATAAATCCGAGTTTATATAAAGAGATAAAAATCGTACTGGAGTTAAACAAGTCTCAGCGGCATATCAGGGGGGGCCTTGCGACCAAAAATAAATATCTAAACAAAAAGCTAAAAAAAGATTTATCAAAAAACATATAAAAATTATGGAGCTGCTAAATTTCTAACAGCTCCGTTTTTTTGCGTTTTATTTATATCGTTTGCCGATTTTCATTCTTTTTCTGCGCGGACGTTTGTTATATGATTTGACCAGAAATATATAGGCAATAATCAAAACAATCAGCGCTACAATGGCAATTTTGAACCAGACCGAGCCAACAATATTGACGATGCATTTAATTAGATATAGAACAATATTTCTGTCGATATCCTCAGCGGCGACCAAATCCACGCGAGCTAATTCTCTGTTTGCGTAAGATAGCACCGCCGTGCCGAGCTTTTGGCCAACCTTAATTGGTGCGTCAACCGACTCGGATTTTTTTATTTTGATATCGATGCTGCTTGTGTTCACGTTTTTGGGTAGCAGCACAGAGTAATCATCGGCGGGGTGGAGCAAAGTTGAATCTTTATTTGTCGCGAGTTTAACCTTTATTTCGGACAAGGGATCCTTCTTTTTTAAAATCGGCTTTAGCTCCAAGTTTGTAAACGCCCATCTATAAATGGACTTCGAATCGAGCATTGCGTAATTATCAGTAATTTTGTTGCCGGCAGCATTTTTAATCGGGGCCCCCATTGCAACACAAAGGTAAGAATATCCATTGTAGGCGGCAGAAGAAACCAAGCAATATCCGCCTTCGTCGGTGTGACCGGTTTTTATTCCTCTTGCGTATCGATAATAATATTTTCCGCCGCGGGCTTGGTCTATCATGCTGTTAGTTGTAACGAGCGGATATTTATCCTGCCCCAAAACATACGAAGTAGAGAGGCAACAAATCTCCATAAATCCCGGCAAATTCATAGCGTACCTCGTCATTGTGGCGATATCTATCGCGGTAGAGTAATGGTCGTCATCGTGAAAGCCATGCGGATTAACAAAATGCGTTCCACTGCAGCCCAATTCGGCAGCCTTATTATTCATCATGTCTACAAATGTGCGCACATCGCCGCCAACGTAATCTGCCAGCACCAATGCCGCATCGTTGGCGGATTTTATCATTAAGCAATGCAGCAGCTGGGTTACCGACAAAACATCGTCTGCTTTAATGCCCGAAACCGAGCTCCCCGTGCCCAACAAGCTATTTAAAAGTTCCTTTTTTAGCGTTATTTTGGTGTTGTCAAAATCCTTAATATTCTCGGCAACTATGATATACGTCATTATTTTGGTAAGGGAGGCGGGGTACATTTTTTTGTCGCCGTTCTTGTTGTAAACCTCAACCCCGTTATCCAAATTATAAAGATACAAGGCCTCGCAGGATGGGGTAAAATCGATGTTGAAATTTGCGGCAGCTTCAAAATTATTGTAACCAGAACAAAATAGATGTGTTGCTAAGATGAAGAAACAGACGATTTTTTTAAGCATGGAAATTCTCCTTGTAATGTGTTATCATATAGTCCAGCGATGAATATATTTTACATTATCTTTTTTGAATTTTCAAACAGCGCATTTTACGCCCCTTTTGCATATATTGAGAGTATTATATTAACTAAAATTGGCAAAAAATAGAGCTAAACTAGAACGAGAACATTGTGTTTACACAGATATGGAGTGAAGGGTTTGGATAAGGCAGAGGCTAGAAAAGTTATTTATAAAGTTAGCATCAATACTATGATTATAAACTTTTTGCTAACGGCGGCTAAGTTAGCTGCGGGGATATTTGGAAATTCGATTGCTTTGGTTTCGGATGCTATACATTCGGCTTCGGACGTTTTGAGCACTATAGTTGTGATGCTTGGGGCTGGGCTCTCTAACAAAAAGCCAGATGAAAAACATCCGTACGGCCACGAAAAGTTTGAATGCATTGCTGCGATTGTGCTAGCGTTGATGCTTTTTGGCACGGCGGCGACTATTGGATTTTATGGCGTTAAAAGTATTTTTTGCGGAGATATTGTTATTCCGGACAAGATAACAGTATTTGCGGCGGTTTTGTCGATAGTTGTGAAGGAGTGGATGTATCGATACACTAAAAACGCTGCCGATAAAATAAATTCTACCTCGCTATATGCCGACGCGTGGCACCATCGGTCGGATGCGTTGTCTTCAATTGGCTCACTGATCGGCGTTGTTGGCGCTATGTGCGGGCTGCCGGTTTTGGACCCGATTGCTTCGTTTGTGATTTGCGCCATAATTATAAAGGTTGCTTACAATATTTTGCGCACGTCTATTGCTCAGATTATAGATTCTGCCGCGCCGGAGGAAGTTGAACAAAAAATCCGGGAGATAATTTTAAATTGCAAAGATATACGGGGAATAGACATGCTAAAAACCCGGCTTTTTGGGAGCCGAATATATGTTGACATAGAGGTAAAAATAGATAAAGAAATGAGCTTTGAGGCTGTCCATGAGCTTACTCACGTGCTGCATGACGACATTGAGCGCGCAAATACTTCGATAAAACACGTTATGATTCACGCTAATCCGACAGGCTAATTTTCACCAAACCTCTTGCGTCCAAATATACTGAATTATCCGGTATATATTGGGGGGAGGGTTGTGAAAAAGCCAAAGTACAAGCAAAAAAAATTATCTATTAAACTAAAACTTGCAATAATTGTTGTAATTATATCTATTTTAGCTGTTTTGTTTGACAGGCAGATGCGGCCACTTGTAAAGTCAGTTGTTTTTAATCAGGCGCAGACGGTCTCTACAAAGGTGATTAACCAGGTGGTGGCGGATGAGCTTTCGCGGTTAGATATAGATTATTCCGATATAGTTGACATACAAAAAGACGACGATGGTAAAATTTTAGCTATAAGTACTGATATGAAAAAGGTTAATTCGTTAAAATCTTTTATGACTATGTCGATACAGGAAAAGCTAAACAGCATGGATATTCCTAAGGTTAAAATTCCTGTTGGGACATTTACTGGCACAGAAATTTTAAATGGTAGAGGCCCAAAAATCTCGATCGATGTTTCTACTTCTGGCTGTGTGGATGTTGACTTTAAGAGCGAGTTTGTCTCTGCGGGGATAAACCAAACCAAGCATAGGTTGTATCTGAATGTTAGTACCGAAGTTTTTGCGCTCATCCCGGGGTATCCGGTGGCTACCGTCGTTAGCACCAGCATTTTAATCGCAGAGACCATAATTGTGGGCGAAGTGCCCGCGCTGTTTGCTGGAAATATTAATAATTGAGGCTATACACAAAGTTTGTGCAAAAGCAAATATTAAGAAAGCAGGATGTTTAGTATACCATGAATTTAATTGACGCAGAAAAGCTAGTGGACGACCTAAAAAAGCAGATAAATTATCATAACAAAAAGTATTACGATGAGGACGCGCCAGAAATAGATGATTACGAATATGACATGCTACTGCGGCGGCTCGAAAGTTTGGAGGCACAGTTTCCGCAGCTTTTAACAGAGGATTCGCCCACCCAAAGAGTTGGAGGTTCGGCGTCGGCCAAGTTTACGCCAGTTGAGCACATTGTTAGGATGGAGAGCTTGCACGATTCTTTTTCTTATGATGAGTTGAGAGATTTTGACAAGCGGGTTAAGGCCCAAGTGGGAACGGCTGAATATGTGGTTGAGCCGAAGGTTGATGGGCTGTCTGTCTCGGTTGAGTATATTGACGGCGTTCTTGTGCGAGGCTCTACTCGTGGCGACGGGGCCGTGGGGGAAGACATCACCGAAAATTTAAGGACGATAAAATCTTTGCCAATGCATTTAACCGAGAATGTGCCTTTTATCGAGGTCCGGGGCGAAGTTTATATGTCGAACGCAAATTTTTTGCATCTTGTAAAAGAGCAGGAATTAACCGGAGAAAAGCCGTTTAAGAATCCAAGAAACGCGGCAGCGGGCTCATTGCGGCAAAAAAATGCTAGCGTGACAAAAAAAAGAAACCTGGACATCGTGATGTTTAACATTCAGCAGATAAAGGGCAAGGTTTTGGCTGCGCATAAGGAATCACTCGACTATTTGCGAAGGTTAGGGTTCGACACACCCGCTATAAGCCAGGCTTTTGGCGACATTGAAGACGTTATTTTGGAGGTTGAGCGGCTAAGATACGCTGCAAAAGAATTTCCATTTGGCACGGATGGCGCTGTTGTTAAGGTTAACGCGTTTTCTCAGCGAGAAAAACTTGGCAGCACGGCGAAATTTCCCCGTTGGGCCGAGGCTTTTAAATACCCGCCCGAAGAAAAAGAAACCAAGCTTTTGGGCATAGAGGTGAAAGTTGGCAGAACCGGCGCCCTGACGCCCACCGCAGTTTTTGAGCCTATATTGCTAGCTGGGACGACGGTTAGCAGGGCCGTTTTGCACAACGAGGGGCTTATTCGCGAAAAAGACATAAAAATCGGCGACACGATCATCGTGCGCAAGGCCGGAGAAATCATTCCGGAAGTTGTCGCAATAAAGCAGCATAACGCAGATTCAACAGACTTTTATATGCCAAAGGTTTGTCCTTCTTGCGGAGCGAAAGTCGTTAAAGAAGAAGGCGAGGCCGTTTTGAGGTGCACCAACGCGCAATGTCCGGCGCAGCTGCTGAGGCACATGATTCACTTTGCCTCAAGGGACGCGATGGACATCGCAGGTCTTGGGCCCGCCGTTTTAGAGCTTTTGGTGGATAGCAACTTGGTGTCGTCAATCGAAGATATTTACAAATTGCAGAAGGAAGAGCTGGCTTCGCTCAAGCGAATGGGGGAAAAGTCTGCAGAAAATTTGCTGGCGGCTATAGAAAAATCCAAAAGCAATGAGTTTTATCGGTTAATTTATGCGCTTGGAATCCGCCACATAGGCAAGGGCGCGGCAAAACTTTTGGCCAAAACTTTTAGCAATATGGAGGAATTATTCTCAGCAACGGTGGAGGAACTCGCAGCAATAGAGGGATTTGGCGAAATTATGGCGCAAAGCGTGGTTGATTATTTTGCTCTTGAAGAAAATCGAAATTTGATTCGCAATCTTGAAAAATTGGGCTTAAAAATGAGCGAGGGCAAAATATCGGAAGGAACCGCGTTTGGCGGCAAAACATTTGTTTTAACTGGAACTTTGCCTAATTTGTCTCGAAATCAGGCGACTGAGATGATCGAACAGCAGGGGGGGAAGATTTCGGGCAGTGTATCGCAAAAAACAGACTTTGTGCTAGCTGGCGAAAATGCCGGAAGCAAGCTGGAAAAAGCACAAAACCTGGGAGTCAAGGTAATTTCTGAAAACGAATTTTT
>CAQKRU010000024.1 GCA_948823415.1 uncultured Eubacteriales bacterium
AATAGCGAATATCTTTCCAGAGCTAAAAGAGAGCTTGCAGCAGGAAAAAGAAAGCTACGAAAACTTTAGAGGGGTAACCTTTGCGAGAGAGAAGGCATTGCCGCTGGTAAAAGAGGTGCTGACGAGCGAGGAGCCCAAGGATAAGTTTAAGAAGTTGTGCACGGTATTTAGCAATTTGTACGATTCTGGCGACCTGGACACAAAAGCCATCATAACCATTGTATTTTTAAATGCGATTGATGACACAACCGCGCGCGAAAACATCGGTGCGGCGGTTAGCAAAGAGCTGCAAATTGCGATGAAAGAGGCATTTAAGCTAAAAGGAAAAAAGATAAAACCAGAAAAAATAAAGAAAAAATCGACATTCATTTCCGATACACTAAGTGCAGCGCAGGCACAACAGGCTCAGCAGAGAAAATAGCCACGCAAAACCCTGAAAACTCGCGAAGTATAAGCTTGCAAAAATGTGACAGAAAATACTTGACGAAAACTTGTGAATTGTGGTATAGTATATTTACCTCTAAATAAAGGCTGTGTTTTTTGTGCTTTTTAGAGGGAGGCTAAAAATTCCGATATACCGGGAGGTGCCGTCATGCGAGTAAAAATTACATTAGCCTGCACAGAGTGCAAACAGCGCAATTACGATACAATGAAAAATAAAAAAAATGATCCTGACAGGCTTGAAATGAACAAGTACTGTAGGTTCTGCAAAAAACATACCTTGCACAAAGAAACAAAGTAAATTTAAAAAGGGGGCCTTTTTTATGGCAAAGAAAGCACATGCAGATGGCAAAGTTAATGTATTTAAACGAATTGGTAAATTTTTTGTTGATTGCAAAAGCGAGCTAAAAAAAGTAGTTTGGCCAACGATTGGATCCACCTTTAAAGATACTTGGGTTGTTTTATCATCAATTTTTGTTAGTGCGGTTTTTGTGGGTGCTTTAGATTACCTTTTGACTATGGGATTTGGCACAATTATGCACATTGCCAACTGATGCGCCTAGGGGGAAGTTATGGCAGAAGAAGCTAAATGGTACATTGTGCATACCTACTCGGGGTATGAGAATAAGGTTGCCTCGAACCTTGAGAAGACTATTGAAAACAGGGGTTTGCGCGACTTGATTCAAGAGATCTTTGTACCTATGGAGACTGTTACTGAGATTAAAGATAACCAGAAGCGCGAGGTTGAGCGCAAAGTTTTTCCGGGGTATGTACTTATCAAGATGGTCTTGACGGATGAGACTTGGTATGTTGTGAGGAATATTCGAGGTTGCACGGGTTTTGTAGGGCCTTCGTCTAAACCGAGCCCGCTGACTGAGGAAGAAGTTAAACGCCTTGGGGTTGAGAAAAACTCGGTAGAAGTTAACTACAGCGTGGGCGACCGGGTTGTTATTATTGATGGCCCGTTGGAAGATAACGTGGGCACGGTTGAGGAGCTTGACACGGCTAACGATTATGTGCGAGTAAACGTTATGATGTTTGGCCGCAACACGCCGGTTGAACTGGATTTATCGCAAGTTCAGCTTGCGGATTGATTTATCTTTGTGATGAACGGGATTTTTTTGAATAGTGCAAGGGCGCTAATGAGGGATCGAGAGGGGCCATGAGAGGTCAGGGAACCACAAGGGACTTCCAAAAGGGCAAGTAGGCTCGAAAAGATACGAGCGCAAGGGGCCCAAGAGCGATTCCATAGAGGCGCAAGAGTCAAGAGGAGCGAAGGGGCGCAAGGGGGAAGACTTTAAAGGGACCCGGCCCCAAAAACTCGAGAAGGTCAAGAGGTTAAGATTTCGATAGCGCAAGGTTGATATCTGTTCGTCACGATGTAGGTTTTATGCCTACGGGTGGGAGGAGCCAGAAAATTTTGAACTGGTTCCGCATTTTACCACAAATTTTGGAGGTGCAAAAAATGGCTCAAAAAGTCACTGGCTTTATTAAGCTGCAAATTCCTGCTGGCAAGGCAACTCCGGCGCCACCTGTTGGTCCGGCGCTTGGTCAGCACGGTGTTAATATCATGGCGTTCACTAAGGAGTTTAATGAACGCACAAAGAACGACGCAGGGCTGATTATCCCTGTTGTCATTACGGTTTACGCCGACCGCTCGTTCACTTTTGTGACGAAAACTCCGCCGGCTGCTGTGCTTATTAAAAAGGCTTGCGGAATTGAAAGCGGTTCGGGCGTTCCGAATAAAAATAAGGTTGCAAAAATTACCCGCGAACAAGTCAAAAAGATTGCTGAACAGAAGATGCAAGACCTGAATGCTGCAAATGTCGACACTGCGATGAGTATGATTGCCGGCACGGCGCGCAGCATGGGCATAGAAGTAATCGATTGATTTACCCGGGTGGGAGGACAGAAATCCGATTTTACCACTTAATAGGGAGGAAAACCAATGAAACACGGTAAAAAATATGTTGATAGCGCGAAGCTTATCGACAAAACTAAATTATATGATACTGACGAGGCCTTGGACCTTTGCGTTAAGACGGCCACTGCTAAATTTGATGAAACTGTTGAGGTTCACGTTAAGCTGGGGGTTGATTCTCGGCATGCGGACCAGCAGGTGCGCGGAGCTATTGTTTTGCCTAATGGAACCGGCAAGAATATTAGAGTGCTGGCCATTTGTAAGGGCGAGAACACTAAACTAGCGCAAGAAGCCGGTGCAGACTTTGTGGGCGCAGAGGAAATGGTTACGAAGATCCAAAACGAAGGCTGGATGGACTTTGATGTGCTTATAACTACGCCAGATATGATGGCGCTTGTTGGCCGGCTGGGTAAAGTTTTGGGCCCAAGAGGCTTAATGCCAAACCCGAAGGCTGGTACAGTTGCGCCGGATATTGCTAAGGCTATTAGGGAAGCTAAGTCTGGTAAGATTGAGTATCGGCTGGATAAAACGAATATTATTCACTGCATGATCGGGAAGGCTTCTTTTGGCAAGGATAAACTTGTTGAGAACTTTGATGCTTTGCTTGGTGCGATTGTAAAGGCAAAACCGGCGGCAGCAAAAGGGCAATATATTAGGTCTTGTGTGGTTTCGTCTACCATGGGGCCGGGCATTGCGCTTAATCCTAACAAAGTTGGGGTATAAAATATAGCATATAGAAAAGGTGACCAAGTATCACGTATTTGGTCATTTTTTGCATAAAAGTAGCCCTCATTGCGATTAATGAGGGCTTTTTGATATGTTTAATTAACTTACTTCATGTTATTTTCGTATTGCTCTATCATTTTTTTTACCATCTGGCCACCGACAGAACCGGCTTCTCTAGAAGTTAATTCGCCATTGTAGCCTTCTTTAAGATTTACGCCGACTTCGTTCGCAGCTTCCATCTTAAACTTATCAAGAGCCTTACGAGCCTCTGGGACAACGACTGAATTCTTAGCCATAATCATTCACTCCTTTTCAAAAATACAGATGTTATTTGCGTTTGCACTAATATTATTTGCAAAAAAAGAGCGGATTATCATCGGAAATTTGCGGATAAAATTTTGGGTTTATCTAGAATTTTTGTGATTTTGGTGCAGAATTATACAAATAGTAAAACAAAAAATTATTATATAAATATTTTGCAAAATTGGAAGGATAATATTCATATTTAGAGCGATTTTTTGAGTTTGATTGGTTTACAATTTTCGAATTATAATATAAAATCTGTATTAGAAACGTAAAATATTTGGGGGAGTCGAGTAATGGACGTAAAGAACAATCACGAAAAAATATTGATTATTGTGGCGCTTGTGCTGTGCGCCGGGATTTTATTTTATAACGCGTTTTTTATTCCGACGATATCGATTCCGTCGGTGATTTATGTAGACTCCGATACGCAAGGCAGCGCGGCTGGTAGCGCAAGCGATAGTTTTGAAGCGGGGATGAGTTCGAGTGTTTCTAGTGGCAGTAACGCGCAGAGCTCAAGTGGCGATTCTTCAAAGGTGAACATTAACACAGCGACGGCGGACGAACTAGACGAGAAGCTAAACGGAATCGGCCCGACGACGGCAGAAAAGATTATAGAGTATAGGACGAAGATTGGCAGGTTTTCGGACATTGAGGAGATAAAGAATGTCTCGGGCATCGGCGAGAAGACCTTCGAAAAGTTTAAAGACACGATCTGCACTTGATTGCGTTGAGGCTGCATAAAAAATAACGAGCTTGCAACCTAGATTTATCTAGCAAAAATTTTATTTTATGGTGCATACGGCGGCATTTTTCCGGTAAAGATATACTCGGAGGTGCTGTTGAAAATGAACGAGATAAAAATAAATGACGCGAAAGAAAAAAATAAAAAGAAGGGCATCAATTTTTACGTAGCGCTGGGGATCTGCATTTTGGCGGTGGGGGTGGCTGGCTGGACTACTTATGACAGCATAAAGCGGTTTGCTGGGCCGGACGATGACGTAAATGTGTCGAACGTCTCGCAAAAATATAAGGTTAAAACAGAGAATTCGGCCAAAAACGCGGCAAGAAAGCCGACAAACAACGCCAATAGTGAATCGAAACAAATGAGCCGATCAAGACCAGCGCCGGAATCGGACGAGCAGCAGAGTGTCTCGGTAAATGCGCAGGCGAGCGGTACCATCGTTTACCCGACTTCGAAGGACATCGTCAAAGACTTTAGCGGAGAGAACCCGGTATTTTCAAAGACGTTGAATGACTGGCGCACACACGAGGGAATCGACCTAGCGGCCGAGCAAGGAAGCAAGATAAAGTCGATTACAAACGGTAAAGTCAAGGAGATATATAACGACCCGTTATATGGCACGACCATGGTGGTGGAGCACGAGGGCGGCTTTGTGGCGTATTATTCGGGCCTGGGCGAGACAACCTTGGTCAACGCAAACGACACAGTAGAGGCAGGCCAAGAAATAGCCTCGATCAACAACATCCCCTGCGAGGCGGCCGACGGATATCACCTGCATTTGGCCATAAAAAAAGACGGCAAATTTATCAACCCAAAAGAGATTTTAGGCTAAAAGCAAAAGCAAAAAATTAAGGATCACCAAATTAGCGGTGATCCTTTTATAAATTAAGCCTAAACTGCCCTAAACGCGGCTAGCAATGTCTTTTAAATAAGTTTTGAAGTCAGCACCAATTTCTGGATGATTTAACCCGACCTCAACGCAAGCCTTCAGAATGCCCAACTTATTGCCCATATCGTAGCGCACGCCGGTGAACTCCACAGCCGTAACGCCCACAGTATTCGCAAGAACCTTAATAGCGTCGGTCAGCTGGATCTCCCCGCCAACGCCAGGCTTTATAGTGTCCAAAATATCAAAAATATCCGGCGTCAAAATGCACCTGCCCAAAATGGAGTACAGCGACATTACCTGATCCTTCGCGGGTTTTTCGATCATATCGGTGCAAGAAAAAATATTCCCCTTAATGTGGTCAACCTGCAAGGAGCTGTACTTAGAGATATCCGCCGCGGGGACCTTGTTAATGCCCAAAACAGCGCGCCCAAACTCCTGATAAACGCGAATAAGCTGAGCACAAGCCGGATCGTCGCCAATAATAACATCGTCGCCATAAAGAACGGCAAAAGCATCGCCCCCAACAAAAGAACGCGCGCAGTTCACGGCGTGACCCAAGCCCAAAGTTTCCTTCTGGCGCAAAAAATAAATATTAGCAAGTTTAGAAATCCTGGCAAGATCGTCAGCCAGCTCGAATTTTCCGCAGTTTAAGATGCGTTGCTCAAGTTCTGGTGAGCGGTCAAAATGATCCTCAATGAGCTCCTTGCCGCGGTTTGTAATTATTAAAATATCTGTAATCCCCGAAGCGACGGCCTCTTCAACAATATATTGAATAGCGGGTTTATCCACAATAGGCAACATCTCTTTTGGCAAAGCCTTTGTAGCGGGCAAAACCCTAGTGCCCAGGCCGGCCGCCGGAATCACAGCCTTCGTAATCTTCATGCAATCCTCAGTCCTCAAATTTTAAACAAATCAAAAAAGATTATAAAACACTTTAAAAATAAAGTCAACGTGCAAAGCAAAAATGGCGTGACTCTAGCAATTATGACGATTTATATCCAGCTCATGTGACTGATTTTCACGATTTTTGCTGCGCTTAGTAAAAGTAAAGCGATTAACCAGCATCGCAACGATAATGCCCATGCTGGTGTCGAGCATGCGGTTTACAACGTACATGAAGGCGGTGGAGATATTCCCGTCCGGCCACATGACGACGCTCAAAACAACGATACAAGAAATGCTAACAGAGGCCGGCTGATTAATCACGTTGCAGATGTAAATCACCATCAGAATCGAAAAAGGCGCAATAAACAAAGTGGTAACCTCTCTAAAAGGCAGCTTATAAACTGTCAAAATAATCAGATACCCCACAACGCCGCCAACCAAAGTTCCAACCAAGCGCTGCAAGCCCGAACTAAAGGTCTTATTATAAGTCGGTTGCAGGCAGATGATAGCAGCGATGCTTGCAAACAAAGTGTCGGTCCGATTAAAAATAAGCGCGATCAAAAGGCAAAAAAACACCGAAATGGCAGTTTTAATGGCCCGCAAACCCAATTTATACCCAGGATTCATAAAAAGTCTCCTATTGCAAAGTTAAAATGAACGTCCTCAATACCCCGTTTTTCCGGCCAAAGATTCATCATCCGCGACCCAGTCGTTCACGTCAAAGGTCTTAAAATTAGTTTCATCGATACGAACAACAACAAACCGGATGCCAGCGTTGATAATAAGCCGTTTGCACATAGAGCAAGAGCAAGTATCCTTGACGTATTCGCCAGAAGAAGCCTCCCTACCTACCAAATACAAAGTGGCGCCTATCATGTCGTTTCTGGCAGCATGGATAATGGCGTTAGCTTCGGCATGGACAGACCTACAAAGCTCATAACGCTCACCACGAGGGATATTTAGAACCTCGCGAGTACAATGACCCACGTCGGAGCAATTTTTGCGGCCTCTAGGTGCGCCAGTATAGCCCGAAGAGACGATCTGATCGTTCTTAACGATGATAGCGCCAAAATTCCGACGCATGCAAGTTCCGCGTTCCAGCACGGTTTGAGCGATGTCCAGATAATAATTTTCTTTATTAATTCTATCCATAAAAAGACGAGCCCCCCAGATAAAATCATTATAAAATATTTTTCTACAAGAAGCAATCTTTTGGCACAATTTAAATTATGCTATAATAGGAAAAAGAGTTTATCGAAAAGAGCTAATAGAGGCGGCGGGAGAAGACAAAATGGGCAAGTTATCGGACATAGGCACAATAAAGCAGATTTTGGCAAGGCATGGGTTTAGCTTTTCGAAGGCGCTGGGGCAAAATTTTTTGATAAATCCAACCGTCAGCCCCAAAATGGCGGAATTATGCGGCGCCGGGCAAGAAAACACCGGAGTGCTAGAAATAGGCCCCGGAATAGGCGTACTCACCTGCGAGCTGGCCAAAAGGGCGCCAAAAGTGGTTGCGGTGGAGCTCGATAAGCGGCTGATCCCCATTTTAAGCGAGAATCTTGCAGACTTTAATAATGTAAAAATCATCAACGACGACATAATGAAGGTGGACTTAAAAAAGCTGCTAAAGGCCGAATTTTCGGGCATGAACGTGGTTGTGTGCGCAAATTTGCCGTATTACATTACGTCGCCAGTTTTAATGCGGCTGCTCGAGGAAAGGCTAGGCCTAGACGCGATAACCGTAATGGTTCAAAAAGAAGTCGCACAAAGGCTCTGTGCCGGGGCAGGGAGCAGGAAAACCGGCAGCATAAGCCTCGCAGTGAACTATTACGCAGAGCCAGAGCTCTTGTTTGGCGTAAAAAAAGGAAGCTTCATGCCAGAGCCAAAGGTAGATTCGGCGGTGGTCAAATTGAATGTCCGAAAAAGCCCGCCATGCAAGGTCTTAAGCGAGGAGCTATTTTTTAAAGTGATAAAAATGGCGTTCTTGCAAAGGCGAAAAACGGTAATAAACGCGCTGAGCGGCGGGAACGCTATATCCGTGCCCAAACCTGAGCTTATGGAAATTTTTGAGCGGATAGGGATTTTGCCAACCAAACGGGCCGAAAATTTGTCCATAAAACAGTTCGCAGATCTCTCAAACGAGCTGCATCTTCGCGGTTATTGACAAAGGTTGGCGCCGGGCTTTAAAATGTTCGAGTTTTGTGGTATACTTAATGTGCAAAAATCAATTTTGGAGATTTTGATTTTACTTGAAATGCTAAGGATGTCGACGTGGAGGGAGTCATTGTGAACAAACTGGAAACTAGGATGCTGGAGCTTTTAAAAAGCCTGCAGGCCGAGAACAACGTTTTGGCGGTAAAGGCAGAGTTTGAGGCAGAAGGATCGCGCAAGGACGAGCTGATCCGGTTGTGCGAGCTTGTTTTTCGCGCAGATATGAAGCTGTTTATAAAGATTGGAGGCTGCGAGGCTGTACGGGACCTGGATCAGTGCAGGCTTTTGGGCGCGAGCGGAATCATGGCGCCGATGATTGAGAGCCCTTTTGCGATGAGAAAATTTGTGGGCGCAGCCAAAAAGGTCTATGGTGCGGAAATCTCGGACGTTGAATGGATTATAAATGCCGAAACGAAAACTTGTAAGCAGAATTTTGACGAGATACTTGAGCAAGGATCAGGCTTTTTGAACACTATCTCGATTGGGAGAGTGGATCTGTCAGCCTCCATGGGCCTCACACGGGACGCCATAAACGGAGAGGAAGTTTTTGAGACCTCGCAATATTTTGCAAAAAAAGCTAAGGCAGCCGGCGTCGTGGTGGGATTTGGCGGAGGCATATCGTTTGACGCGATTGACTTCATCAGGGGCATGAAGGGGCTTGCGGATAAATTTGAAACCAGAAAAATCGTGTTCAAGTACGATGATGACGCAGACCGGCTGAAATCAGGAATTTTGAAGGCAATGGAGTTTGAGGTTTTGTATTTGCAGAATAAATGCGAGTTTTACGACAGGATGGCGAACGAAGACCGCGCCAGAATGCAGCTTTTGGTGCAGCGATTTGAGACCGCGAAGGCAGAGTTGGGGAAATGATTATGAAGAAGCTTGTTATTTTTGATTTGGACGGCACTTTGATCGACACCATAGTCGATGCGGGCCGGTGTTTCAACAAGGTGTTGGAGCATTTTGGCCTTAAAACCCACTCGCTCGAGGAATATAAACACATGGTGGGCGGCAATTTGGAGGTTATGTTTTCTAATTTGGTTGGGGATGAGTGCCGGACCGCTGGGATGATCTCAGAGCTGAAGGAGAAATATCGGGAGGTGTATTTGGCGGACTCGAAGCCGAATACCAAGCCGTTTGACGGAATTTTGGACGTCTTAAAAAAGTTGAATGAAGATGAAAATATTTCGATTGCGATAAATACGAATAAATCGCAGCTTTTGGCGGAGGAGCTTTGCGCAGAGATGTTTACGGGGATTGATTTTTCCGGCATTTTGGGGTATATAGAGAGTCGGCCCTCCAAGCCGGACCCTTATGCCGCGAACGAACTGATGCGGATTAACGGTGTTTTGCCGGAGGAAACCGTCTACATCGGCGACAGCATAACGGACATAACCACGTCCAAAAACGCGGGTATAGACTGCGTCTTGGTGAATTGGCGAAATGCCGACGTCAGTAGGCTTGTGAAAGAAAATAATATCAAGTTTGTCGCCAATAAGCCGGCGGATATATTTAAGTTTTTGTAATTATATATAGAACGCAAGTTTTAGTGCGTGTTACACAGCAAAATTCAAGCTGTGTGATGCGCTCTTTTTATTTTATGAATTTTAAATTTTACATATTATTACATGATTATAAATTTAATTTTTGTTAAAAATATAATTAAATTCCGATTTACTAAAACGAATTTTAATATATTAAGAATAATTTAGGGGGTGAATACAGAAAATAATTTTTGAAAATGCATAAGCGATAAAAGTATAAGTTTTAAAAGGATAAAATTAGTTTATAAAGGAGAATTAATGATGAGTTTAATTAAATTAAAAACAATAAAAAGGATATTTATAGGGCTTTTGCCATTAGCTATTTCGCTTGGAATGGTATTCCCGGGGCACGTGGCGCAGTCTGTGGCTCCAACAACGGTGAGCGTCTTGCCAGCAGCGGCAGACGGAGCACTAACTCAGATTACAGATGGCCAAAGCAGGGACTATGCAGCATCTAAGGGGTACAAAGACAGCACGGGCGCTGCTGGTGCCGGCAGAGGAAAGATCTCTTACTCCACAAAGGGCGGAACCGGGGTTTTGACGCTGGATCACATGAACGTAACCACTGATAATGGCTTAATGACGGCGACAGGTGGCGATGGATATTTAGAAGTCGTCTTGGTTGGACCAAACTTGATAACTTCGAACAAGAGCACAATTGCCCTGACGAGCAATAATGTGAGGTTTAGCGGCACGGGCACGCTGACGATCAGCCAGAATACGGCCGGCAGCGCGATTTCTACAACAACCGCAGGCAATATAGACTTTGCTACGACCGCCGACATAGCGCTGAAGCAAGCCGCAGGGTCCGCCGCAGTGAGTTCCGCAGCGGACATAACCTTAACGAGCGGCAACGTGACGGTGGGCCAGACGGGTGCAGCCGACGCAGTAACAGCCGCGGGCAATGTTGCGATTAACGGCGGGAACCTGGACATAAACCAGGGCACAACGAACGCAGCGATGAAGGTCACGGGGACTTTTAACATGACAAACGGCGCAGTGATGACCAAGAACGCAGGTGCAACAGGCAACGGTATAGATACGACGGGGATTATGACTATATCTGGCGGAATGATAGATTCGTCCATCACAAATGCGAATTCGACTGGAATCCCGATTTATAGCGCAGAGGACATCACAATAAGCGGAGCAAACGTGAAGGCGATGGGCTCGGCTGGACATTCACCGTATGGAATCTCAGCTGCGACGGGAAAAAACATCATTATAAACAAGGGCAGCGCGATAGAGGCGTTGGGCAACACAAACGCGATAAATCCGGCCCACCTGACGCTGGACGACACAGCAGCATGGACGGCGATGGCCGGGCAGACGGCCTCCACGGCGACAAAGCTGACAGAAACAAAGGGCAGCGACTTAGTCAAAGCGATGGCGGCCAACGGGCACGACTATGTACGGCTGTACAACGAGGTCACGCTTGAGCCGAAGTCTTCTACGTTCGACAAATACACAGCCTCCAAGGATCACACAGAAATTACGGTGGCGGTAAATCCCAATGGCACCGCGCTTTCGGAGATTCGATTGGGCAACAGGCCGCTACAAGTGGGACGAGATTACGTCTTAAACTACAACGGCACCGATCCGGTCTCGGTAACGTTCCAGGTGCGGGAATATCTAGAGACTTTGCCGGTGGACAGGCACATCCTGACGTTCAACTTCAACAACGGCGCAACGGCGGACTTCGTGCTAAACGTGGTGGACACAAAACCAGTTGAGCAGCCGGTAAATAACAAAGACAACCTCCCCAAAACGGGCGACGAAACGTCGATTTTGCCACAGATTTTGCTGCTGACAGCGGGCGTGTTCACGATAATCATCGCAACAAAAAAGAGAGTCTTGAGCAAATAGCAAAGCCGAAAAAGTAGGGTTAAAGTAGGCGTCATACGGTAACGAGTGAGTACAGGAGAGCCGCAAAGAGCCCCTGTACTCGTTGTTATGCGGTGTTGCCTCATCAAAACTTAAGGATCTGATGTCCCGTGAAGAAAATGAAAGAGCTGGATGAAAAAAATTTTTTAAAGATGGCGCTGATAATGGCGGGAGTCGTCATGATTTTTTGCGCAGTGAACGCGATATTTTCGTCTTACGGCAACGCGCCCAAAGTTCCGCACAGAGAAGAGGCCGTTTTGGACGCAGCTCAACCGGACAAAAACATAAGTAAAGAAGCGGAAAATTCGAATAATCAGCCAATTTCGGCGGCAGAGTCCATTGTGAGCGAGCAGAGATACCCACTGATGCTGCCAAATATGAGGCCGGTGTACGAGAAAAACAGCGACGTAGTGGGCTGGATAAAGATAGAGGGCACGTGCATAGACTACCCGGTGATGTACACCGCGGACGACGGGGAATTTTATCTGTACAGAAATTTTTACAAAAACAAGGACATAAACGGCAGCATCTTCATCGACGCGCACTGCAGCTTGAATCCGCGGGACACGAACTTGATTTTTCACGGCCACAACATGAACAACGGCTCGATGTTTGGCGCGCTCATGAAGTATAAATCGCGTGAATTCTACGATTCGCACCGCTACGTCTTGTTTGACACGTTGTATGAAAGCCAGGTTTACGAGGTGCTCGCGGTGTTCATCTCGAAGGTGTACAACATGAGCGACAACGTGTTCAAGTATTATCGGTTTTACGACGCCCAGAACGAAGAGGATTTCGCCTATTTTTATGAGAACATAAAGCGCCTCTCGCTGTACGAAATAGACCTTGAAGCCGAGTTTGGCGATGAATTCATTACACTGTCCACATGCGAAAATTCCGTAAAAAACGGCCGATTCGTGGTGGTTGCAAAAAGAATATAAATCTTACAGCTGCGATCGAAAGTTTACAAGAATGGGGATTTTTGATATAATTAAAGCAATTTTTGCGGATTATGCGCGAAAATTTGAGTTGATTATTAGTGATAAGAACCATGCGAACTTGGCAGAACACGGAAGGAATATTGCGGTATGTATAAATCTTTTGAAGAGCTCGAGCGGGACTGCAGCCATTGCGAGCGGTGTGACCTTTGCAAAACGCGGCATAACGTGGTTTTTGGAGTAGGCAACAAAAATGCAGAAGTCCTTTTTATTGGGGAGGGCCCCGGAGAAAATGAGGACTTGCAGGGGGAACCGTTTGTGGGCAGAGGCGGCAAGCTGCTGGATAAAATGTTGAACGCGGTGGATTTGGACCGGCATAAGAACATCTATATTGCCAATATTGTAAAGTGCAGACCGCCGCAGAATCGGGACCCGCAAGAAGCCGAGCAAGAAGCTTGCATAGAATGGCTAATAAATCAGGTGGCACTCATAAAGCCCAAGATAATCGTGTGTCTGGGCAGGATAGCCGCGATGAAGCTGATTAAACCGGACATAAAGATAACCAAAGAGCACGGAATCTTATTTGAAAAAAACGGGATAACAATAATGGCCACGCTACATCCGGCGGCACTGTTGCGAAATCCGGCCAACAAGCCCGGCGCGTTTAAGGATTTTTTAAATTTGAGAGATAAGATTAAAGAAATCTGCGACCATACATATTAAAACTTAAAACAGAAAAAATTAATGCAAATAAACCCGCAAAAATAGTTGCGACCAAGGTATAATCCCCTTTGGCCGCAATTATTGTTTTTTGCCTATTTTAAATGGAAGCTTGAGAACAGATGGCTTTTTGTGCGTGACTTTAATTTTCGGCTTTTTTGATTTTGAAAATTTTGCGCAAGAAAAAACCAAGCACTTTCGGACTTTTAACAACAACAACCTTCATAAAAACGGACCCTCCAATCGTTCAAGGTTAGCACCGAATAAGGGAAACAGCGAGGATGATGGAGATAACAACAAGAATCTTGACGATAAACTGAGTGGGAACTAAGTATGATATAGTAAGACCCAACACAAAAATCAGAGCTAATTTACCTTGTTTGCAATAGCAATTCATCGCGACTCACCGCCAGTTTTAGAGTGGCTATAAGATTTTTTACGTCATTAATTTATTATATACAAGTGTCCGAAAAAACGTGAAAATTGCAAAAAGGAACGTCAAAGCGCAAACAAGAGGCATAAACGGGACAGGTGAAGAATAGATTTAGCTATAGAAAAATAATAAGAGAGGTTAAATCTATGGATTATAGTGTCAAAAAAGAAGCGCTGAACGTGTGTGAACCGATTTTTGATGGTGTTGTGGAGCAGCCTGTAGACCTGGACTTTAGCTTGCCGGACTATTGCCCAGACATTAAGAAGATTTTGAAATGCCAGATTTGCCCGCAAATAAGTTCCAGAAATATCTCCGGCGACAAGCTTTACATAGAGGGCAACGCGGGAATCTCCTTGATATACTTGGA
>CAQKRU010000025.1 GCA_948823415.1 uncultured Eubacteriales bacterium
AACTCGCGGGGGACACCTATAGAACTGGCGGGCTACGAAGAGCTTCTGCAACGGGTTTTGATCCGGCTGACGGTGAAGAAGGGGAGCTTTGTGTACGACAAATCGCTTGGCAGTCGGCTATACACCCTGAAGGCGACCGACGGCAACATAAAGGAGCGAGCTTTGGCTTTGGCGCGGGAGGCTTTGATTGAAGTCCCAGAAGTGGCGGTGGATGACGTGAAGATTGCTTTGACGAATGGCGGAGAAAACCTCGAACTGACGGTGATTTTGGCGGTAAACAATACAGAAAAAGAAGTGGTGATGACGATATAATGGAGAGCTACGATGAGATTCTTGAGAGGATGAGGGGAAAGTTCGCCGAGCTGAGCGGCGCGAGCATCAATGACGATTCGGACATTGGCATCAGGATGAAGGTTTTGGCGGGTGAGGTGTTTTCTCTGCAAAACAACGTGGAATGGCTAAAGAATCAGATGTTTGCGCAGACTGCAATGGGAGAACAATTGGAATATTTGGCGTTGGAGCGAGGCTTGACTAGGAAATCGGCGGTGAACTCGGTTGGAACGCTAAAATTTACGCGGAATGTGGCTTTAAACTACGATTTGGCGATCCCGCAAGGCACCGTCTGCGCGACGAACGGCGTTGACCCCGTGAGAGTGGTAACTACCGCGGATGCCGTGCTGAAGGCCGGAGAAACCGCAGTGACAGTGGCTGCACAGTCGGAAGTTGGCGGAGCGATGCAGAACACGGGCGTGGGAACCGTTAAGATTATGGTAACGCCGCCGCCAGGCATCACTGCGGTGATCAACGATGACGCATTTGTGGGAGGCATGGACGCTGAGACCGATGAAGAGCTCCGCGAACGCTTGATGGATAGCTATCAGAATGTCTCGAATGGCACGAATGGTGCGTTCTATAAGGACTTTGTGCTAAAATACGACGGGGTGTACTCGGCGAGTGTGGCGGCAAAAGAGCGTGGCGTCGGTACTGTGGACGTTTATGTGGCGGCAAAAGGTGGAGCACCAAGCGACGAGCTCATAGAGAAGATTCAGGCTGAGCTGAACGAGGCGCGCGAGCTGAACGTTGACGTGAAGGTGAACAAGGCGGAACTTACCGCGGTGGCAGTGGGCGTGCAGATAGCGATAAAGCCCGGGTACGACTATTCTGACGTGAGAAAGCGCTGCGAGACGAGCATAACAGAGTATTTCAACACGCTAAAAATAGGCGAGGCGTTTTTGACCGCAGTCCTAGGCAACGCCATTTACAACGTGCAGGGCGTCGAAAACTACTATATACAGCCAGGCATATGCATCGACAGGTACATGGAGCCCAATCAGCTGGCGATAAAAGGGTCGGTGCAAATCTCAAAGAAGGGATAATCCGCAATGAGCATACTAAATTCAATGAAGCAAAAACTGCACCCGCTTGGCATCTATAGTTTGAGCGACGGCAGCGTGGTAACAGCAGAACTGGCGGCGTATGCCGAGGTGTTGGACGCAATAGAGGCACAACTGACGGAGCTGGAGCAAGAAAGATTCGTAGTGACGGCGCAAAGCTATGGCATAACTATGCGGGAGCTGGCCATAGGCTCGGAGCAAAAAAACGAGACCATAGAAAAAAGAAGAGGCGTGCTGCTCTACAGATCGGCGCTCAGCGAAACGGATTTCAACAAAACGGCCATAGAAAGCGTGCTAAAGACGGTGGGCATAAACGGCTATATAATCGAACTGCCAGAAAAAAATAAAATCTATATAAACTGCCTGTCGCTAGACGTGAGGGGCTCGGACAAAGAGATAAAAAAACAGATAATATCTCAGTTTTTGCCGGCGCATCTAGAATGTTTTTTCGATTTTAGAAATTTACAGTGGCAATTTATCGAGGAACGATCGAACACATTTGACAGAATGGATGCCATGAGTTTAACCTGGGATGAAATAGAAAATTTTGTACCAATATGGTAGCAGGAGGAAGCAGAATGCCAACAAACAACAAAACAGCAAACTTGGGGCTAAACAGCTGGTTGGGAACGGACAAGCCGATTCGGGAGGACTTTGTGTCGGACAACGAGAAGCTGGACAAGGTAATAAGCGACCATTTAAACGACATAGATGCCCACATGACGGCCGAAAGGCTGGAGCTTCTTAACTCGTCGTTCGTAGTAGGGACTTATACCGGTGACGGCAACTCTGTAAGGGTGATTTCGCTGGACTTTCATCCAAGGCTAGCGATCGTGCTCTACAGAGGGATGCCGCTGGTGGAGTATAATGCAGAGGGCGATTATATGGTGTGCAATGCGACGATCCTGACGTCGGCCGGAGAAGGGGGCTCGATAGGCGGCACGATATTGTCCAAAACGATACGGGTCTCGCAAACCGCCACGCCAATCAACGGCAGGCTCATCAATTTAAACAAGCTGAGCGGGATATACGTCTACATCGCGATCAAATAAAAATAAAAAATTGCGGATACTCCAAACAAGCCGAGTATCCGCATTTTCGTTGCCATCGCAGGCTCATAAAGTGGCAGCCTTTATCATCAAGGCGCATTCGAGACGCTTTTTTTCAAGCTCGCAAGAAATATCGTGAGCCTTAGCGATATCGCCGGCATATTGCCAGCTGTTGGCGTTACAACCGCCGCTGCAAAAGAACTTAGCCCAGCAACCACGGCATTTTTCCTTGGTGTAAACATTGGTGCGAGCAAATTTGTCCTTAATGTCGCCATCCAGCGTGTTCTCGAGCACGTTGCCCATCTTCCAGCAGTCCTCGCCCACAAACTGATGGCAAGGATAAATGTCGCCATTTGGCGTAACCGCGACGTATTCATTACCGCAACTGCAGCCGCGAAGGCGTTTTATCGCACAAGGGCCCTGGTCAAGGTCCAGCATAAAGTGAAAAAAGTTAAAGCATCGACCGTTTTTTTTGCGAGCAATAATTTCCCTAGCCAAAGTCTCATATTCGTCGAAAATCCGGGGCAGATCGGCCTCGCAAATAGCATAATCCAAGGCAGAGTCAGCAACAACCGGCTCAATAGAGATCTGATCGAAGCCCAGGTCATATATCTTGAGGACATCGGCGGTAAAATCGAGGTTATTGCGAGTAAAAGTCCCACGAACGTAATAATCCTTATCAGCGCGGCCAGCAATGAGCTCCTGATATTTTGGAACGATCAGATCATAGCATCCGCGGCCATTTGGAGTAACACGCAGCTTATCGTTGACGTTCTGACGGCCATCCAAAGAGAGCACAACATTGGACATCTCGCGATTAATAAAGTCAATTTTGTCCGGTGTTAGCAGCAAGCCATTCGTAGTAACAGTAAACCGAAAATTCTTGTTATAAAGCGGCTCCAGACTACGAACATATTCAACAGTGCGCTTCAAAACGTCAAAGTTCATTAAAGGCTCGCCGCCAAAAAAATCGACCTCTAAGTTGCGGCGGTTCCCAGAGTGCTCAACAATAAAATCGATAGCAGCCTTAGCGGTGCGCAGCGGCATGAGCTCGCGACCGGTGCCAAAATCTCCCTTAGCAGCAAAACAGTACTCGCAGCGCAGGTTGCAGTCGTGCGCAATGTTGATGCACATAGATTTAATCGGCGCGTTGACGAGCAAAGAGGTGTAACCCTGATATGTATCGGCCGCAAAAAGCTGACCACTCTTAAAGAGGGCATATAATTCGGCGTACGCACCCGCAATGTCAGCGCGGGCGTAGGTTTGACTCAGGGCATCAACCGCATCGCTACTGAGTTTTGGCTGCATGTCTTCGTCAACAAAGTCCAAAATATCAAAGGCCAAGTCGTCCAACACATGAACGGCGCCACTGTTGACGTCCAGCACGATGTTGTGGCCGTTTAGCCGAAATTTATGTATCATAAAAATAAAAACTCCCGCAAAAATTTTAAAACATCAAAAATGAGAGGCGGAGAAACTAAAAACCCCGCCCCCAAAGCGTAACCTCAAACTATGTAAGCCTCAAAAACCGCGACTCAGCCGCGATTATCGATTAGAGTTCTCGCACTTCTGGTTAGCAACCGTGCAAGAAGTCTTGCAAGCGGACTGGCAAGAAGCCTGGCACTCGCCGCAACCGCCCTTAGCCGCAGTCTCCTTAAGATTCGCTTTGTTCAAAGTCTTAACATGCTTCACAAAAACGCACCTCCTAAAAAAATAAATTAAGCTGCAAAAAATTATACCACATCCGACAAAAAATTTCAAACAATAAGTTTTGCGGTTTTATTGAGCGCGCGTTAAAATGTGTAAAAAGGCTTACCGCCGCTTCTTGTTAACACTCAAAACCCCGCCAAAAGCGCCAGCAAGAGTCATAACCAAAAGCCGCACCAAAGTCAAATAAGTAAACCGGTCGCGCGAGACGATGAAAGCGACCAAGGTGAGCAAAACAAACAAGAATAAGCCCGCCAAAGAGCCATAAACGAGCCCACGAAACCGATAAACCCGAGCAGCAATGTACCCAGCGACGAAAGCGCCAATAGCGGCGCAGAAAATGGCGATAACCTGAATCAAAAACTGCGGAATAGACTTAACAATAACGAACAAAAAAGCGAACAAAAATAAGAATCCCGCGCAAATAGTGGCGCCAACAGCCACACCAAACAAAATAGCCTTTAAAGAAGTGGAAAAATCCGAATCACCGTTCGAAGCCTTGTCATACCTCAAAAATCATACCTCCTAAATATTGTTTTGCCCCAAATTTTAAAAACAAAATCATATAATCAATATTCAAAAAGGTAGGCGAATATACATCGAATTGTTCTACTTCGCAGCAGGTGTACGACTTTCCTTCTGAGAATCGCAGCTAGCAATAGCCCATTTTTTAATTTTGATCTTGCTCCGATCCACGCCAGTCTCAATAATAAAAGATTGATTATCGTCCTTAACAGCAACAATCCGGCCAACGATCCCGCCAATAGTAGTGATTTCGTCGCCGATCTGAATGTTATTTCGCATATCGTCCTCGAGCTTTTTGCGCTTAGAACTCGGTCGAATCATAAAAAAATACATCAAAGCAAAAAGAAGCGTCATAAAAACGACGTTCATAATCCCAGCAGAACCCTCTGCACTCATCATAAAGCCAGCACCTCCAAAAGATTAACAAACATGATTATACCATGTTTCCGAGTTTAAATCAAGAGCGAATTGTGCCAAGCGGCTAGACTTTTTGCAAGAGCAACTGCCGATAATGCTGGTAGAATGAGTCAAAGGAGTCATCTTCAATAGCGGAGCGGATTTTTTCCATTAAAGAATTATAAAAATAAAGATTGTGCATAACGCCAAGTCGCATGCCGAGGGTCTCTTTGCTTTTAAAAAGATGTCGCAAATAAGCGCGCGAAAAATTTTTGCAAACGGGGCAGTCGCAGAGAGGGTCGAGCGGCATAGAGTTCAGCTCGTTTTTAGCATTCAAAATGTTAACACTCCCAGCCCAAGTGAAAAGCTTCCCGTGGCGAGCGTTCCGAGACGGCATAACGCAGTCAAAAAGGTCCACCCCGCGGGCAACACTCTCCAGAATATTCACCGGAGTGCCCACTCCCATCAGGTATCTGGGCTTGTCCAAAGGCATATGAGGCACGACCGCCTCGATGGTATCGTACATCTCGTCGGCAGTCTCGCCCACAGCTAAGCCTCCAATCGCGTATCCGTCCAAGTCAAGCTCGCTAATAGCCTTCATGTGCTCAACGCGCAAATCCGCATACGTGCTGCCTTGGTTAATCCCAAAAAGCATCTGGTCCCTGTTGAGAGTGGAGTCCAAAGCATTTAAGCGAAGCATCTCAGCCCGGCAGCGCTCAAGCCATCGGGTAGTACGGTCGCAAGAAGCCTTAACATAGCTGTATTCGGCGGGATTCTCGATGCATTCATCAAAGGCCATAGCAATAGTCGAAGCCAGGTTAGACTGAATCTGAATGCTCTCCTCGGGCCCCATAAAGACCTTCCGGCCGTCGATGTGAGAATAAAAATAAACGCCCTCCTCGGTAATTCGGCGAAGTTTAGAAAGAGAAAACACCTGAAAGCCGCCACTATCGGTCAAAATAGGACCATTCCAACGAGTAAACTTGTGAAGCCCACCTAGCTGGCGAACAATACTGTCACCCGGCCGCAGATGCAGATGATAAGTGTTGCAAAGCATGACCTGGCAGCCGATCTGAGCCAAGTCCAAAGCCGAAACCGCGCCCTTAATAGCGCCGCAGGTCGCCACATTCATAAAAGCGGGGGTCTGCACGTCGCCATGAGGCGTAGAAAAAGTGCCTTTTCGCGCGCCACCACAAGTTTTCATCAAGCTAAACATGCCAAAACCTCACATTCAACGGATAAACATCGCGTCACCAAAGCTAAAAAACCGGTATTTCTCGGTAACCGCCGTCCGATAAGCAGACAAAACCGCATCACGACCGGCAAAAGCCGAAACCAACATGATCAAAGTGCTCTCGGGCAGGTGAAAGTTGGTGATCAAAGCGTCGACGACCTCGAATTTAAAGCCAGGATAAATGAAAATGTCGGTCCAGCCCTCGCAGGGGGCGACGTCGCCGAATCCCTTGAACATAGCCTCAAGCGTGCGGCAGCTGGTGGTGCCAACCGCGACAACACGGCCGCCAGCCTTTTTGGTGTCAGCAATAAGCGCGGCAGTCTGCGGCGGAACCTCGTAGTGCTCGGCGTGCATCTTGTGGTCAGCAATATCGGCAACCTTAACCGGCCGAAACGTTCCAAGCCCGACATGAAGCGTAACGAAGCCTATTTTAACGCCCTTATCCTGGATTTTTTGGAGCAAATCGTCCGTAAAATGAAGCCCGGCAGTTGGGGCCGCAGCAGATCCAAGCTCGCGAGAATACACTGTCTGATAGCGCTCACGGTCGACTAACTCGTGAGTAATGTAGTGCGGAAGCGGCATCTTGCCGATTTTTTCTAAAGCAGAAAAAAAATTCCCCTCGCAGTCGAACTTAACAACGCGGTTGCCGTCGGGCAGGACGTCCAAAACCTCGCCAAGCATCACACCGCCGCCAAAGGTAAATTTAATCCCGACTTTGGCCTTTTTGCCGGGCCCAGCCAAGGTCTCCCAGATGTTTGGGGCTTTTTGAGTCAAAAGCAAAAACTCCACCGTAGCGCCAGAGTCCTCCCTAACTCCGAAGATTCGGGCCGGAAGCACCCGAGAGTCGTTAAGAATCAAGCAATCACCGGGCATAAATTCGTCGACTATATCATAAAAATGTTTATGCAAGACCTCGCCGCTCGCCCTGTCAAGCACCAACAACCGTGAGTGATCGCGCTTCTCGATGGGGTCTTGAGCGATCAACTCCTTTGGCAAATCATAAAAAAAATCCTTCGTCTTCAAAATGACAATCATCCCTCAAACCGCGGGCAAACTTGACACCGCGGCGCAAAAATGCTATGCTATTACATCACCTAAATTTCGAAATTCGAAAAAACCAACGGCAAATCAAAGATAATTATATTCGATTATGGCCGAGGTTACAACACATTTTGGCAATTTTTGAGTTCAATTTTAAACGAAAGGCGGCACAAAGGGCCATCTGACGGCTCTTGAGACTATGAAAAAGTTTAAAGTAGGTATCTTGGGGGCCACCGGAATGGTAGGGCAGCGCTTTGTGACACTGCTGGCGGGGCATCCTTGGTTTGACATAGCGGTGCTGGCTGCGAGCAAGAATTCTGCCGGCAAAACGTACGAAGAAGCCCTAAACGGTAGATGGGCACTGGATCAAGGGCTCCCAGAACAAGTGCGAGACATGCCCGTTTTGGATGCAGTGAGCGATTTGAAAGCGATCGCAGCTGCGGTGGACTTTGTTTTTTGCGCAGTGGATATGCCCAAAGAGGCGCTGATGCGGCTGGAGGAGAGCTACGCAAAGGCCGAATGCCCGGTGATATCGAACAACAGCGCGCACAGAGGAACTCAAGACGTGCCGATGATCATCCCTGAGGTTAACCCCGAGCACGCAGATGTAATCGAGGTTCAGAAGAAACGGTTGGGCACAAAAAAAGGATTCATCGCGGTAAAATCAAATTGTTCGCTTCAATGCTACGTCCCAGCGATACACCCATTGCGGGATTTCGGCGTAACAAAGGTGCTCGCGTGCACATATCAGGCAATTTCCGGCGCGGGCAAAACCTTCGAGCGCTGGCCAGAAGTGGTCGACAACATCATTCCCTACATAGCGGGCGAGGAGGAGAAGTCCGAGCAGGAACCCCTGAAAATCTGGGGAAAGGTCTGCGAAAATGGTATAAAAAACGCCACAGAGCCCAGCATAACAACGCAGTGCATCCGGGTCCCGGTGAGTGATGGCCATACCGCCGCCGTTTTTGTATCGTTCAAAAACAAGCCGCCACTGGATGAAATAAAACAAAGGTGGAAAATCTACAGCGAGAGGCTATCCGCAGGGATGGCGCTACCAAGCGCACCAAAGCGGTTTTTGCATTATTTTGAGGACCCGAATTACCCGCAAATACGCAGCGCACGGGAGCTAGAAAACGGCATGGCGATCGCACTGGGCAGACTACGGGAAGACACGCAGTACGACGTTAAATTTGTCTGCATGTCGCACAACACAGTCCGAGGTGCAGCCGGCGGAGCCATCTTGATGGCCGAGATGCTCTGTGCCAAGGGATTCATCAATTAACAAATTTTACAACAAAACGGAGGAGCATTCATGAAAAAAGCAGTCTTTAAAGGTTCGGGAGTAGCGCTAGTAACGCCGATGCACAGTGACGGGAGCGTAAATTTCGAGGTTCTGGAGGAAATTCTGGAGTTTCAGATAAAAAACAAGACCGACGCGATAATAACTTGCGGCACGACGGGGGAATCGGCCACTATGAGCGACGAGGAGCGCGCTGCGGTGATTGATTTCACGGTGCAAAAGGTCGCGGGCAGGGTCCCTGTTATAGCCGGTACGGGCAGCAACAGCACCGAGCATGCACTGAAGATGTCTAAAAAGGCCCAGGAGCTGGGTGCGGACGCGGTTTTGGTGGTGACGCCCTATTATAACAAGACGTCGCAAAGGGGCTTGATTCGCCACTACAGCTGTATCGCCGACAATGTGGACCTGCCGATGATCTTGTACAACGTGCCGTCGCGCACGGGGGTTTCGATTAGGCCGGAGACCTACGCGGAGCTTGCGAAGCACCCAAATATCGTGGCCACCAAGGAGGCAAACGGCGATCTTTCGGCCATTGCTAAGACTATCGCACTTTGTGGCGATGATTTGGCGGTTTATTCCGGCAACGATGACCAGACTGTCCCGATTTTGTCGCTGGGTGGCCGTGGAGTGATCTCGGTTTTCGCGAATGTTTGCCCTTACGAAAGCCATGAGATCAATGAAAAATTTTTTGAAGGGGATTTAAACGCTGCCAGAGAGCTATTTTTGAAGTCGAATGAGCTGATGGAGGCCCTGTTTTGCGATGTAAACCCGATTCCGGTAAAAGAGGCGATGAATCAGCTGGGCTTTAATTGCGGTAGTTGTCGACTTCCGCTGGTTTCGATCTCGGCCGAAAATAAGGCTAAATTGGTAACGGCGATGAGAAATTTCGGCGTTGCGACAAAATAAAACGCGGGGAACGCAGATGGGAAGTGCAAAATGACGAGGATAATATTGAGCGGCGCCGGTGGACAGATGGGTCGGGCCGTTGCGAAGGTGGTGTCGGAGCGAGCAGATTGCGCTATTGTGGAGGGCGTAAGCAAAAAAACAAGCGCCACGACCGAGTTCACGGTTGTTGACGCATTTAGCAAACTCAGCGAAAAGGCAGATGTGATCATCGATTTTTCGAACCCGGAACTGATCGACTCGCTTTTAGCCTATGCGACTGCCAAAAAGATGCCAGCGGTGATCTGCACAACGGGGTTTAACGAAGCTCAGATTGAAAAAATCAAGGCCGCATCGGAGCGGATCGCAATTTTCTTTTCTAGCAATATGTCGCTAGGGGTGAACCTGATGATTTCACTCGCCAAAAAGGCCGCGAAAGCGCTGCACCCCGGCTTTGATATAGAAATCGTAGAAAGGCACCACAACAGAAAAATTGACGCGCCCAGCGGAACGGCGCTGATGATAGCAGGTGCGGTTAAGGCCGCGCTGGGGCAAAACCTGGAATACGTGTACGATCGGCATCTTTGCAAGAAGGCCAGAAGCAAAAACGAAGTAGGCATACATTCGGTGCGGGGTGGAACGATGGTAGGCGAGCACGAGATCATTTTTGCCGGCAAGGATGAAGTCTTGAAGATATCGCACACCGCGCAGTCAAAGGAAATTTTCGCCGAGGGAGCGGTCAATGCCGCGAAATTTATAGTGCCAAAGCCAGCTGGATTATATAATATGGCCGACCTGCTGGGATAATTAAAAAATCTTGAAAGGAAAATGGCTAAGCACTAAGCAGCTTAGCCATTAATTATTTTACACTTATTTTAGAAAACAGTCGCAATGCGTTTTCTTTAGCACATCTCAACAGCTCTTCCACCGATATACCGCGCTCCATGGCAACTTTCTCTGCGGTGAATTTTATCATGCTAGAATCGCATCGGGAGCCTCGATTCGGTTCTGGTGCCAAATATGGGCAGTCCGTCTCTAGCAAAATCCGATCTAGCGGCACAGACTTTGCCACGAGTACTGGGTTTTTGGCGTTTTTAAAGGTCACCACGCCGCCAAGCCCCACATACATGCCCAAATTCACGACCTCGGTTGCCATCTCAACGCTGCCAGAAAAGCAATGCACCACGCCTTTTGGCTCGTATTTTTTTAAGATTTCAAGCGTGTCGGCGTGTGCGTCCCTATCGTGGATTATCACCGGCACGTCGAGAGTTTTAGCCAATTTCACTTGCTCTTCAAATTTCGCCTTTTGAATTTCCCTCGAGGGTTTGTCATAATGATAGTCGAGCCCGATTTCACCGACCGCAACGACTTTTTTTTCTGCCAAAAATGAGCTCAAAATGTCGAGATAATGCGGCGGAACGCTATCAGCCTCTTGCGGGTGCACGCCCACGGCCGCCCAAATCAAGGGGTACCTTCGTGCCAGATCCATCGAGGCCTTTGAAGTCTGAATGTTGCATCCAACGTTGATAATTCCGCACACGTCCGCATTAAAAAGTCTGCGAATCAAGTCGTCACGGTCATTGTCAAAAGCAGCATCGTCATAATGCGCATGAGAATCAAAGATCATGGCAATAAAACCTCCTACTTAGTGCATTTTTCTAGCTCAGAGAGTTCTTTTTCTACGTCGATTCTCGGGAAAAGCGGGTCACCTTTTTTGATCTCAGCATCAACCGGCAAGATTCCCCATTTGTTGGCGGTTTCCCAGGTTAGAACGTCCTCCCGAGCTCCGATTTGTTGTGCGATAATCGGCGCGGTGTTGGGCATGAACGGTGTGATCAAGATCGACACAATTCGCAAAACCTCGCATAGATTGTACAAAACGCAGGCCAGCCGATTCGCTTTTTCTGCGTCCCGGCCCAGCGCCCAGGGCATCGTCTCGTCGATATATTTGTTGGCCCGTGCAATTAGCTTCCAAACCTCCGTCAAGGCGCTTGAAAACTGAAACCGATCCATGTGATGCTCATATTTTTCTCGCAAAGACGTCGCCATAAAAATCAACTCATTGTCAGCGACGGCGCTCTCAAGAGGCTGAGGCAACTTGCCGCCGAAGTACTTCTCGATCATAGCTGTTGTGCGAGAGAGTAAATTTCCTAAATCGTTCGCCAAATCTGAGTTTATCCGATTTATCAAGGCCTCGTTTGTGAAGACGCTGTCCGCTCCAAAGGGAATCTCGCGCATCAAGAAGTATTTGATCGCGTCCACACCGTACCGCTCGCACAAAATCTGCGGATCCACCACATTGCCCTTAGACTTGGACATCTTGGTGCCGTCGCCGAAAAGAAGCCATCCGTGGCCATAAATTTTTCGAGGCAAAGGCAAATCCAGCGCCATAAGTATGGCCGGCCAGATAATCGCATGAAATCGGACAATCTCCTTGCCCACAAAATGGACGTCTGCAGGCCAGTAACGCTTAAAATCGGCGTTGTTATCGGAACCATAGCCAAGCGCCGTGATGTAGTTGGTAAGCGCGTCCAGCCACACATAAACCACGTGCTTTTCGTCAAAATCGACCGGCACGCCCCAGCTAAAGCTCGTACGGCTCACGCACAGGTCATTTATGCCACTCTTGATAAAGCTAATCATCTCATTGCGGCGACTTTCGGGCTCCAAAAATTCCGGATGCTCGTCATATAGCTGCAAAAGTCTATCAGAATACTTAGAAAGCTTGAAGAAGTAGGCTTCCTCCTTAGTCAACTTTACTTCACGCCCGCAGTCTGGACATTTTCCATCAACCAACTGCGTCTCCGTCCAGAAGGACTCGCACGGCGTGCAGTACCAGCCCTCGTAATTGCCCTTGTAAATCTCGCCCTTATCGTAAAGCGCGCGAAAGATCTTCTGCACCGCCGCTACGTGATAGCCATCCGTCGTGCGAATGTACCTGTCGTTGGAGATATCCATAATATCCCAAAGTCGCCGAAACTCCGCAACCAGCCTGTCCACGTACTCTTTGGGCGGCAAATTTTCTTTAGCTGCGTTCAACTCAATTTTTTGCCCGTGCTCATCCGTACCTGTCAAAAACATCACATCGTAGCCAACCAAACGCTTGAACCTAGCCATAACGTCCGCCGCCACGGTGCAGTAGCTGTGCCCAAGATGCGGGTTGCCCGATGGATAGTATATAGGCGTCGTAATATAAAAAGTTTTTTTGTCCATAATTTATCAATCTCCTCAAAACTAAAATGCTCAAAAACCAAGTTGCCATGCGGATATTTTGACTTTCATAATAAGCCGAATAAGGTGTTATGTACAGTTGACGATTTTCAAGAATTCTTCAGCAACCAAAGAAGCCCCGCCAACAAGGCCTCCATCGATGTCATCAATATTTAGTAGATCCGTAAAATTTTGCGAGTTTATCGATCCACCATACAATATCGGGACGTTCTTAGCCGCTTCAACCCCATAAAGACTGGAAAGAGAGGCCCTAATCACCTTGCAAACATGCACCAAATCAGCGTGCTCGATGCACCTACCAGACCCAACCGCCCAAACCGGCTCATAAGCGATAATCAAATTCTCTAACTGTGGCGCCAAAACGCCGTTAAGCAACTTTTTTATCTGAATCGAAATTTTTTCGTCCGTAACGCCAAGATCCCGTTCCAGTAAGGTTTCGCCCACACACACAATAGGCGTAAGCCCCGACGCAATCGCCAATTTGACCTTTTTGTTTGTAGTTTCGTCAGTTTCACCAAAATATTTCCTGCGCTCACTGTGCCCCAGTATAACGTGGTTTACACCGATATTATTCAACATGGCCGGCGAAATTTCGCCAGTGTAAGCACCTTCGTTGTCAAAATGACAATTCTGCGCGCCGACGCAAATCTCTGTATCCGCCGCCAGATTGGCAACCGTAAGCAAATCCACAAAAGGCACACACAGGATAACCCGGCAGCAGTCGGCAGTTAAGCCAGATGCTATCTCGCTAAACAAAGCTGCAGCCTCAGCCGGAGCCTTGTTCATTTTCCAATTCCCCACTATTATTCGCATTTTTCCACTTTTTTTCAATCAAATTTCTCCTCTAAAACCCCAAAATTTCATAACCATAACCTATCC
>CAQKRU010000026.1 GCA_948823415.1 uncultured Eubacteriales bacterium
TGGCTATTAAGCATGGCATTGCTCGTGGCGTTTTCTCTAACGAGGCGGGGCTTGGCAGCTCTCCCATTGTGCATGCTGCTAGCAGCGAGAGTGAGCCTGTTGTTCAGGGAATGTGGGGGATTTTTCAGGTTTTTGTCGATACGATTTTGATATGCAGCGTTACGGCCCTTTGCATCTTGACTTCGGGCGTTCTGCCTACTGCGCAGGGCGGCGCTTTGCTTAGCGTGCAGGCTTTTAGCACTACTTTTGGCGGCGCGGGCGAGATTTTTGTTACCATATCTATAACGCTGTTCGCCTTTGCCACGGTGATCGGCTGGTCTTACTACGGCGAGCAGTGCATTGGGTATTTGTCTGGCAAGCATTTTAGCCGAAATGTTTTGATTTATAAGGCTTTGCAGGTGCTTTTTATTTTATTTGCGGCTGTTATGAAGGTTGACCTGGTTTGGAGCATTTCCGACACTTTTAACGGTCTGATGGCTTTGCCGAACCTGATTGCGCTTTTGTTTTTGTCCGGTCAGGTGGTTAAAGAATGCCGCTGTTACTTGCGTGATAATTGATCTATGTTGTTTGATTGATTTTTGCGAATTTGCAAAATGAGTTCATGCAGCATTTTTCGCACTGCGGTTTTTGCGCTTTGCAGACGGCTCTGCCGTGCAGGACTAATCTGTGGCAAAAGTCGTTCGACTCTTCTTTGGGCAGGGCTTGCCTGAGAATTTTTTCTATTTTTTCGGGATTTTTTAAGTCGTGAAACCCTAGCCTTCTGGTTATTCGCATGCAATGGGTATCTACCACTACGGCGGGCTTTTTGAAGATGTCCCCCACTATTAGGTTGGCTGTTTTTCGCCCTACGCCGGGCAGCTTTGTTAACTCTTCTATTGAGGACGGCACTGTGGCGCCGAATTTCTCTATTAGCATTTTACACATGTTTACTATGTCTTTGGCTTTGGCGTGATAGAATCCGCACGATTTTATCAGTTTTTCTACCTCTTCGGGCTGCGCTTTTGCAAAGTCGTACACGGTTTTGAATTTTTTGAACAGCTGCGGCGTTACCATGTTGACCCGCGCGTCGGTGCATTGAGCTGCCAGCCGAGTGGAAATCAGCAGTTGCAATGGGTCTATGTAATTTAGCGAGCACTCCGCTTTGGGGTACTCTTTTTTTAGCGCCGAGACCGCCAGCTGGGCTAATTTTTCGTTCGTCAAAAAAAGGCCTCCTTTTTGCTTTTACGCTCATAATTTTAACCCAAATGTGGATATTCGTAAAGTTGGCGGTTTTTTATTTTTCTTAATTTCTTTATGTGAAAATATCGCCTTGTCACACAAATGTAACTTTTTTTGATCTAAATTATTACAAAAAAATTTGAAATTTTTATTTTTTAGAAAAAATTTTTTTGAAAATTTCAAGCCTCATCGGTGCCCGGTAAATCGAGATTTGTTATTTTATTTTGTTACTTTCGAAAATGTTTTTGATACATTTTTTTAATTTTTTTTGAAAAAAGTATTTACAAATGATTTTAAATGTGTTATATTAATAATCGAGATTGATTTTACCTTTTTCATTCTCATAAATTCCTTTTCTTTAATATAAGTGCTCTTTATGGGCACTTATTTTTTTGTTTTAGAAAATTCTTCGGCTGCGCCCCATTTTTATGCGGTTTTTGCTTATGATTATTTTTCATTTTACGCTCCCTTTGTGCATATAACAGCTTTAGGGAGGTTTTTTATGTTTATATTTTCTTTTAAGACATCTCGGCGGAGGCTCTTTACTCTGGGGATTTTGGCTGTTGCTTTTGTGATTATTTTGGCTGCGTTTTTTGCTTTGGTTCTCTCTGGCAGCCGCGAGGCCGTTTGTCCTTTGGGAAAGTACAAGTTGAATGCTCGGGACAATGCCGAACGTGTCGAGTTTTTGAAGCAATTTGGGTGGGAGGTTTCTCCGGAGCCTACCGAGATTTCTACGGTTACGATTCCGGCCGAATTTAATTCTACATACGAAAAATACAACGACATTCAGCGCGACCAGGGCTTGGATCTTTCTCGATATCAGGAGAAAACCTGCACCCGCTACACTTATCAGATTTTGAATTACAAGGATGCCTCGCAGGGCGTGCGCGCGAATATCTTGGTTCTTAACGACAAGGTCATTGGCGGCGATGTTTCTTCTGTGCTTTTAAATGGCTTTATTCATGGGTTTTGCAACCCGGACAAAGTCCACGCTTAAGGCAAATTCACGAAATTGAATTACAAAGACGCCTAACAGTAATGGCGCGCGAACATTTTGGTTCTTAACGACAAGGTCATTGGCGGCGACGTTTCTTCTGTGCTTTTAAATGGCTTTATTCATGGGTTTTGCAACCCGGACAAAGTCCACGTTTAAGGCAAATTCACGAACTTGAATTACAAAGACGCCTAACAGTAATGGCGCGCGAACATCTTGGTTTTTAACGACAAGGTCATTGGCGGCGACGTTTCTTCTGTGCTTTTAAATGGCTTTATTCATGGGTTTTGCAATTCGGACAAGGTTCACACTTAAAGAAAAACCTCGCACAGGTGGATTTTTGATATAATATTTTGTGTTTATTGTAATTTTTGTAAAATTAATTTTGCTTTTTTTATGATTAATTCCTTTTTTGCATCAACTGTTATAATTTGGTTCCTCGTTTTTTGGGCAACAACTAATCTTGTTCTTAAAATTTTTTATTTAAGTTTTGGATTTTGTTGTTGCTTTTAAATTTTTTGCTCTATATTTGGGTTGTATGTGCAATGTGCCGGCTTTTGTTCGATTTTTTATATCATCTTTTTTGCCAAAATATTTCTGCAAAATTAAGCTATCTTTTCACAGTTTATCCCGTTTTGTAAAAATGATTACCTTATATCTATAAAATAAACAAATTTTTTTGATAAAATAGTTGCAATATCCTTAATATTTATGTAAAATATAGTTACGTTTATTTTTATTATTAAACTATTTGTAAAATTTTCATTTTAGCAACGTTCAAAATTCAAACAGTAAGGAGTTTTTTTATGTCTAACAGGTTATTTCAAGGGATTGTTCATCAAATGCACGATGCTATTGGAAGGACTATTGGGGTTATTGATGAATCTTCGGTAGTTGTTGCTTGTAGCGACTTGGACAAAATTGGCGAAGTTAGAGGAAATATTACTTCGGACTTTTTTAAGCCTGCTTCCACTTTTATTATTAACGGTTATACTTATAAGTCACTTGAAAGCAAAAATAGCTCTGAGTACGCTGTTTTTGTTAAGGGAGACGACGAAGCTGCTCAACGGTATGTTTCTATTTTGTCCATATCTTTTGGAAATATTAAAGAATTTTACGACGAAAAATATGACCGCAGCAACTTTATTAAAAACGTTATTTTGGACAACATCTTGCCCGGTGATATTTATATTAAGGCTCGCGAACTTCACTTTAATGTTGAGGCTACTCGGGTTTGCATGTTGGTTAAAATTCACTCTAAGTCGGATGTTTCTGCTTATGAAGTTTTACAAAACCTTTTTCCGGACAAGAACAAAGACTTTATTATTAACTTGAACGAGTCGGATATTGCTGTTATTAAAGAGGTTAAAGAGGGCATTGAGCGCGAGGATCTTGAACAGTTGGCTCAATCTATTGTTGACACTTTGACTAGCGAATTTTATATTCACTGCTCGGTGGGTATTGGCAGCACGGTTTCTAATATTAAGGGCTTGGCTTCTTCTTTTAAAGAGTCGCAGATTGCTATTGAAGTTGGCAAGGTCTTTGATACTGAGAAGGTTATTATCAGCTACGACAACTTGGGCGTGGCTCGGCTTGTTTATCAATTGCCTACCACTTTGTGCGAGATGTTTTTGAAGGAAGTCTTTAAGCGCGGGTCTATTGACAGTTTGGATCAGGAGACTTTGTTTACTATTCAACGCTTTTTTGAGAATAATTTGAATGTTTCGGAGACTTCGCGTAAGTTGTTTGTTCACCGTAATACTTTGGTTTATCGGTTGGAGAAGATTAAAAAGCTTACTGGGCTCGATTTGCGCGAATTTGAAGATGCTATTGTTTTTAAAGTCGCTTTGATGGTTAAGAAGTATTTATCTTCTAATCCGGTTAAGTATTGATTTTTGAGTTTAGGTTTAAAATTTTAATTTTAGACTGTTTAAGGATTGATTTTGGAGGTTTATTTTAGTTTTAGATGATAATTATAGACTATTTATTATTTGGCTAAATTGGACGTTTATATGCGTTTTTTGGTTAATGATGAAAAAGGAAGAAAGTTGGCAAATTAAAAGGAGTATTAAAAACCATGATAGAGTTTAGGAATGTATCAAAAGTTTATGCTAATGGTACTAGTGCTCTTAAAAATATAAATTTACATATTAAAAAGGGTGAATTTGTATTTATTGTTGGTTCTTCTGGTTCGGGTAAGAGTACTTTCTTGAAACTCATTATGCACGAAGAACTGCCTTCGCGGGGCACTATATACCTTGATGGAATAAATATTTCTCAGATTACTAAGCGAGAAGTCCCTTATATTCGCCGAAAAATGGGCATCGTTTTTCAGGACTTTCGGCTGATTGACAAGATGACTGTTTTTGATAACGTTGCTTTTGCTATGCGCGTTACTGGGGCTTCGGAGCGGGACGTTAAAAAACGCGTTCCTTACATACTGAATTTGGTGGATTTACAGAATAAGGCTAATCGGCGCCCGGCTGAGCTTTCTGGCGGAGAACAACAGAGAGTCAGCTTGGCGCGCGCTCTTGTTAATAATCCTTCTATTATTATTGCGGACGAGCCTACTGGAAATATTGATCCGGAGATGTCTTACGAGATTGTTGAGCTTTTGACTGAGATTAATAAGCGCGGAACTACTGTTTTGATGGTTACGCATGAGCATGATTTGGTTCAGCGGTTTGGCAAGAGAGTTATTGAAATTAACTGCGGTAAGATTATTTCTGATAGCAAGAATCCGGAGGTGCGCCATGAGAGCTAGTTCTTTGAAGTATTTGTTGACTGAAGGGTTTAAAAATGTTTGGAAAAACTGGATGATGTCGGTGGCTTCTATTGGCGTTTTGGTTTTATGCCTTTTGCTGACTGGTGCTGCTGCTTTGTTCTCTATGAATATTAGCAATGCTTTGCGGTCTATTGAGTCGCAAAACAGCATTACTGTTTATTTGAACGACGATGTTGAGACTGGCCCTGCTTTGGAGATTGGCGAGAAAATTAAGGTTTTGGATAATATTGCAGGGTGCAAGTTTTACTCTAAGGAAGAGGCTGTTGAGAAGTTTAAGGACGAGCTGGGGCCTATTTTTGATGGGATTAAGGATAATAACCCTTTTCCTCATGCTTTTCATGTTACTTTGGCGGATATTTCTAAGTATCGCGAAACTGTTGACGTTATTAAGCAAATTGACGGCATTGACAGTGTTGTTAATCGCAGCGAGCTTTTTGAGAAGTTGACTAAGTTTGATCGGTTGATTTCTATTAGCGGCGTGTTTATTGTTATTGTTTTGGGTCTTGTTTCTTTATTTATATTGTCTAACACCATTCGGCTTACTATGTATAGCCGCCGGTTTGAGATTAGCATTATGAAGTCGGTTGGCGCTACCGACTGGTTTGTGCGGCTGCCTTTTATTGTTGAGGGCATTATTATTGGCATTATTTCTGCTATTATTTCTGCTACTATTTTGAAGCTTTTATATGACGTTTTGATTGGCTATGTTAATCGGATGATTCCTTTTTCGCATATTCCTTTTGGAAGCGTATCTTTGCCTATATTCTTGGCTTTTATTGCCGCTGGTATCGCTTTTGGGTTGATTGGTGGGCTTATTTCTATTAGCAAGTACCTCAAGCGGGAGGGAGGAGAGATTCTTGGCTGGTAAGAAAATTTTTTGCGTATTTTTTATATGTATAACTTTTTTCTTTGCCACTTTTTATTCTGACAATATCTCTCACAATTTTACTGTTTATTCTTCTCTTATTGACCAGCACCGTCAGAATCGCAATCGCGTGCAGTCTAAAAGGAATAATCTTCGGAAGACTCTTGCGGAAATTCAAAAAAAAGTCGACGAAAAACGCCGCCAGTTCGACTCTGTTAATAGCAAGATTATGAGCGTAAAAGAGCGGAAGCTTAAGATAAACAAGCGCGTTGACGATTTGCGGCAACAAATTGAGCAGGTTAAGCGGGATATTGCTGCTAAGGAAGGCGAAGTTGCCGAAAATACTGAGATTCTTAAGCGGAGGTTGGCGGCTATTTATAAGGCTGGCGAGGTTCAGCTGATTGATTTGGTTTTTAACGCCAAAACTTTTGAGGAGCTCATTGACAAGGCTGAGATTATTACTAAGGTTAGCGACCACGATAATCGGCTTTTGAGCGCTTTGAAGGACGATATTCACTCTTTGGAAGACATGAAGGCTGGTTTGACCGGTCAGGAGGCTTCTTTGGTTGCTGAGACTAACTCTTTAAACGAGGTTGAGGCGCAATTACGCGAGCTTTTGAGTCAGAACGAGGCTCTTTTGAAACAACTTGAAAGCGATAAAAGTCGCATTCAGTCTGAGATTTACGATGCTGACGTGGAGATGCGGCAAATTCAAAACGCTATTGATATGGAAGTTGCTCGGCTACAGCAAAGTCGCGGAGGCAACCCTCTTTCTTTAGCTAGCTTGGCCGATTTTTCTCGCTCTAACTGGTTTTGGCCTGTGCCTGGCTTTACTCGTCGGTCCTCTGAATATTTGGAGCGCCGCGGCCATGTGTATCACAAGGGTATTGATATTGCTGGGTCTGCTGGCCGCAGCATCTATGGGGCTACTGTTGTTGCTGTTGATGCCGGCGTTGTTTTTGCGGCGTTTCGCGGGTGTCCGCATGACTATGGTAAGCTTCGCAGCTGCGGTTGTGGCGGTGGGTATGGCAATTATGTTATGATTCGGCACACTTACATGGTTAACGGCAAGATTGTGATAAAAGTTTCGATTTATGGGCATTTGGCGCGTGTTTGCGTTTCTTCTGGGCAGACTGTTGCAAGGGGCCAAAAAATCGGCGAGGTTGGCTCTACTGGCCATTCTAGTGGGCCGCACTTGCACTTTCAGACAAAGTTTAACGGCGTTGACTATAACCCATTGAACGAAAACTACTTACATTATTGATTCGATTTTGTTACATAAATTTTGATGATTTTTGCTTTAAAGCCTCTTTCGATTTTTGGTGGTATATTTTGCCTTTATCCTTGACAAACTTACAGAGCCTTGCTAAAATAGTTATGTTGTTTAAAAATAATTTTAATTTTTTGGAAGGTTAACGGTGATTTTATGAAAAAAATTAGGGAAATTTTGTTTACTATTGTGATGATTGCAAGCTGTGGGTGTTTACTTAATGTTGGTACTTATGCTATGCTGCCGCAAAACAATGGCAATACTAACATGCAATCAGTTTCCGGGGAATCTCTTTCAAATGATCTAGAGGGTGAGCAATCCCCTTCTCGTCATGAAACATCTTCTGAATGGTTAATTTCTAATGTTGCTGCTGATAATGATGGTACAGTGCTTTTTTGCTATAACTTCCCCGATCACAGCCGTGTTACGACTTATCGTACAAATATGGTTGATGGAACAATGGTTGTAGACGCTTCAACTTATACAGATTTATCAGAAGTTTATGTTTCTGAAGGGCAAGCTGTCAAAAAAGGTCAAAAAATCGGCGAAAAAAAACAGCCAATTAATGATCGCGCCCGCCTCGAAGCTTATATGTCTAATAGAGCTTATGAGATAATCACCGATCCTAAGGTTGATGAGCCTGATCCATATATTGTTCAGACACAAGGTAGGTTTTTTTTGCTCGAGCCAAACGGGCCAACTTTTTTTGGTGGAGACCCATACTCAGATTGATAAACCGGATATTTTTTACACAATTTTACAGTACTAAAACGAATTAATTTAATATTTTTAAAAATTTTTAGGTTAGTTACTTCTTCTTTTTACATCGTTGTGGCTTGGTTGCCGCTTGTTTGCTGGCTTCTCCAAAATTTGAGAGTTTTTACAAAATCATCTTGACACGCTTGAGCAACTAAATTATAATTGGTATGTTGTTCAGAAATAATCTTAATTAAAAAGGTGGTTTGTGTGAAAATGACCAAACAAGTTTTACTTACTGATGAAGGACTTAAAAAGTTGGAAGCTGAACTCGACGAATTGAAGACTGTTAAACGTAAGGAAATTGCCGAAAAAATAAAGGTCGCTTTGTCTTTTGGCGATTTATCGGAAAATAGCGAATACGATGAGGCTAAGAATGAGCAGGCTATTGTTGAGGCCCGCATCGCTTCTATCGAAAATACGCTTAAAAATGTTAAAGTTATTAACGAGGATGAGCTTTCTACTGAGATTATTCACGTTGGTTCTAAAGTTAAAGTCCGTGATGCCGGCTTTGATGACGTTTGCGATTACAAGATCGTCGGTTCTAGCGAGGCGGATCCTGTTAACGGTCGTATTTCGGATGAGTCGCCTGTTGGGAAGGCTCTTGTTGGGCATCGAGTGGGCGACGTTGTTGAGGTCGAGACCCCGGCTGGGATCACTTCGTTTGAGGTTTTAGAGATATCTAAATAGAAATAGGCGCGAATATTGGCGCGAACATTATTTTAAACTTTTGGGCAGGTGAATTTTTTATTCTTTCTGCCCGTCTTTTTAAATTTTGAGGAGCTATTAAAATGAATGATGAAAATTCTAGCACTTTGCCTGGTACTGCTGAACCGGACGTTAAGGAACTTTTGAAGATTCGACGCGATAAATTGCGCTCTCTTCAGCAGGATAATATGGATCCTTTTGAGATTACCGTTTGCTCGCGAAATGCCTACAATGCTGAAATTGTTGAGGGATTCGACACTTTTGAGGGCAAGGATGTTTGCATTGCGGGTCGAATTATGAGCTGGCGCGACATGGGCAAGGCTTGCTTTATGGATGTGCACGATTGCAGCGGGCGGATGCAGGTTTATATTAAGACTGATGACGTTGGCGAGGACGTTTATAGCGGACTTGACAGGTGGGATATTGGCGACATCATTTGCGTTGAGGGCTTTGTTTTTAAGACTCGTCGCGGTGAGATCTCTGTTCATGCCAAGGTTTTGACTTTGCTTTCTAAGTCTTTGTTACCTTTGCCCGATAAATTCCACGGTTTGAAGGATACTGACTTGCGCTATCGCCAGCGGTACGTCGATTTGATTGTTAATCCGGAGGTTAAGGACACCTTTGTTAAGCGCAGCACCATTATTCGCACTATTCGCAAGTACCTTGACGAGCTTGGCTTTATTGAGGTTGAGACGCCCATTCTTAACACTATTGCTGGCGGCGCGGCGGCTCGTCCTTTTATTACACATCACAACACGCTCGATTTGGATTTGTTTTTGCGCATTGCGCCGGAGTTATACTTAAAGCGCTTGATTGTTGGCGGCATGGAAAAAGTTTATGAGATTGGCCGCTTGTTCCGCAACGAGGGCATGGATGTTAAGCACAATCCTGAGTTCACTTCTATTGAGCTTTACGAGGCTTATGTGGATTACAACGCGATGATGGAGCACACCGAGAATATTATTAACGCTTGCGCCCAGGCTGTTTGCGGTTCGGATGTCATTAGCTATCAGGGCGAGGAGATTAATCTTTGCAAGCCGTTTCGCCGCGTTACCATGATTGACGCCGTTAAGGAGGTTACTGGCGTTGATTTTGCCTCTTTTATGGGCGACGATGCCCGTGCTATGCAGGTTGCTGAGCAATTTGGCTTTGAAACTTGTGGCAAGAACTCTTGGGGCGACATTTTGAATCTTATGTTTGAGGAAAAGGTCGAAGAGACGTTAGTTCAGCCCACTTTTGTTTGCGATTATCCGGTTGAGGTCTCGCCTTTGACTAAACGCAAAAAGGATAATCCTCGGCTGGTGGAGCGTTTTGAGCTGTTTATTACTCGGCGCGAAATGGCCAATGCCTACTCGGAGCTCAATGATCCTATTGACCAGCGCAAACGCTTTTTGCATCAGATGGCCCTGCGTGAGGCTGGCGACGATGAGGCTAATTTGATTGACGAGGACTTTATTAACGCACTCGAATATGGTATGGCGCCTACTGGCGGGCTCGGGATCGGGATTGATCGCTTGGTTATGCTGCTTACTGACTGCGCATCTATCCGCGATGTTCTGCTCTTTCCGACCATGAAGCCAAGAGACTAAAAAATCAGGCCGCGCGGTATAGTGCGGCCTGTGCTATTTATTTTTATTTCGAACCGGGCTACGGCTTTGCTTTTTAAGCGTAGTCTGGTTTTTATTGTGATTTACGCCTCTTGTATGGCTTTGGGTCATCGGTTAGGTCGGCCAAGTAGTCCATGCTTGTGTCCAGCGCCAGTGCTAATCTTTTGCACTGCTCAAACGTTAGGTGCCTATGTCCATTTTCTAATTTGGAATAATCGCTTTGGTCTATGCCCGTTAGATGCTGCATTTTTATTTGCGTGAAGCCTTTTTCTTTTCTCAATTTTTTCAGTTTGCTCATTTACATCACCACAAATATTATGGTATAATTGACCTATTAATATTAGGGTGTTTTAGACCTATAGCCGTTGGAGTGATTATTGTGAAAACCATCAAATGCGAAAATTATTTCTGCGTTTATTTTTGCGAGGGGATGTGTCGGTTGGAGCAGCTTGATTTGTCGATAACCGGGGCGTGCTGCTCCTGCATCTACGTTGACATTGACGAGGCATATTTAAATCGGCAGCGCGAGAAATTGCTCAGCTCGTTGCGGTTTTATGAGTAAAAAAATTTTGTGCGCTTCTATTCTATAGGAAGTATCTGATAATCGCCAAAACTACCAATATGGCGCCGGAGAGGAGCATAAAGATTTTGGGGTCTGCTTTTTTTATTGACGTCAGCTTTTGGCCGCAGAATATGCCTAGGCTCAGGAAGATAAACTGGCACAGGCCGACCATCACGGGGACGAAAAAATTGTTGATGCCCGAGACTGCGCTACTTATTCCGGCTCCAAAAGAGTCTATGGAGAGCGCAACGCCCATATACAGCGATTCTCTTATGCCCATTATTGCTGCGGAGTCCGCTTTGCTGGCGTTTTCATAAATTTCGTTGCGGATTATTTTTATTGTGAGGCCCAAAGATTTTAGCGCTATTTTCCAGGTCTTTTTTTGCGGTCTTTGAACCTCCGCCTCTGGCTCTACCTCTCCTTCTTTTTTGCTTAGCGCTTGAATTATTATCACCACGCCCAGCACGCCTAACATTCCGGAGCCTATCAGCTTGGCCAGTTGGTCTGGCAAAAACAGCACTATTATGTTGCCGATGCCGATTGCTGCGGCTGTGAACGCTAGCGAGATCAGGCTGATTATGACTTTGGGCAATAGCGGGACTTTTTTGCCTCTTAGGCCGTACGACACCCCGATGCCCAGTGCGTCCATGCTGAGCGATATTGCTAGCAGGATTCCCGACAAGATCCACATTCAACTCACCTCGAATATATTTTTATCTAATATATGCGGGCCTCGCCATATTGGTTTATGCGCTCGTGCTGCGATCATAACTTTTGCTTTTTGTGAATATACTTCTTTATGGACAACATTTTTGAGCGTTTAAGGGGTTGTTGACTTGATGGACTGGCACAATTTAAATGTGGGCGACGTTTTGAAAAAATTTAAAGTCGATGAAAACATAGGTCTAAACAATATTTCTGTTGCACAAAAGCAGATAAATTGCGGCAAGAATATTTTGAAGGAGAAGAAGTCTAAGAGTGTTGTGGCGAAGTTTTTTGAGCAGTTTTCGGACTTTATGGTGATTGTTCTTTTGATTGCGGCGGCTATTTCCTTTGTGACCTCGGCTATTAAGGGGAATCGCGACTACATCGATTCTATCATCATCCTTTTTATCGTCATCATGAACGCTATCATCGGCGTTGCGCAGGAGTCTAAGGCCGAGAAGGCTATTGATGCTTTAAAGAAATTGTCTTCGCCTAAGGCGCATGTTATTCGGGCGG
>CAQKRU010000027.1 GCA_948823415.1 uncultured Eubacteriales bacterium
CAAGCCCTTCTGCAAGAGGTACGTCATGATGCTATCTCGCGTTCCAATAACCTCCGAAATCGTGCAAATTTTACTTTTTATAAGGTCCCGCGCGTTGCCGATCCAAACGTCCGTCCCGTGAGAAAGCCCCGAAATCTGCAATAAATCCGAAAACGTCTTGGGCTGAGCTTCAATCATCATCTGCCTCACAAAGCTAGTGCCAACCTCAGGCAAAGAAAATGTCCCCGTCTGAGAGTCAATAGCCTCCGGCGCAACGCCCAAAGCCTCGGTAGACGTAAACAGCGACATCACCTTCGGGTCACTCATAGAAACATCCATAACCGAAATTCCAGTGTAGTCCTCCAAATAGCGGTATATCGAGGGCACATCATGGCCCAGCTCGTCCAGCTTGCAAATAGTGTCGTGTATAGAGTGAAAATCGAAGTGCGTAGTGATGTTATCCGACTTCTGGTCATTTGCCGGCCGTTGTACCGGGCAAAAATCGTAAATCTCCATCCCCTTGGGCACAACAACCATCCCGCCCGGGTGCTGCCCCGTAGTCCGCTTTATCCCTGTGCAGCCATTTGCCAGCCGAGCTTCCTCTGCCTTATGCAGAATCTTCCCTTTTTGCTCCGCGTATTTTTTCACAAAACCAATCCCAGTTTTCTCGGCAATAGTTGCGATTGTACCGGCCTTAAAGACGTTATCCTTTCCAAACAAAGTCTCCGTATAGCGGTGAGCTTCGCTTTGATACTCACCCGAAAAATTAAGGTCGATATCCGGCGTCTTGTCGCCATCGAAGCCCAAAAAAGTCTCAAAAGGAATATTGTGCCCGTCGCGATTATAGCTCGTCCCACATTTGGGGCAATTTTTCTCGGGCAAGTCAAACCCCGAACCATAGCTGCCATCGGTAATAAACTCACTATTCTTGCAGTGAGGGCAGACATAATGCGGAAACAACGGGTTAACTTCCGAGATTCCCGACATAGTGGCAACAAAGGAGGATCCCACCGAACCTCTCGACCCAACCAGATAGCCGTGTGCCTCGGAATTCGCCACCAATTTCTGCGCCGTCATATAAAGCACCGAAAATCCATGCTTAGTAATGGACGAGAGTTCCCGCTCCAAGCGCTCCTGCACTATCGCCGGCAAAGGATCTCCATAAACGGCCTTGGTCCGCTCCCAAGTAATCTCAACAAGCTCCTCCTCGGCCCCCTCAATGACCGGATGAAAAACTCCCAGCGGAATCGGGCTAACTTCGTCAACCATCTCAGCGATTTTGTTAGTGTTTTCAATCACGATTTCGTACGATTTTGCCTGGCCTAAATAAGAGAACTCCTCCAGCATCTCGTCCGTAGTCTTCAAATAAAGCGGCGCCTGATTTTCCGCATCTTCATAGTCCTGCCCCGCCATCAAAACCGCTCTGTACTGCGAATCATGCGGGTCCAAAAAATGCACGTCACAAGTGGCAACCACCGAGATCCCAAGCTCATCGCCCAAATCAACAATCACCTTATTAAACGCGCGCAGCTCATCTTCATCCTTAGCAAATCCGCTGCGAATCAAAAAATTATTATTGCCAACTGGCTGCACTTCTAAGTAATCATAAAACTTTGCGATTTCACAAAGCCGTTCATGGCTTTCTTTTGCAACAACAGCCCTAAAAAGCTCACCAGCCTCGCAAGCACTGCCGATAATCAACCCATCTCTGTGCTTAATAAGCTCGCTTTTCGGAATACGAGGCTTCCTATAAAAATAGTCCAGGTGCGACTTTGATATAAGCCGGTAGAGATTCTTAAGGCCGGCGGCATTCTTAGCCAAAATGACCTGGTGATAATACTTAAGCTTTTTCATGTCGCCATCGAAGTCTGAGGCCAGATCGTCGATAAAATAAGCCTCCACGCCGTAGATTATCTTAATCTCGCCGCCATTTTTCTTAATTTTACTAGCGGCATTCATCGCATCCGGGAAAGACTGCGCAACCCCGTGGTCAGTTATAGCAACGGCGCTGTGACCCCAATCATGCGCACGGGCAATCAAAGTCTCGACCGGAGTAACGCCGTCCATAGCAGACATATTTGTGTGCAAATGCAGCTCCACCCGCTTTTTCGCCGCGCTGTCAACAACCTTAACCTTCTCCACAAAGCAAATGCCCTTTGGCCGCACGGTTATCTCTCTGTCGTACTTGTCATAAGTAACCTCGCCCCGAACCAGCAGTGTACTGCCCTTCGCAATTTTATCGTAAAGCTTCCATTTTTCTTTATCCGCAATTATCTTTAAAGAGATCGACCCCGTGTAGTCGGTAATGTTGATCGCATAGATCTTTTTCAGGCCATCCTTCGTCAAGTGCTCATCGACAGAAAAAACGTCACCCCAAATAGTAACATTGCCGATGTCCGGCGTAATGTCGGAAATCTTCATGGGCTTGCCCTTTATGGTGCTGCCCAAAATCGGCACCGCCGTTTTTAAATTAACACTCGGATATAAATTTTCGCCCTTTCTAACCGAGATCACCTCGGCAACATCTGCGCCTGTATTTTTTTTCTTCTCGCCCATGTTGGACTCATAAACTTCTACTTTTTCAATAACACGTTCTCTTTTTTCCTTCTCCAAAAGAGCACAATGCTTCTCAATATGTAGAGGAATCGCGTCGCCATTGGTCAACGAAAAAGCTTCCTCAAAAAAAATATTCAAGCTCAGGCCAAATTCTTTTTTTATTAAGTCGTGCAAAATTTTATCAAACTTTTTGTCCACAAGAATCTTCTTGCCGCCATACGCCAGCAGAATCGTCAAATTCTCGCCGTCCAACTTAGCAGTAGAGTCCTTCAAAATCCCGCCAAGGCTCTTAGTCTCTTTAGTAACCCGCAAAATCAAGTCACGATAGCATTCAGCAGAAAAGCTATCCTTCGGGAACGACGGCCGAATATCAACCCGGCACAAGTTCAAACTTGAGCGCTGCAGGCTGTCTTCAATATTAAAAAGAATCTGACACTCCACCATCATAAAAAAATCCACGTTTATCACAAGCGTCCTGTTTTCCACATCTATGTTTATAGAACGCACGTTCCCGCTCAAAACGTCGGTCGAAATCAGACTTTTGTCTATGTATTTCCCCAGAAAATCTCCAAAAGCACTCAACGCAAAACCCTCTCAACTCACAAACTTTCTATTTCCCGCATCAATTCTGCCACGATCTCTTCTTCCTTTACCTTGCGGACAATCTCGCCCTTTTTGAAGATCAGCCCAACGCCGTCTCCGCCAGCCACGCCAATGTCCGCAGCAGAAGCTTCGCCCGGTCCATTAACCGCGCAGCCCATCACCGCGACTTTGATGTTTTTTTTGCAGCCTTTAAGCCTTGCCTCAACCTCATTCGCCAGCTTTATAATATCGATCCGCGTCCTACCGCAAGTCGGGCAAGAGATTACCTCCACCCCGCCGTGGCTCATTTCGACAGCATTCAAAATGTCTCGAGCCGCATAAATTTCCTCAACAGGGTCTGCCGTCAAAGAAACTCGGATAGTATCGCCGATTTCGTCAAGCAAAAGCGACCCTATCCCCACAGCGGACTTTATGACGCCCGTTCTAAAGGTGCCAGACTCCGTCACGCCCAAATGCAGAGGATATTCGCACTTGTTCGCAATGAGCCGATAAGCCTCAACCATAGTCTTCACGTTCGACGACTTCAGCGACAGCACAATATCATCAAAGTCAAATTTCTCAAGCAGCGAAGTGTGATAACAAGCGCTCTCGCACAAAGCTTCTGCCGTGGGAACACCGTGTTTCCTCAAAATGCTCTTTTCAAGTGAGCCAGAATTAACCCCAATCCGGATGGGAACCCCGTGGCTTTGGCAAACATCTGCAACCTGTTTAACCCGAGCTTCATCGCCGATATTTCCGGGGTTAATCCTAATTTTATCTGCGCCCGCGGCCACAGATTCGACAGCCAGCCTATAGTCAAAATGGATATCTGCAACCAGCGGGATGTCCACGTCGTTTTTTATGGCCGGAATCAACCTCACCGCCGCCATATCTGGAATCGCAATTCTTAATATGTCGCAACCGGCAGCCTTTAGCCGAGCGGCCTCCTTAACGTGGCCCTCAACGTCATAAGAAGGCACATTTAACATGGACTGAATCGCGATTCCCTCTTGCCCGCCGATTTTTCTATCCCCGATTTTTACAACCTTAGCAACTCGCCTCATTTAGCCAAATAGCCCTCTTCCCCACACCATCTTCAGCACGTCATTGATGGAGATAAACAGCATGAACAATATCAGCAGCACGAAGCCAACCGTGTGAATCAAACCCTCGTACTTAGGGCTTACAGGCTTGCCTTTTATTGCTTCTAAAATTAAGAATGCCAATCTTCCGCCATCTAGCGCCGGCAACGGCAGCAAGTTAAAGATTCCAAGGTTAAGCGACAGCACCATCAACATCCGAATGATATTGTTCAACGCCGCCACAAAATCCACCTCAAGCCCCTTTGCAGCTGCATCCGAAATCACAGACACCATTCCAACAGGGCCCGAGACTTCATTCAAACTGATAGTCCCCGTAATCAAGCCAAAAAGCGTCGCATAAACCATTTTAACATTCGAAAACATCTCTTTAAACGTCTGCGAAATCACGGTCAAAAAGTTCTTTTCAATCGGATTCAAAAAGAAATCCCTAACAATCACCGTTTTACCGCTCTCGTTCTCGCGCGTCGCAAGCTTTACATCAGTTAGAGTCAGCTTTTCGCCGTTTCTCTCCACAACAAAAGTAGCGTTAAAATCGCTGTTTACCGCCAGTGCAAAGCCGATATCCGTATACGTCGAAACGCCGTACCCGTCTACCGAGAGGATCTTATCCCCAACCTGCAGGCCGTATTGACTAGTCACCGCGTCGTCAGCAAAGCTCCCAATCGTCGTGGAGGCAAATTCGGACCGCTGCGTTAAAATTATCACCATAAAAACGAAAGCCAAAATGATGTTCATGATAGCGCCCGCCGCAACAACCAGAATCCGCTTATAAACGGACTTCTTCCCAAAAGCGTTAGCGTCGTCACTCTCGCCGTCTTCGCCCTCCATGGCGCAATAACCACCAATCGGGAACAACCTCAGCGAATAGACCGTCTCGCCCTTTTGCTTTTTAAAAATCACCGGACCCATTCCAATGGCAAACTCATTAACTTTGATCCCAGCGTATCGCGCCGTCATGAAGTGGCCCAGCTCGTGCACAAAAATGATAAGCGAGAACAGCAGCACAGAAATCACAATCAACAAAAAACTGACAAACATAACCTCGTCTCCTTATTTTTAAAAATTTTTTATCACAAATTCTCTAGCTTCAGCGTCCGCGGCCAAAATGTCGTCTAAAGAATTTGAATTCACAGCTTTAATGCGACCCATCGCCTTTTGGACAATTTCAGTAATTTCCAAAAAAGAAATTTCCTCATTCAAAAACAGCCCAACAGCCTCTTCATTGGCAGCGTTTATAATAGCAGGCATCGTTCCGCCAACTCTCAAAGCCCCCCTGCAAATGTCTATCCCTTTAAAAGTCTCATTGTCGGGCTTACAAAAAGAGAGCTTACCAACCTGCACCAAATCAAGCCTCTCCACAATCGAAGGCACACGCTCCGGGTAAGTAAGTGCATATTGAATCGGGATGCCCATGTCCGGCACGCCCATCTGCGCAATGACCGAGTTATCGCAAAACTCCAGCATAGAATGGACGATGCTCTCCCTGTGGATCAGCACGTCTATATCATCGGCCAGAACATCAAAAAGCCAGACCGCCTCAATCACCTCAAAGCCCTTGTTCATCATGGTCGCCGAGTCGATGGTAATCTTGCTGCCCATGCTCCAATTCGGGTGCTTTAGCGCGTCCTTTTTCGTCACTTCTCTGAGCTCATCTATATTCTTGCCAAAAAACGGGCCTCCAGAAGCCGTCAAAATCAGCTTCTTTAAGCTTTTTTTGTTGTGGCATCCTTGCAAACATTGAAAAATCGCAGAATGTTCGCTGTCCACCGGCAAGATCTTTACTTCGGCCGCTCTAGCCCGCTCCATAACCAGTGAGCCGCCCACCACCAAAGTCTCTTTGTTGGCAAGAGCAACGTCCTTTCCCGCGTTAATAGCGCACAGTGTCGGCCTCAAGCCAACCATGCCAGACACAGAATTTAAAACTAGCTCAACGCCGTCCATAGCAGCAACTTCGCATAATCCGTCCATCCCGCATAGCACTTCTACATCCAGGTCCGCAACGTTTTCCTTTAATCTCTTTGCAGCATTTTCGTCAAAAACGGCAACCTTTTTCGGCCTAAATTCTCGAATCTGCTCTTCTAAGCGCGAGACATTGCTAAAAACCGCAAGTCCAGCAACATCTATGCCCAGATTTTTAGCGATTTGCAACGCCTTTGCTCCAATGGACCCCGTTGAGCCCAGCACCGAAATCGTCTTTATCATAAGCTCATCGCCCCCTTTCTGTAGTCTTCACACATTTTACACCTTCACGATGTTAAAACAATTCACCATAAAATACACAAACGGCGCCACAAAAATCACGCTATCAAAGCGATCCAAAACCCCGCCGTGCCCAGGAATTATGTTGCCAAAATCCTTTGCGTGGCAACCCCGCTTTATTGCAGAAAAAGCCAAGTCCCCCACAATAGAGATCAACGCACCGGCCAAGGAAATCGGGATTATACAGTGAAAATTCACCCGCACGCCGGCGTCGAACATGAACCGCTCAAAAAAAAAGCAGATGGCAACGCTGACAGCCAAAGAAAAAGTAACCCCGCCAAAAACACCCTCGACCGTCTTCTTCGGGCTAATGCTCGGGCAAAGCTTATTTCTCCCAAAAAAAGTACCCCAAAAATACGCGCCAATGTCCGTCATCCAAGAGATGCAAAGCGCATACAGCACATAAAAACTGCCAAACTCGCCGCCAAAATCGCGCAGTTTAACAATAAAATTCAAAGATAAGGTAATCAGCAAAACCATGCTGTATATTGCGGCAATGTCCTTAAAGTTAGGTTCCGTCGCCAAAAGCAACACCACGCCAAACATAAAAAAAGAATACGCAAGCCAAGCGCCTTGCCACACCAAACCATTGCCAAATATAGGCAGAAGTGCTGAAAAAGCCAAGCTCGGCGCCACAGCAACAGCGGTTTTGCGAAGATTCATAACCGAAAACACCTCGTAGCTAGCCAAAGCGCAGACAGCAGAAACGACGCAGTTTAGCAAAAACGGCATGGTGCCGTTAAAAATAAGGACGATTACAACGATCACTCCGCCCAAAAGGCCAGAAATTGTTCTAATTGCCACTCCTACACCCCTCCAAACCGCCGATTTCTCGCTGCGTATTCAGCGATGGCCAAGTCCAAATCTTTCTCCGAAAAGTCCGGCCACAAAACATTCATAAACACAAACTCCGTATAAGCGCTCTGCCACAGCAAAAAGTTCGACAAACGCTTCTCTCCGCTTGGGCGAATAATCAAATCAGGATCCGGCTGCCCCGCAGTATATAGCTTAGCGGCAAAAATTTTTTCATCAATGGCGTCAACATCCAATTTGCCGTCTTTTACATCTGCAGCAATAGCCTTAGCTGCCTGAATAATCTCACTTCTCCCGCCGTAGTTCATCGCAACATTAAGCACCATGCCAGTTTTGCCCTGCGAGACCTGCTCAATATCCGCAATGAGCCTTTGCAAATTGGGAGAAAACGCGCTCTTGTCGCCCAAAAAGACGACCTTTATATTCCTCTGCTCAAAATCCTTTAAAGCATCATTCAAATATTGCTCAAAAAGGCCCATCAAAAAAGTCACTTCTGCAGGCGAGCGCCGCCAGTTTTCGGTAGAGAAAGCATAAACCGTCAAGTGCTTTACCCCAATTTTGCTGCAATATCGCACAATCTTCTTAAAAGTCTCGGCACCAGCACTATGCCCAGCCGACCGCGGCAAACCACGCTTTTTAGCCCACCTGCCGTTGCCGTCCATAATGATGCCAATATGCGCCGGAACTTGCTTTACAGGCACCGAGCTGCATTTTTGCTTTTTAAGCCAACTCATAACCATCCCCGATATCACGCCAATCTGGTTCAAAAATAAACAATCAACGTCAAATTGCCATTATTTCTTTTTGCTTTTCATCCGACAAATCGTCAATTTTCTTGCAAAAACTATCGGTCAAATCCTGAACCTTCTTCTCGGCCTGCTTTAAGTCGTCCTCTGTAATTTCCGAATCCTTCTTCATCTTTTTTAACTTATCAATCGCATCGCGGCGGACCCCACGCACAGAAACTTTAGAGTCCTCGCCCATTTTAGCAATATCCTTAACAATCTCGCGGCGTCGGTCTTCCGTAAGAGCCGGAAAAATAATCCGCAAACATTTGCCGTCATTCTGCGGGTTTATGCCTAAATCTGAAGTCAAAATCGCCTTTTCAATTTCCTTCAAAACAGACGCATCCCAAGGCTCAATGACCAAAGTCCGCGCCTCCACAACAGAGACAGCCGCCAGCTGATTTATCGGCGTGGCCGCGCCGTAATAGTCAACCAAAATTTTGTCCAAAACAGCCGGGTTTGCCCGTCCAGCCCGAATCGCAATGTACTCCTTCGAAAGCGCATTAAACGATCGTTTCATGCTTTCTTCAACTTCGCCAAAAATTTTATTCACAACAAAAACTCCCTTTATCCCCGATTTTAAGCCAACTTCAATACAATTTTTTCACCTAACAATAGTCCCAATCGGCTTTCCCACAATAGCATCATATATATTCTGCGGGTTTTCTATGCTAAAAACAAGCAACGGAATGCCATTTTCTTTGCACATAGAGGCCGCGGTGACGTCCACCACGCCCAAGCCCTTGCTCAACATCTCCGCATAGCTAAGCGACTCGTACCGAACTGCGCCATTGTTCTTCTTCGGGTCCCGATCATAAACGCCATCAACCATCGTAGCCTTCAAAATAATGTCCGCGCCAATCTCTGCCGCCCGTAGCGAAGCCGTTGTATCTGTCGAAAAAAACGGTAACCCTGTTCCGCAAGCAAATATAACCGCGCGTCCTTTTTCCAAGTACTTAACCGCCCGATCTTTTATGTACATTTCCGCAATCGGCTGCATATTCAGTGAAGTCAGAACCTGAGCTTCAACATTTAGACTTTTAAAAACCTCCGCAAGCCCCAAGGCATTAATCAAAGTCGCCAGCATTCCCATATGATCAGCCCTAGTCCTATCAAAGTTCTCGTTGCTTCGACCTCGCCAAAAGTTACCTCCGCCTACAACAATGCCAACCTGTACACCCAAGCCCAAGCCTTCTTTAATAGCCTTGCAAATCCCGATCGCAACATCAAAATCAATACCATTTTTTTGCTCGCCAGCTAAAGCCTCTCCGCTCAATTTTAGCAAAACCCGTTTATATCTAGGTTGCAATATTGACCACCTCTACAATCTGCTTACGCCATGATTACAACTTCAATTTTACAACAACAAAGCAAATCTGTAAAGCGCCACATTTAAAAATACCAAAATAAATAGACTACTTTAAAGTTATCGGACCATTTTAATTTTCCTTATATTAATGTTATTTGTTCATGTTTAATATTATGTTTGAATTCGAACCCAAGGCACCCTGATTGACCCCTCCTTGCCTAAATTCTTAAGTTTTCTTTCATTTGCAATTACTTTTTCGCAAATAACCCTGAAGGCACTCAAGGTCTTTTTTCAAGTTGCCGAATCCTAATTCCTTCTTTTATATCAATCAAAATCAGCAATAAAATTAATAACAATAAAACTGTTTGCATAAAAATCTCCTCCAACTTAAATTCTCTAAAATTAATCTTGCAATTATATTTCTTTAAATTATAGCACCTGAAAATTTATTTTTTCCGGTTTACAACTCATACGTTTGTTTTTCTGAAAAAGTTAAGTTTTTATGTTTTCGTTGAAGCTTTTTTATTTTGGAAAATAAGAAAACCCCCATCAAATGGAGGTTCTTTGGCTCCCCCTGTTGGGCTTGAACCAACGACCCTGCGGTTAACAGCCGCATGCTC
>CAQKRU010000028.1 GCA_948823415.1 uncultured Eubacteriales bacterium
CCTCATCCGCGGCAACGTGATTATTATTTTATCACGCTCTCTCCCCTTTGTCAACCAATTTTTCAAAATTTTTTTATTATTTTTTCAGGCAGCTCTAAGTCGCTTTAAACGTGCCATCATCACAAAACTCACAAAAGCGCCAAGTTTGCTCTTTTAATAAAATTGATTACAACCAATGTCTCGGTAAAATCACCAAATTTACAACTCAAGCCAAACATAAATGCGCGATATTCCTAAAAATCGCTCAAAGCCATGTTCGGAATAATCAACAAAAATGCCCCCCTTACTAGTCTTTGCAATTAGTAAAGGAGCTTGATTTTTTGTAAGCCTTTTAACCGCATGTAGCCTGAATTCAACGCTCGCCCTGCTTTTCAAATCACTATATTGTACTCGTTTAGCCAGCAATTCATCTGCAAAATGTACGCCAGCACCTGCGCCGGGCCCATTAGCTGGCCGTACCATGGCGATGTCATTGACTCGGGGCGCTCTATTATCTCGAGCACGCCTTCTTTGCTTATGAGCTTATTTATTGGCAGCTCCTTATTTTGCAGGATTTCCTTTATTTTTTTGGCAACCAAGCCCATGTATACTGGGTTGTGCGTTTTGGGGTAGGGGCTTTTCTTTCTGTGCACTATTGAATTTGGCAGGATCCCCTTCATCGCCTCCCGCAGGATGCCTTTCTCTCGCCCGTAGCAAGCCTTTATCTCCCACGGCATGTTGTACGCATACTCGACGATTCTGTAGTCGCAAAACGGTACCCGGACTTCTAGCCCGCTGTACATGCTCATTCGGTCCTTCCTGTCAAGCAGCGTCTGCATAAACCACGTTATGTTCAGCATGAACATCTCTCGCATCCGAGCGTTGAGCTTGTTTTCTTGCGGCAATTTCTCTGCTCGGTTTACGGTGTCCTGATACTTTTGGTGCACGTAGTCGTCCACGTCTTTGAAGAAATCTCGCTTCCATATTTTTTTTCTGACTTCTAGTGACCGCGCCCACGGGAATGTATCTGCAAACAAGATATCTTTATTGTGATACCACGGGTATCCGCCGAAAATTTCGTCGGAGCACTCTCCCGAAAGCGCCACCGTGAACTTCTTTTTTATCTCCCTGCAAAATAGCAGCAGCGAAGAGTCTATATCGGCCATCCCGGGCAGATCCCTCGCCAGAGTCGCCTCGGTCAACGCATCCGCTAAAGATTCATTGTCCAAAACCACGTAATTATGGTCCGACCGTATCGCATCGACCATCGTCTTTATATACTCCGCGTCCGAGTTGGGCTGAAAGAGGCTCTTTTTGAAATACTTCACATTGTCAACATAATCAACCGAATACGTCGATAGCTCGCCCTTACCGCTCTTTTTATAGTGATCTGCCGCCACTTTCGAGATTATGCTCGAATCCAGCCCGCCGGACAAAAAGCAACACAGCGGAACATCCGAAACCAGCTGTCGCTCAACCGCATCCGTAACCAAATAACGCGTCTTCTCCACCGCGACATTAAAGTTATCCTCAAACTCTCGGGCCTCAAGCGACCAATATCGCCTAATCTTCAGTCCACCATCCTTCGAAAAATAGGCGCACTCCCCCGGCTTTAGCTCTTTTATCCCGCGGATGATTCCGTTGCCTGGCGTTCTGCCGGGCCCGATAAAAAACAGCTCCATTAAGCCTTCTTCGTCAACTTTTGGCTCTATGCGCGGGTTGCAGAGCAGCGTTTTTATCTCCGACCCGAAAATTAGCCCACTATCATTATAATGATAAAAAAATAGCGGCTTTACCCCGATTCTGTCGCGCGCCAAGAAAAGCCTCTGCGCTTTGGTGTCCCAAACGGCGAACGCAAAGATTCCGTTTATCTTCTCCACGCACTTTTCTCGCCAGTGAATGAACGCCACCAGCAGCACTTCCGTGTCCGAGTGCCCCCTGAACGTGTATCCCAGCGCCTTCAGCTCGCTTCGGACTTCCTCCGTGTTATACAGTTCTCCATTATAAACCAGCGTGTAATCCTCATCGTTGTAGGCTATCCGCATCGGCTGATTGCCGTTCTCCGGATCTATAACAATAAGCCTTCGGTGCATCAAAGCTGCATGTCTTTCTTTATGAAACCCGCTTGCATCCGGGCCTCTTCTCGCCAAGCTTTGCGACATCCTATTTAAAATCGACGTAGTCTCACTTATATCGTTCTCATAATCGATCCATCCGGCAATCCCGCACATAACCAATTCCTCCCAAAAAAGAAACGCCACAATCAAACCTTGTGACGTCCAGATATTTAATATTCAATTATATGCGCAACTTATTCGCTTATGCTAAAAAGGAATGGTTTTCACCTATAGGTAAAAACTTAAAAGTGCACTTGCATTTGAAACGCGCCGCCAAAATTTCTTATCCTTGGAAAGGCCAAATGTGCTGCTAAAATAGCAAAAAGTACCTTTAAAATGTGGTCTATTGTTCCTTCAGTTGTCTCATCATTCTCCATATTCTTACAAAATTTTTTATTGCCGGCTGCACACTCCAGTGCATTTTTGCAAATTGGATCTTTTTCACAATAGTTCAATTTATTTAAAGCCTCATCACGAGCATTTTCAAGGTCTTCTATTTTGCGTTCATAGCCAATCATTTTAAGTTTATATCCGCTTATTTCTTTATTAAGGAGGTCCAGTGTACGATTAAAATTTTCATTTACGCCAGTTATAATTTTGTCACAATTCTTATTATTCCCAAAAGCTGAACAATTCACTACGCTGACACAATTAAACATCGTCATTAATGCCACCCCTAATGATAAAAAACCTTTTCCTAAATTCTTCAAATTTTATCTCCTTTAATCTTCGGAGAGATCCTCTAGCTACGCTTTTCCCAAGGCAGTTTTGCACTCATCATAGTTCATACATATTTCCATTTGCTTTTTTAACTTTTCTTTTTCTTCTTTTTCTAATTTTAACAAATTGTTTATACCTTCAAAGCCATCTAGCTTCTTATTTAATTCAAGTACGTTCTTCTTTAATTCTTCGTTTTCTGTCGATAATGTACCTGCAAATAGCTCACAAAAAGAGCCCCAAAATCTGCTCATTACGCTCCAAGTATAGCACACAGCTCCTACGCACAAGTAGCATAAAAGCTCTAATAACGAAGTAACTACGGTTAGCGCAGCAGTTATAAAACCAATTTTTTCAGGGTCCTTGCAAAGGTCTTGTTCTAAACCTTGCTGGTTTGCTTGGTTCGCCTCAACCGCACTAACATCACACACTTGGCCATATCCAGCAACATTAAAAATCAGTGAAAATGATAGCAAGACCGAAATTAACTTCTTCATAAATAAAATCCTCCTTATTAATCTTCCATAAAATAAAATTACTTCCTTAAAAACTTCGTGGCGTCCTCGCCACAACATCAAAATATTTTCTACAAAAAATCGTAATTGTAGCTAAAGTGCGCCTCTCAGCGTTATAGTAGAAAGGCGCAAAAATAATTTAATTATAATTTATTTTCATTTTGCTTATTAATTTTGCTACACGATTTCTTTGGGCACTCCTTAATATTACCATTATTGTTACAGACCCTAGTTCCATTATCATATATAATAAGCCAAAAACCTTTATTTTTATCATAACATTGCTCTATTGGTCTAGATTTAGGCATTGTTTTTTCCTTTTTGCAAAACCTATTTTTGTCATACTCGTAACCAGATTCACAGCGATAATCAACATCATCGCCATTTATAATTCGCTCTTCATGCTTCCCAGGTTTAAGTAAACACTTATCACCTATTAAATCGCTTTCTTTTTCATCACATATGCATCTACCGTTTTTTTCAATAAAGTTTTCATCACATTCGCACTTGCCAAATTTAGATAGATGCGCATGCTTCATAGTACATCTTTTTGAGCAATTACCAAAGTCGTTTTTTTCGTATCCGTCAGGGCAAACACATAAACTACTATCAGAAAGTGCCGCCTCTGTTCCACATATAGGGTAACAGTTGCCTCCACGAGATATGAAGTTTTTCCTATCGCATATACATTCGCCATTTTCTACGATAAAGTTTTCTCTGCACTCTGGTTCATGGCTTTGCGTAGGCACCGAAGTTGATGTTGGAACTGGGCTCCTAGTTGGTGCCGGTGCTATTGTTGGCGTGGGTGTCGGAGTTGCCAGTGGTGTAGGCACTGGCGTTACTGAAAATTTGAGTCATCATTACTCTTTTCGACACATTTTGCTTCTTTGCCTTCGAATACCAATATTGTTTCCTCTGGGCAACCGCATTCACCATTTGCATTTTTAACAAAACCTTTATCCGTTGGACATGTGCATGTATTAGTATCTTTGTTGTAAACTTCATTACCTTTACATGTAGCTCTTTTTTCACATGTGCCTTTTACATCTACATAGTCAGTTTTGCATACGCACGTGTTAGTTTCTTCTTTGTAATCTTGCGTATTTTTATCACATGTTGGGATTAGCTCACATTTGCCGTTATGTCTTGTATATCCGTCTTTGCATGCACATGTGTTATCATTTGCGTTGTAATCTTCATTTGCTACACATTCATTTTTTTTTTCACACTTGTTATCTACACTTACATAACCTTCTATGCAGACGCAGTCGCCTTTCTTATTACGTTCTTGATTTTCGCCGCACGTTGGCAAGCATTGGCCTTTTACAAGTTCATATTCATCTTTACATGCACATTTATTATCTGCTCCACGAGTAAAATTCTCCCCGCATTTAGCCAAACATTGTCCATCATCAGTTAAGTCAAATTTCGTTGTATCACATACACATTCGCCGTTTTCACCTCGGCTAAAGTTTGGTCCACATGCAGTCATAGGCTCGCACTTACCAGTTTCTTCATTGTACTTCCATCCACTTGCATTGTCACATGCGTTTTTATATTCTTTTTTTGCAGTATCTAATTTACTCTTAGCACCATTGTTTTTATCATTTAATGTCTTATCAATTTCATCAAACTTAGCTTTTTTTGCCTTATAAACCTTTTCAGCTTTTTTAACTGCTTTATCTACTTTAACTTGCTCTTTCTTTGCTGTATTCAAATTTTTCTCTGCATCTTTTCTTGCCTTTGTTGCATTTGCTAGAGTTTCCTGCGCAGTTTTTTCGTTATTTTCTAAAGTATCTAAACCTTTAACCTCGTTGCCTTCTTTGTCTTTGCCACCTTTATTTATGAAGTTTACATTGTTATCGGCGTTTTCTTTTGCAGTGTTTGCTTCACTTAATTTGGTATTTGCATCATCTTTTTCTTTCCCTGCCGTTTCTTTTTGCTTTTTTAAATTGTTTACTACTTCTTGTTGTTTGTTTCTTTTATTTTCTAATTTTTGCAAATTTTTTCTGGTTTTATCTCCAAAAAGCAAAATCTTCATAGCATCGAAATACCTTTGTGCTGCGGACTTGTTCGAGTTATTCCAGTTTTCTTGTAATGCAGCAGCGTCTAACTTTTTATTTCGTGCTGCATTCATTACTACTAAGGCAGTTGCAATTGCTCCACCACCGACAACAAACATAACTCCGTTTTCTAATACAAAGCTTACGACGTTGCCCGCGGCTTTTGAAAGGCTAGCCCCAAAACCTTTCTCAGGTCCTTTATTTTCTCCTTGTTTTTGCTCATTGAGATTTACATTTCCGTACCTTGCTTGAGTGTTTACTACTTGAGGTTCCCCCTTTTGAGGTCTCTCAACAGCGTTTCCGTTAAATGTTGTTGCTGTGAACAGCATTACTAACGATAGCGCAACTGATAAAAATTTTTTCATTTAAGAACTCTCCTTAAAAAATTATTTTTTTCATTATATCACAAAATTTTTAAATATTATATACTTTTTTTAAAATTTTTCAAAATTTCAGTATTTAACAAAATTCAATATACTTAATCCACAAATTTATTGAAACTGTTTTGTTTGTTCCCGCTAAAATATCGAATTTTGCTGTTTTTGGGCATCAGCACCTTTCAATTTTAATTTTCTACTTTCAAAGCCCAACCTCGGCTGCACGCGCCTTTTTCAACGGTACTATTCACCTTATATTATGTAAACAATTTTAATGTTACCACGGTGCGCCACCAATCGGTTTGAAAGTCACAAGCTTTGCGGTTTAAGGTCAACCATTTGGGGCCCTAACCTCAAAGGTTTTTGCGAAGGTTAAAATAAATAGATCTGCTGTTTTCTCCTAAAGAACAATTCTTGCTTTTGCAAAAAGTCCCTTTTATGCTGCGTAAAAAGCTACCTTTTAGATCTCCTCCTCATTAAAATTTTTCTCATTATACCACAAACTCCGCATTTTGCCTATACTTAACAATAAATTTTTTCAACTTTGTTTGGTTATCACAATATAATTTTAAAATCTTTCTTTTTTTGCTTTATTTTACATATTACAACATCGCATCAAATCTGGACTTACTCTCTTTTAACTAATTTTTTATTTTTTATAGAAAAAAGCTTGTAATTATTTAAACCGTGTTATATAATGTACACAATACTTTTAATTTAACTATTTTATTTTTGGAGGAGGTGCTTTAATGAGGCTTAGAAAACAAAGTTTGGGTGACAAGAACATCATCGGAGAAAAGGTCGCTAAAGAGCGAAAAAGCAAGGGAATGAGCCAAAAAGATTTTTTGGCTAAGTTGCAAATTAAAGGTATTGAGCTTAGCGCTTCGGGCTTATCCAAGCTGGAAGGCCAGCTGAGACTTGTTACGGACAAAGAACTTGTTGCTATAGCCGCTGCATTGAAAGTTTCAACAGATGACTTACTCCGTCGCTCTAAAAAAAGAAAAAAGCGTGTTAATAATATATAAGGTGTAGTTTTTGATTGATTAACCAAACAACATACTAAAATTAGAGGTCACACTTGCAAAGTTGCTTTGCGGTGTGCCTTTTTTATTGCTATTATCCTTAAATTAAAACGGCTTTATTGCTTTATTTTGCTCCTGCGTCTTATTGTGATATCCCTTTGGATGCATAATTTGGGGGCTTGCTTTTTTGTTGCAATATGTGCTATAGAATATATCATTGATGTGTGGTAAAATATGATGAGACGTTTGGAGGCTTGTGTTATTATGGATTTTGACAAGATTTTTGAGATAATGGACGAAACCTTTCCAGATTGCGAGATGCGCAGTTATGACGGCCAAAAAAAGTTGCTCGATAACTCTAAATATAATATTTACGTTAAGCGAAACGACGAGGGCTCTATTGTCGGCTTTTTGGCTTATTGGGATTTAGATAGCTGCCTATTTTTTGAGCATTTGGTGGTTTCGCCCCACTACAGAGGCCGTGGCTTGGGCTCGCAGATTATTTTGGATAACATAAAAAACGTCAGCAAGCCTATCTTTTTGGAGGTTGAGTTGCCAACCGACGAGGCTTCGCAAAGAAGAATCAACTTTTATAAGCGGTTTGGGTTTATCTTGAACGACTTTTACTACGAGCAGCCCGCTTTGCGCCTAAACTGCGAAAAGATGCAATTAATGATAATGAGCTATCCAAACAGCATCGACGAGGCCGCCTTTGCCCCGTACAAAAAAGAGATATATAAAAATGTTTACAATCAGCTAACAGACTAAGTTTTTAAGGAGATTTGCGATGACGAACGATTACATTATTTTTACGGATTCTACCTGCGATTTGGAGCCGGAATATGCTGACACGCTTGGCGTTTCGGTTATTGCTCTTGAATTTACCTATGACGGCAAGTCGTACTGCGACGGTACGGGCATGTCTTACAAGGATTTTTATAATTTGTTGCGAGAGAAAAAAAGCGTGACTACTAGTCAGATCAACACCGGCACGTTTATTGAAAAGTTTGAACCTTATTTAAAAGAGGGTCACGATATTCTTTATATTGCCTTTTCTTCGGGCCTTAGCGGGACTTTTGCTTCGGCTCAAATTGCCAGAGAAGAACTTCTTAAAAGCTACCCAGAAAGAAAGCTCATTGTTGTGGACTCTTTGTGTGCCTCCATGGGCGAGGGGCTTTTGGTTTATTATGCTGCTCAAAAAAAGCGCGAGGGGCTTTCTATCGACGAGCTTGCTGCCTGGCTTGAGGCCCACAAGTTGAACATCTGCCACTGGTTTACTGTGGATGATTTGTTTCATCTTAAGCGCGGCGGGAGAGTCTCGGCAGCTTCGGCTGTTTTGGGCACGATGCTCGGCGTTAAGCCCGTTATGCATGTTGACAACGCTGGAAAGTTGATCTTGATGGAGAAGGCTCGCGGTCGCAAAGCTGCGCTAAATTCTTTGGTTGAGCACATGAAGGCCACTGCTACCGTCACCGAAAACGATGCTGTTTTTATCTCCCACGGCGATGCCATTGACGATGCAAATTTCGTTAAAGATCTCGTTTTAAAGGCTTTTCCCGTTAAGGAAGTTCGCATTAATTACGTTGGCTCCGTGATTGGTTCGCATTCTGGCCCTGGAACTTTGGCTTTGTTTTTTTGGGGAAAAACTAGATGATTTTTGGCACAAAAAATTTAATTTTCCTCCCGTTTTGTTGTAATAATATACAAAATTTTTATTTACTATTGTAAATGTCGCATAATTATGGTATAATAAATGAAATAAATAGAGGAGGAAATTTTAATTATGAAGCTTAAGGAAATTGTTTCGCAATTATTAATTTTTTCATTTGTGATTAGCCATGCCAGTGCTTTTGCATTGCCTGAAAAAGGGTCAGATTTGACCGCTGCTCAAGTTAAGGAGTTGCAAAATCAGCTTACATTGCTTAAAGCCGATAAAAGTCTATCTGACACAAAAATTGAAAGTATTGAAAGTTTGGAAAAACAAATTGAAAAATTAATAAAAAACAATGAAAAGTTAAAAAAAGAGGTTGAAAAGCTTAAGAGCAAAAATGAAAAATTAAAAAAGAAAGTCGAAGAATCATCCACTGATTCTAATACTATTGTCGATGCTGCTGACAAAATTATTAATGCTTACTTTTGGGATAAATATGGGCCAGCTCTTTTTGCTGGTGGGTTTTTAACTGCTTCTTTCGCAATAGCACTTCTGGCTTTCATTTTTGATCGATAAAAGGTTAAAAAATATTTATTTTTTGAATGTCTTTCTGCTTATTCGCATAGATTTAATTAAAAATTTATTTAGGTGAAAAATTTGGCTGAGTTTATTAACATTGTTGAGAAAATAAACGATTTTGTGAATTCCATTGTGTGGGGCCCTTTGATGCTGGCTTTGATTATGCTTGTTGGCCTGCTGTTTAGTGTCCGGCTGAGGTTTTTTCAGGTTTCTCGGTGCAAATTGTGGCTTAGGCACACATTTGGAAACATATTTTTTGGCAAGTCTACCGATAAAAAAGGCAGTATTACGCCGTTTCAAGCGGTGAGTACTGCCCTTGCTAGTGCTGTGGGGACGGGAAATATCGTTGGTGTTGCTACTGCGATTACTTTGGGCGGCGCCGGTGCTGTGTTTTGGATGTGGCTGGCTGCTATTTTCGGCATGATGACTAGCTTTGCTGAGAATGTTCTTGGCGTGAAATATCGAAAAGTTAATGCGAATGGCCAGAACTACGGCGGACCTATGTATTATATTGAAAATGGCCTTGGCGTCCGGTGGTTGGCTAAGTTCTTTGCTTTCGCTTGTATTTTGGCTTCTTTCGGTATTGGAAATATGGCTCAGGTTAATTCTATTGCGGCTTCTGTTAAGAGTAGTTTTCGGATTTCTCCCGCTATTACTGGCGTTGTGCTTGCTGTGATTATTAGTTTTATCATTTTGGGCGGGATTCGCACGATTTCTAGGGTTAGCGAGCGGATTGTTCCTTTTATGGCTCTGTTTTATATTGTGGGCGGCTTGGTCGTCATTATTACGCACATCCAGAACCTTCCGGGCGCCATTTTTAGCATATTTTCGGGCGCTTTCGACTTTAGGTCTGTCACTGGTGGCATTACTGGGTTTGCGGCCGCTTTGGCTATTAAGCATGGCATT
>CAQKRU010000029.1 GCA_948823415.1 uncultured Eubacteriales bacterium
ATTAATCCGGTTTTTACTAGGATTTTCATGGACAAAATTTTGTCCAAGGAGAATCCCGAATGGCTGATACCTGTGCTTTTTTCTATGGCTACGCTTGTTTTTTTTCAGATAATCGTACAGGTTATAAACATTGTCTATATGCTAAAAATAAAAGGTAAGCTCGCCATCGTTGCAAACTCAATGTTTATGTGGCATGTTTTGCGCTTGCCTATGCACTTTTTCTCTCAGCGTCAAATTGGAGACATCGCCATGCGGCAATCCTCTAACGAGAAGATCGCAGAAGTCTTGATCCAAAGCCTTGCCCCGATCTTCTTAAATGCTATTATGCTGGTATTTTACTTTTTTATGGTTATAAACATCAGCTGGCCGCTCACTCTTTTGGGCCTTAGCGCTGTTATTATCAACATGTTTTTGGCAAATTATATCTCTCAAAAGCGCGTTAACATCACGCGGGCGCAGCTTCGAGATGCTGGTAAGCTCGCCTCTTCTACTGTTTCGGGTATTGAGATGATTGAAACTATTAAGTCTGCCGGCGCTGAGAACGGTTTTTTTGAAAAATGGTCGGGATATCAGGCTTCGGTGAACTCCTCTATTGTGCGCTTCTCTAAGCTCAACGAGTACATCGGCGCTGTGCCGGAGATTGTTCAGGGTTTGGCCAACATGGCGGTCTTACTGATCGGTGCCATGTTTATTATGCAAGGTAAGAATGGCTTTACGGCCGGAGTTTTGATTATGTTTCAGGGCTACTTGAGCAAGTTTATTGAGCCGCTTGAGTCCTTTCGCGGGATTGGTCAGCAGATTCAGGAGATGCGCACCGACATGGAGCGCATTGAGGACGTTATGAACTACGAGCCCGACGTGAGTTACGACGATATAAATTTTGACGAGGCCGCAGAATATACCAAATTGACAGGCGAAATGCAGATGAGGAACATCACATTTGGCTACAAACCTCTTGGTGAGCCGTTGATTAAGGATTTTAATCTGACTTTGAAGCCTGGCTCTACTGTGGCTTTTGTTGGAGCCTCGGGCTGCGGTAAATCTACGCTTGCGAAGCTTATTTCTGGCCTGTACCGGCCTTGGTCGGGCGAGATAACTTTCGATGGTGTCGATGCTTCCAAGATAAACCGCGAGATTTTTACTAGCTCTGTGGCCGTTGTGGATCAAGATATCATCCTGTTTGAGGACACGATTGCCGATAACATCAAGATGTGGGACAAGTCCATCGACGAGATGAAAATGGTTGTGGCGGCCAAAGACGCGCATATTCACGAGGACATCATGCTTAAGGACGGCGGATACAGCCATACTGTTTTGGAGGGCGGCAAAAATTTCTCTGGCGGGCAGCGTCAGCGCTTGGAGATTGCTCGGACTCTGGCTAAGGATCCGACTATAATCATCCTGGACGAGGCTACGTCCGCTTTAGACGCTAGAACAGAGCACGAAGTCATAAAGTCGATCACCGACAGGGGCGTCACTTGTATCATTGTGGCGCATCGGCTGTCTACCATCCGCGACTGCGACGAGATTATCGTCCTCGAGAAAGGCCAAGTCATCGAGCGCGGCACTCACGACGAGCTATTTGCTAAAGGTGGCATTTACACTCAGTTGATTACCACCGAGTAGTCGCATAAATGGCGTAGTCAAGCCAAAGTAAACGTAGAAAAGAGGTGCTTTTTTTGAGTTGGTTTAGCGAGCAGTTGAAAAACCGCATGAAAAAGGATAAAGAGGATTTTGAAAATTCTTTTGTGGAACTTTCGTCCGTGGTTTTGGGCGAATCGGCCATCGCCAGGGCTATCAACAACGACCGCAAAAAAACGCAGAATGCCATTGAAGAAGTGCTAAAATTCTACAATGCGAAAATCATCGAGTTGCCAAACCGGCTTGACGACATGAACGAGCAGCTTGAATATATGTTGCGGCCAACCGGAATCATGCGCCGTGCGGTTGAGCTAAAGGGCAAATGGTGGAAGAATGCGGTGGGGGCTTTTATTGGCCAGACTAAGTCCGGCGACACTGTTGCGCTTATTCCGGACGCGGCAAAGGGGTACAGCTTTTTTGACTATGAGTCGGGGCGCCGTGTGAAAATTTCTGACAAGACAAAGGATCTCCTAGAAGAAAGCGCTTTCTGCTTTTATAAGCCCTTCCCGCTGCGGAAGTTGACTCTTACGGACATCGGCCGCTACATTATATCTGCCCTCAGCCGCACCGACGTGTTATACATAGTGTTTATTTCGCTGGTCGTTCAACTAATCGGAATGATCCTCCCGTTCGTCAACAAGCTGCTGTACGGCGGCATCATCCCCGTTGGCAAGGTGAGTTTGCTGTTGCCTTTTGCGGCTTTGCTTATTGGCATGACTTTATCTCAGACTTTGATAAAAATCGCGAATCAGCTGGTTTCGGCGCGCATCGGCATGAAGATGAATGTTTCTGTCCAGGCCGCCACAATGAGCCGGATTATGTCTTTGCCGGCGAGCTTTTTTTCTAAGTACAATTCTGGCGATTTGTCCGCCCGCGTGGAGGGCATGCAGCAGATCGCGCTTATGATTAGCAGCCTCTTTTTCGGCGTGGGGCTTTCTACCTTGTGCTCGTTTGTGTACATTTTTCAGATGAACCAATACGCATCCGCGCTGGTTATTCCGGCCATTTTGTTCATTTTGATTCAGCTGGGACTAGACGTCATCGGCACTTTTAGGTTGATTTCTCTTAACCGAAAGAAAAATAATTCCCGAATTAGCCTAAATTCGCTTATTTACTCGCTGTTTTCCGGCGTGCAAAAAATAAAGCTCTCTGGTGCCGAGCGGCGCGCGTTTTCTAAATGGGCCACCACTTACAAAATCGCAGCCGATCTCGATTATCAGCCTCCCGCATTAATAAAAGTTCTGCCGGTGCTCTCTACGGCGGTCTCCATGTTGGGCTCGATCGTTCTTTATTACATCGCCGGCACCACCGACGTGAGTCTGGCCGATTTCATCGCGTTTAACACGGCCTTTTCGGCCGTCAGCGGAGCCATTTTAGCTTTGTCGCCGCTATTCACTAAAATTGCCGAAATGAAGCCGTTTGTGGAGATAATTCAGCCCATACTAGACGCCGAACCGGAGGTTAGCGAAAACAAAAAGATAATCACAAGCCTTGCTGGCGCGATCGAGCTGAATAATGTCTCCTTCCGATACAGCAAAAATGGGCCTCTTGTGCTTGATAACATCAGCCTAAAGATTGGTCCGGGGCAATACATCGCCATTGTTGGCAAGACAGGATGCGGAAAGTCCACCTTAATGCGGCTTTTGCTCGGGTTTGAATCGACCAAGAACGGCGCGATTTACTACGACGGCCAAGACATTAACACGCTGGATTTGCGAAGTTTGAGGCGTCACATTGGCGCTGTTATGCAGAATGGCAAGCTTTTTCAGGGTGACATTTTTTCTAATATTGTGATTTCGGCGCCGTGGCTTACTTTGGACGACGCTTGGGAAGCTGCAAGGCTCGCGGGAATCGACACGGACATAAAAGACATGCCGATGGGCATGCACACGGTCATCACCGAAGGCAGCGGCGGCGTGTCTGGGGGGCAAAAGCAACGCTTGATGATTGCTCGAGCGATTGTGCCCAGGCCTAGCGTTTTGATGTTCGACGAGGCCACCAGCGCGCTTGACAACATCACGCAAAAGCAGATTTCGGAATCTTTGGACTCCTTGAAAAGCACCAGGATTGTTATTGCGCACAGGCTTTCGACCATCAAGAACTGCGATAGAATCATCGTTATAGACGGTGGAAAAATTGTGGAGGACGGCACATTTTCCGAATTAATGGCTCAAAACGGCTTTTTTGCAGAACTCGTAAAGCGCCAACAAATTGGTACACAAATTTAAATTTTAGCCTACACAGTCAAAAAGCGCCAGGATACAAATCTTGCTGGCACTTTATTTTGCAAATATTTCACAACTTTTAAAATCCACTGAGACACAAATTTTGGCGTCCCCGAGACGAGTCGAACGTCCGACCTACTGCTTAGGAGGCAGTTGCTCTATCCTACTGAGCTACGGAGACATGTTTTAACCACCTGCTACTCACAACAATTAGCTTATTTGATTTTATCTTAATTTTTGCCGTTTGTCAATTAATTTGCTGTTTAGCGCGTTTTGCCCCTCTTTTTACAAATTTTATTTGCGTTTTTAAAATAATTTCGTTTACCCCCTTGTAATGTCTTTGCGTTTGTGTTATAATGATTAGTATTAGTGTGGTTTGTTAGAAAGAGGTGACCCTGTTGCGCAAAGATATACATCCTGCTTACAGCGGAACGACTATTACTTGTGCGTGCGGCAATGTTATTGAGACTTCTTCGACTAAGCAGAATATTAAGGTCGAAATTTGCTCGAAATGTCATCCGTTTTTTACCGGTAAACAAAAGCTCGTTGACACTGGCGGCCGCGTGGATAGATTTAATAGACGTCTTAATAATAGTAAAGAAGCTTAGTTTTTGCTAGCAAAATTTAGCGGTGCAGTGATGCACCGCTTATCGTTTTACATATTGTTGGCTATTTTATTTTGTGTGAGTTTCTCAAAAATTTTGCTGTTTTATCACGTTTAAAGGAGATTTTGCACTATGACGGATTCTTTTTTGACCATAGAAAAATCTTCTGTTTGTGAGTTAATCGAAAAAAAGTCCAGGTTTATCGGTTACGCTGAACCTGTTACTACTGAAGCGGATGCTTTGAGCTTTATAAGCCGGATTAAGGCTAAACACTGGGATGCTCGCCATAATGTTTTTGCTTACTTTATTAGAGAGAACTGCGTTTGCAGATATTCTGATGACGGGGAACCCCACGGGACGGCCGGGGTACCTATTTTGGATGTTATTAAGAAGAACGAATTAAAAAATGTGGTTATTGTTGTTACGCGGTATTTTGGTGGGGTTTTGCTTGGCACGGGTGGCCTTGTACGGGCGTACACTCAGGCGGCTTGCCTGGCTTTGGAGCGGGCTTGCGTTGTGAAAATGCTTTTATGTTGCGATTGTAGCTTAATTTGCGATTATAATCAATACGGCAAGCTTGTTAAGATTATTGAGGACTGCTGTGGAGTCATTGATCGCACCGATTTTTCTTTGGGCGTTACTGTTTTTTTTCATTTGATTAAGGATAATTTTTCTGCTTTGTCTAAGAAAGTTTCTGAAGTCTCCTCTGGCCAGCTGCAATGCGATGTTTTGGGTGAGCGATTTTACAGCTTTTAATTTAATTTTAGCATTTTTATTTGTCGTTTTCTCGAAAAATTTGCTCTTTGCCTTTTGCCTTTTTTAATGTTCTGTAACCTCAATTATAACCGAGAATGGAGGTCTTTTTATGCCGTTGCCTGATGGCTTTATCGAAGAAATAAAAGTGAAAAACGATACTGTTGACGTGATTTCTTCCTATGTTAGCCTGCGGCGGCGTGGCCGGAATCTTGTGGGGCTTTGCCCTTTTCACTCCGAAAAGACGCCTTCTTTTAACGTTTACCCCTTGAGCAGCTCTTTTTATTGCTTTGGCTGCGGCTGTGGCGGCGATATTATTACTTTTGTTGAGAAGATTGAAAATTTGGATTACTTGGAGGCTGTTAAGTTTTTGGCGCAACGAGCTGGCGTCAAGATGCCCGAAAATAGCCAACGCGATCAGGAAAATGCTTTTATTAAGATGCGCATTTTGGAGGTTAATCGTGCGGCGGCGAGGTTTTTTTATGAAAATTTGTACTCTGAAAAAGGCCGTGGTGCTCTCGATTATCTACATCGGCGGGGCGTTTCTGACCGGACTATCAAGAAGTTTGGGTTGGGGTATTCCCCCAACTCCCGCTATAATCTTATTAATCATTTGAGGGGGTGCGGGTTTAGTAACTCGGAGATAGTCTCTGCGAATTTGGCTTATTCTCGTGGTGGCGATACTAACAGCGTTTCTGCTCGATTTTTTGACCGGGTGATGTTTCCTATTATCGACCTGCGCGGCAATGTTATTGCTTTTGGCGGCCGTGTGATGTCTGGCCTGAAGCCGAAATATCTGAATACTTCGGACACTTTGGTTTTTAAGAAGAGTTTGAATATTTTTGCTTTAAACTTTGCTAAGGCCGATAACGACGGCGTTTTGATCTTGGTTGAGGGGTACATGGACGTTATTGCTTTGCATCAGGCGGGCTTTCGGAATGCTATTGCCACTTTGGGGACGGCTTTGACTTCGGAACAGGCGCGGATTATTGCTCGGTATGCTAAGGAAGTTGTTATTTGCTATGACTCCGACGAGGCTGGGCAGAAAGCTGCTTCCCGCGCGATTGACCTTTTGCGGCCAACGGGTATACTTATTAAGGTTATTTCTGTGCCGGATGGCAAGGACCCGGACGAGTTTATCCGCTCTTACGGCAAGGACGGCGCTATTCGATTTGCGCAATTAATTAAAAATTCTGGTAATGATATTGAGTATCGGCTACAGAAGGCCGCTCGTGGCTATAACTTGGCTGACTCTGAGGCTAAGATTGCCTATTTGAAGGACTGCGTTAAAATTTTGGCTTCGCTTGATGATTTGATTGAGCAGGAGATTTATGCTGGCAAATTGAGCGAAAAGCTGGATATTTTAAAGCAGACGATTATGAGTCAGGTGGCTAAGGAGCGCTTGCGGACGAAGAAACGCGTTGAAAAAAAGCAGTTTCTTAATATTCAACAAAATTTGTCTGCTAGGAATGACCGCTTGAATGCTGAAAAATCGCACAATCTGCGTGCTGCTGCGGCTGAAGAGGCTATTATTGCTTACATTATTAATAACCCTGAATCGGCGGGGAATATATTTTATCGGCTTTCTTATCGCGATTTTTGTACAAGCTTTAATCGCAAGATTTATTCTGTTTTGGAAAAACGCTTCAAGGCTGGGCGGCCTATTAGCATTACGGATTTGACTTTGGACTTTTCTTGCGACGAAGTTTCTGCTATTGCTGCAATGTTGGCAAAAGAGGCTGAGCGAATGTCCTCTCGGGACGCCGTTTCTGAGTACATAAATGTTATTTTGTTTGAAAGCGGAAAGCTTGATGAAGATAAAATTGGCGCTGCTTGCGATGAGCAAATTATCGGGTACATGCAGCTGCTGCGGGAACACAAAAAATAGGGGGAATGTTTTGATGATGCCAACTCCACCAGTTAAGGACAAGGACCTTATTATGAAGACTTTGTTTGACGCTGCTAAGGCGAAGGGCCGGATTAATACTAAGGAGATCCTCGATGCTATGGGCGAGGTTGACTTTGAGCCAGAACAGCTAGAAAAATTTTATGATGAGCTCGAGGCCGCTGGAGTCGAGATAATCGAAGATTTTAATGAGATTAAGTCCGATGAGCTTGCGTTTACTCAAGAGATGGCTACCGAAAAAGCCGAAGTAGCTGATGATGCTGGCTTTGCAGAAGTACTTTTGGTTGACGACCCGGTTAAGGTCTTTTTGAAGGAAATTGGCCGTGTGCCGCTTTTGTCTACCGAAGAGGAGCTGGATTTGGCTCAAAAGTTTTCTAATGGCGATGAAGGCGCTAAGAGCCGTTTGATTGAGGCTAACCTTCGTTTGGTTGTTAGCATTGCAAAGCGCTATTTGGGCCGAGGTTTGCAGTTTTTGGATTTAATTCAGGAGGGGAATTTGGGACTTATTAAGGCTGTTGAGAAGTTCGATTACAGCAAGGGTTTTAAGTTTTCGACTTATGCTACTTGGTGGATTCGCCAGGCTATTACCCGCGCGATTTCCGACCAGGCCCGGACGATTCGGATTCCTGTACATATGGTTGAGAGCATTAACAAAGTCAAAAAGGCGCAGAGTCTGCTTTTGCACATTAATGGTCACGATCCTACGCCGGAAGAGGTTGCCGAACAATTGGACATGCCTGTTGAAAAAGTTCGCGACATTATGCGCGTTGCTCAGGAGCCGGTTTCGCTCGAGACTCCTATTGGCGAAGAAGAAGACAGTCATTTGGGTGATTTTATCCCGGATGATGATGCTTTGGCCCCGGCTGATGCGGCTTCTCACACTTTGCTTAAGGAGCAGTTGTCCAAAATTCTCTACACTTTGACGCCTAGAGAAGGTAAAGTTTTGCGGTTGCGTTTTGGTTTGGATGACGGGAAGGCTCGTACTTTAGAGGAAGTCGGTAAAGAATTTAACGTAACACGCGAGCGCATTCGCCAGATTGAGGCTAAGGCTTTACGAAAATTGCGTCACCCCAGCAGGAGCAAAAAGCTAAAGGATTT
>CAQKRU010000030.1 GCA_948823415.1 uncultured Eubacteriales bacterium
GACCAAAACTTTCTACATTATCCTCAAGCGCCTCAAAAATCACATTTTGGATTTCGCTGTAGATGTACCCGTCCTCGTTTTCGAAAAAAGAAAAATACTTTCTGCTAATAAACAAAGGATAAACGTTAGAGGAACCGGGATTTTGCCACTTTTTTAAAGCCAAATAAGGGAGCAACGTGTCCCGCAACAAAAAGCAATACGCGGTGTCGCGCCGAAAGGAACGAAAAATATCCTTTGAATATTCTAGAATGTCATAAAAAATTTCAGGAATAGTCGAGAGTTTTGCCCCAGGGGTGACCATTTTTTGTTCTATAAGAGAAATATAAGTCGCTAAATCATATTCATCGGTGCCATACGTTATATCGGGGCTTATAGTGTACTTTTCCAGAGCAAAGGGCACATCATTATTAGAAAGTATGAAGTTTTTTAACCGATTAACGGCGCCACACTGCGCAGAGATGCGCACATAAGAGTTTTCATAGCCTTCATCGCGGATGTCATCTAGCAATTTTAAAAGCACCTTTGCTTCGTGCACGACGGACCTAGGCGCATCGCCGTTATATCTAGATTCATACAGATCCAACTTCTGGCTAAAAAATTTTACGCTGTAAGATATAAACCCCATATTTTTCTCCAAATAAAAGCGAGATTTATTCGACGTTTAGAAGTAAAAGATTAATTATATTTTGTTAAGAACTAAGTCAAACGCAAAACGCAGAGTCATCTTGACTTGTGAACTTAAAAGTTCTTTTGCCTACTTTCTTCCTCAGAGTTAAACTCCAGGCCCAATACAAAACGCAGAATTAGCATGGCTTATGAACTTGAAGGTTCTTTTGCGCACTTTTCTTCCTCAAAGTTAAATGCCAGACCCAATGCAAAACGCAGAATCAGCATGGCTTATGAACTTAGGGTCTTCTGCTGATTTTTCTTCCTCAGAGTTAAAGGCAAGACTAATATAAAATGCAAAGTCAGCATGGCTTGTGAACTTGAAGGTTCTTTTGCCTACTTTATCTTCCTCAAAATCGAACGCCAGGGCCAGTATAAAACGCAGAATCAGCATGGATTATGAACTTGAAGGCTCTTTTGACTACTTTATCTTCCTCAAAATCGAACGCCAGGGCCAATATAAAACGCAGCTTTATCCAAGTAAGTTCTTGCCCATGCGACACGGTTCTCAAATTTGCTTTGCTTGCCGCTTGGGAGCATTTCTGCGCGATCTTTTTCTGAAATTTGCATATCTAAAGAAAGCCTATGTCGCACTTCTTTTGCGGTATGTATTCGGCCATCTTCAATTGCACGCAAGAAACCCTCAAAAAATTCAAAGAATTTGGGAACAGCCATTTTCGGATACTTCATCTCCTTTTTGGATAAAATCACCTATGCCATAAAAACGTCTAATCTCATACAGTTTAGTAAAATAAATTTGTTGATTTACCACTAACAAAGTATACCACGAAAGCAATTTATTTTCAAATCCTTGATATATAAACATGATAGTAAATTTTTACTTGTGGCACCCAAAATTATTATACTGTTTCTTTTTCTTAAAAAATGTAGTTTCCGTGCAAAAGTGTGCACACCCCTGCATAATTTCTTGGCAAATGTGAATTGTATCAAAAGTATAGTGATTAGGCAACTACTTTTTTTAGGAAGAAAAGTAGGCAAAATAACCTTCAAGTCCACAAGCCATGCTGATTTTGGCCTTGTTGAAACTCCTTCAAGAGGGAAATACCGTATCACTGATGACGGCAAAAAGGCTTTGGCCTCTAGAAAAGAAATAAATATTAAGTATTTGGAAAAATCAGAAAAATTTAGAGCGTTTCATAAAACATTAACTCCCAATGTTTCGAATTTGGTTGATGAAGAAAAAGATGAGTCTCCTACAGAAATTTTGGATACGGCGTTTCAACAAATAACAGCAACATTGGCAAGCCAGCTTATGGATGAAGTTATGAAATTATCATCAGCACAATTCGAAAAATTGGTAGTTAACCTGTTGCTTCACATGGGTTATGGAAATGGCATTACAGAGGCAGGAATGGTTACCCAGCAATCTAACGACGGCGGAATAGACGGGATAATCAAAGAGGATCAGCTTGGGTTCAGTAACATTTATATTCAGGCAAAACAATGGGCAACAGATCAGACGGCCGGAAAGCCAGAGATTCAGAAATTTGTGGGAGCTCTTCAAGGACAACAGGCACAAAAAGGGTTATTTATCACAACCGCAAAGTTTTCAAGTGGTGCATTGCAATACGCGGCTAATTTACTTGGAACAAAAGTCGTTTTAGTCGATGGGTTGACTTTAACAAGGTTAATGATTAAGCATAATGTTGGGGTATCTGTGGAGCATGTTTATGAAGTAAAAAAAGTTGACAATGATTTCTTTTCCGAAGGATTATAAATATTTTAAGTGCTTGTAATTTTTGTTACTAAAAATTTTTTACTATGTGCATTTTTGCATATGCAGGGGACTTTACCATTTGCCATTTCTACCGACACGCTTTTATACAAGACCCGTATCTTCGGGCTTTCACCAAATTTTTCTCTGCAATGTTTTGTTTGAGTTTATCGCTGGAATAAAGGAAGATAGTCAGCTTTTTGCGGCGGGGAGCCAATAGATAAGGCGGCACAAGAAAAATTTCACCGCACTCGAAGTTACGAAAGATTTTGTAACTAAAAAAATTAAAAGGCCGTTAACAAAAGTTAGCGGCTTTTTTAGAGATATAGACAAATTAAGGGTATTGCGTAAGAAAGAAGCCTTTCTGTAAGTGAAAGCAGACTTACTAAAACATATCCCTTGATGTTTTGAGACACATTTTTAATTAATAAGGAAAAATCTGGCACGGAGACCCTTTGCGGCACTGTAGTCCGTTCCTTTTGCAACATCGTACCGAACCCTGACTCTTCCTGCGTTAATTAGCGGTGTGGTTGAAGGCGTACCTTCGGTGCCGTCCGAATTTATCGGAATGTAGAACTCGGTAATCTCACCTATACCGGTTATCTTGTCTTTTGGCCTTATTATGACTTGCTTTTCTGTGCCGTCGAACTCCAAACTCGCTGGCAGGATGCAGTCATAGTCTTTTTCTGTTGTTATTTTTAGAATTTTAAAGCTCACGGATACCGCTGGGAAGGCACTGCCGTAAGGGTCGGATTGATTCACCGAAACGGTATGTGTGCCGCCGGGAAGGCCGCTTAGCTGCGTAGACCAGTAACCATCTGGGTCCACTTGTGTTGTGGCGAGGATTTTAATGCCCTCCGTGATTTTCACAGTGTGCCCGGGAACACCCGTGCCCAAAATCGTCACTGTGGCGCCGGGGTCAAACACTGCATTTGGAACAGGAGAGATGATTTGCACCGGCGCGATGTCCCATTTAGCGTATACAGTGGTGTCTTCGGTCACAATGGTGGTGCTTGTAAATTGATTTCGGAACGTACCGTTATCGGTAAACCAGCCGGAGAAAACGTATCCCAGTTTAATGGGGTTCCCGGGGAATGCTTCACCGAGAGAGTGGCCCTTTTCCACGGTCAGGTCAGGAAAAGTGTTCCCGCCCTTTGTGTCAAAAGAGACTGTTTTATTCTCTATTAACGTATTGGCGGTAGAACGGGGGTCTATGTAGATGCCCTCGTAGCCAAATTGATCCACGGATGCATCATTTGGGCTTACACTGTTGTTTTCAATTACAAGTGATGAACCTTTGGCCGCAAGGTAAATCGTATCTTCTTCTGTTAACGCTATAGCTCCACCTTTTGTAGATGCCTGATTATTTATAATGGTACCACCATTTACATAATGTTCGGTTTTTCCTTCGCAACATAGTGCACCGCCGCTAACAGCTGCATTATTTTGCAAGGTACCGCCGTAGACTTTAATTACTGCAGCTGTTGTGTTTGACGTTCCGCCCCGATAAGTACATCCAATGGCTCCACCTTGTCTTGCGTAACATTTTTCAATTATTCCTCCATAAAGATTTAGCTTTGCATTGTTATATGCACCAATTCCTCCTCCATAACCGTTCCCGTCTTTTGAAGAACTTGCCTTGCAACTTCTAATTATTGACCCGGCTTTTACATTTATGGTTCCTCCGCCAGGCAACTTCCAGTCAACGCGTATTCCGCCGCCATAGGCAGCAGAACCAGCATCAGTTGTGTTCGTTGCGCTGGAATCAGTTGTAAAGCCGTTTTGGATAATAGCCCCGGACTCTAAGTTAAGCGTTGCCCCGCCCGCAACATCAATTACAGACCGCCCAGAAACACCGCTGTTAGATACATCGCTAACAACATCGGAAGTCCATATTGCGCCGCCGTCAAAAGTCAAATTTCTTAAGCTCACGACTGCGCCGCTGCCATTACACTCCAAAATCGACTTGCCACCTTCTCTTTTAATGGTAACATCAGCGCCGAGACCTTCGATGGTTATCCGTTTTTTAGCAACCATGTAGGCCGTACTGCTCGCGCTGTTGACGAAAGAACTCGGAACTGTTATGTTTTTTGAGACATAAATAATATCGCCGTCCTGAGCATTTGTTATGGCGTTGTTTAGTTCCTCAAACGTAGTGGCGTAGTTTATTGTCTGCCCCACGCAAGTTTTAGGCAACAAAATGGCCTCACTATTAAATATAGCCATACAAAATATCAGTAACCTTGCCCTTTTAACCAGATTTTTCATAATTTTCATCATAGCACCACCCAATATTTATGTGTTTTTTATCCTATTATATATATATATATTGCAATATATTTTTGAGATTTTTGTATATATGCACAAATGGCGATAAAAATTTATATAAATATTAACCACATAAAGTTTTGAATGTGTGAAATTTTAAGGTGCAGCTCCGAAGGCATACTTAGCGGAGTTTTAGGCATCAAATAATTAAAAAGTCCAGCAAAGGAAAATTTTGAACATAACGCTAAGTTTTTAGTATGGCGCTATGAATAAAAACAAATTAGTAGATATGATGAAACAGCCGAAAGGATTTATTAATTTCTTTCGGTTGTTATTATTTTGTTATAAAAACTTGACAAAAATATTTTTTTATGATAGTATAAATATATTCAAATAACATAAATTAAGGAATGTTGAGGAAAGAAGGGTTTATAATGTCGATTAAAAATGTGGAAAAGTTTTTAAATTTGGTAAAATCAAACGAAAATTTGCAGAAAGAGTTAATTTTAATTAACGAAAAGTTGCAAAAAGAAGAGGGGAACGAAGAAAAAATTATTGCGGATAATGTTGTTCCACTTGCAAAAAAGAATGGGATAATTTTTACCGCAGACGACTTTTTGCAGTACGCTAATGAGCAGATGTCTGCGCTAAGCGAGGAAGACTTGTTAAATGTAAGTGGTGGTGCAAATCTGAAACGAACAGCAGCAGTGTGGCTATTCGCTGGTCTTACTGCTGCATCTTTTGCTGCACCTGCCGCGCAAAAGTTTCTTTTGAAACAGCCAACATCCAGCGTAACAACGAGCTCTAAAAATCAGTCCAGTGAAGAAGACTCGCGTAATAACCAGGACGAGGTAAATACTAATGCAAAAAATGCAGCTGATAAAATGTCGGGGCCAGGTCAAAAATCAGCTGTAAATAATAAAGGGAATGAGGCTCAAGCTGGTGGAAACATTGACCGGAACGATAATAAGTCCTATAAAGCAAATGGAACGGAGCAGAAAAACCGCAGAGATGTTATGCAAAATAAAAATGTGGTTTTGCCAAATAGTAATGCAAAAAACACTCCGGTGGCACCGCAAATAAACGTTGCACCACATGCAAATGCAGCTAAGCCCGCGGCAAAGCATAACGTTGCACCACAGGCAAATGCTGCCAAGCCAGCGGCAAAAAATAACGTTGCGCAGCAGGCGAATGCTGCAAAGAATACACCCCAAAATACTGAACAAACAACATCTTCTGGTACTGTGGAAAAAGCCAACAGGACTAATGCTGCGGGTGGATTGTTTGAAATTGCTGCGAAAGACTCGAGAAAAAAATCTGATAAATCAGCTACCCCAGAAGCAAAAGTTGACGACAATAAAACAAATAAAAGTGAGCCGCAGGCAACGCACAACAAAGAGGATCAGACTAAAAAAATACCAACAACGCCTAAAATGGAGGATGCTTCTAATCCAGCCACCGAGGCAAAGAAGAAAAACAACGTAAACAGTGAAACTCTAAATAAGGATGGAAAAATACCGACAAAAATTAAAAAAGTGGATGATAGTTCTAAAAACATCAAGGATAAGAAACAAAAGGAAAAGAAAGAAAAGGAAAACAAAGAAACTAAACAATTAGAGGAAAAGAATAAAAAAGTAGCGCCACCGGAAGAGAAAGAAAAAGAAACACTTGCAACACCGACCGCCAAAAAAGCTGCAGCTTCAACCACGGCGAAAGAGGCCGTAGGGGCAGTACGCGAAGGCAGGTGCGGCACAAATGTTAACTGGAAGATTGAAGGAAATGTCCTGCGTATTTTTGGCGAGGGGCCTATGGACAATTACGCATCAACGAAAGCACCATGGTGGGCTGCTAGAAATGAGATAACAGAAGTTGTTATAGGGCCATACGTAACAACGATTGGGAATAATGCCTTTTTTATGTATGAAAAGCTGGCAAAGGTAACTATTCCGAAAAGCGTAACATCGATTAAAAATAGGGCCTTTTATGGATGTAAAAGCTTGACTTCTGTAAAATTTTTGGGCGTGCCCAAGGTTGGAAACGATTTATTTTTGGGCTGTAACGCACTAGAAGAAGTAGAGATGCCTGCGACTTTTTCAGGCGGAAGTTTCTGCGGCAAACCTGTAAAGATGGCGGCAGCGCCAAACGAGGAAGCGCAGCCTGCAGAGCCATCTGTAACTATAGATGTTCAAGATCAAATTGAAAATGAAAATAAAGAAGCAGAGCCTAAAGTTTCAACTGACAATAAAAACGGAGCAGCGCCAACCGAAGAGGCAGCACCTGGGGCCCTTGAGGACGATAGCGCCAAAGCATATGGAATGACGACCGCAGAAGAGATCCATGCTTTTGCTGAACATTTGCGTAACGATTTTAAGTTAGGTGAATTTTTTGATGAAATGAGTGACGAAGAGGGGGAACTAGATCAAGACAAAGAAGAATACAAGAAATTAGATGATTTCTTTGAAAACTGTGAGTTTAGTAAAATAGGAGGAACTTGGCACGGATGTGATGTAAGTGTAGATGACGTGAAGACTCTCGTGTCCTATGCAAGCCAAATATTTAATGTTGAATATGAAG
>CAQKRU010000031.1 GCA_948823415.1 uncultured Eubacteriales bacterium
ATGATTTGGCTTGCGATTTTGGTGATGGTCGTTGCTGTATTGCTATTCGTTACGCTTTGGACTCCGGCGGTGCGGCTTTTAGCGAGAACGAAATTGTTGTGGATGTTAAGGAGGATGACGGGGATGTCTAAGATCGTGTTTGGGGCTATTGACGATTTGAAGAGGATTATTGGCGCTGCTGTTGACGCGGCTGTTAAGAGTGAGGCTTTGCCGCCTGTTTATGAGGCCATTTGCGTTAATGTGGAGACTCCTGCCGACCGCAAAAACGGGGATTTTTCTTCTAACGTTGCTATGGTGAATGCCAAGAAATTTGGCATGGCGCCCATTAAAATTGCGGAGATTATCGGTCAGAACTTGGATTTGAGCGGTAGTCTTTTTGACCGATTCGAGATTGCCGGGCCTGGGTTTATCAACTTTTTCTTTGCGAAAAAATTTTACGCTTCTGTTATGAACGACATTTTGGCGCTTGGCGCTGACTACGGCCGCTCTGACTTTGGGCGGAGTAAGAAGGTTATGGTTGAGTTTGTCTCGGCGAACCCCACCGGCCCCATGCACATGGGAAATGCTCGGGGTGGCGCTTTGGGAGACTGCTTGGCTGCGGTTTTGGATGCGGCTGGCTTTGATGTTTGGCGCGAGTTTTATATAAATGACGCGGGGAATCAGATTGACAAGTTTGGGATGTCCCTAGAAGTGCGCTATTTGCAGCTTCTTGACGGCGAGGAAAATCACCCGTTGCCCGAGGATAGCTATCACGGCGAGGATATTAAGGATTTGACGCAGGAATTTATCGATCTAAGCGGCGACAGCTACTTGAACGTCGATCCGGCCATCCGTCAGCAGGCGTTGATTGACTTTGCGCTGCCGAAGAACATCACTAAGATGATGATTGACCTCGAAAAATACCGCATCGTTTTTGACAAGTGGTTCCACGAGAGCGACCTGCACAACAATGGCGAAATTACTGAGACTATCGAGATTTTGAAGAATAACGGCATGACTTATGAGCTCGACGGCGCTTTGTGGTACAAGGCGACTAAGTTTGGCTCCGAGAAGGACGAGGTTTTGGTCCGCCAAAACGGCAACCCCACCTATTTCGCCGCCGATATTGCTTATCACCGCAACAAATTCGTTAAGCGCGGCTTTGATCTTTGCATCGACATCTGGGGCGCCGATCACCACGGGCATGTCGCGCGCGTCAAGGGCGCTATGGACGCTATTGGCCTGGATGGGAACAAGCTGGAGGTCATTTTGATGCAGCTTGTGAAGCTCGTTAAAGACGGCCAGGTCGTTCGCATGAGCAAGCGTACCGGCAAGGCCATTCAGCTCGCCGACCTTTTGGACGAAGTTTCGGTGGACTCGGCCAGATTCATTTTTAACATGCGCGAGGCCAACACTCAGATGGATTTCGACCTCGATTTGGCGGTCAAAGAGGACGCCCAGAACCCCGTTTACTACGTGCAGTACGCGCACGCTCGGATTTGCAGCATTTTGCGGGCGCTTGAAAAGGAGAATATTCGGCCTCGGGCCTGCTCTTTAGCAGAACTTTCTTTGCTTAACACCCCGGAGGAACGCGATTTGATCCGGCATTTGGCCATGTACACCGGTGAGATCGTTGACTCTGCTAAAAGTTACGATCCGACCCGCATCACGCGCTATGTGATCGCCTTGGCCACTCTGTTTCATAAATTTTACAACTCTTGCCGCGTTAATTGCGACGACGAGCCCTTGATGTTCGCGCGGATTAGCCTTTGCCTCTGCGTGAAGACCGTTATTTGCAACGTTTTGAACATGCTTAAAATCAGCGTGCCCGAAAGTATGTAGGTTTTCAAAATTAATACCCCGGTTGTCGCTCTATGTGTTGCGACATCTGGGGTATTTTCTTTTATAGAAATTTATTTAGTTATTAATCAAATTGCGGACAAAGGCAATAAAATCAGCCTCTTGCCCTTTGCTCACTTTTATTGCGTGGACCTCGTTATTTTGCGCGTCAATCAAGATTTTTAGCTCGTTTAAATCTGTAAGATCCCCGGCATTCCGGCCCACCGTGTACACCAAAACTTTCTTGTTTTTAAACGGGTGCGTCATTATGTATTCGCTCAAGATCGGCGACACTCGGCCAAGACACACGCCAGAGCCAAACACCAGCAAGTCGTATTCGCTCAAAATATATTTAAGCTCGTGCGATGGGTAGTTCACCGTGACTGTGTAGCCATTTTGCGCTAAACAATCAGCAAGGGCCATCGTTAATTCAGTTTCTGCTCCGTGTTTTGTCGGCTGATAAACCACCAGCGCAGACTTTTTGCCGTCTCCAAATTTCAGTTCTTTTGGTTCGTGCCGGGCATTTAGCGCTTTGACGTCATTTTTTAGCCGAAAGGAAAACAAAAATAGCACGAACAACAAAATCAAGAAAATTACCGCTAAAAAGCCCATCAGACTCGCCTCCACAAATCAATTTTGCGTAAGCTATTCCACCTTTTTTACGAACGCCTTCATTGTTAAATATTGGCTATCCACGATTGTGCGCTCGTGAACTCCAGCTCCCATCACGCCGAACGGGTCTTTGGCCGTAACTTCAAACGTCAAGAACTTGCCGTCGATCTTCACAAGCTCCGATTCAAACTTCACCTGCGTTCCCACCGGAGTAGCGCAAAAATGCTGAATATTCATGGACCTCCCCACAGTGGTGAGGCCTTTTTCTAAGTGATCCTCCAAGCTTTTGCACGCGGTGGATTCCATAAAATAGATCATCGAAGAAGTCGACAAAACGTCTAAATTCCCCAACTCCTGCGATTTATAAGTGTCCTTTTTTTGAACAGTGTAGTCTAGCGCCCCTTTTGTCCCCAATGTTAACAAAAAAATTCCCCCAAACGCGCATAAATACGTCCACTTGGCCGTCAAAATATTTCATAAATCAGCTTAAACGCAATTATTATATATCTTTCCCATTAATTTGTCAACAAAACTTGGCTATTTATTCATCTTCATCTGCTTCGTCCACATTGTACAAAACTTTTAGTCTTTCTATGCCTTTTTCGATTTTATCATGCGAGTAATCATACTTTGCCAAGGTTTCATCGCTGAATTCATGTGCTTCGTTAAAAAAGTTTAGCGCCAATTCAAAGCGTCTGGCCGTTTTTTGCTTGTCCAGACCGTCAAATATCAGCCTCTCTGCCTTGTTAAAGTTTTTATCCGCTATCAGCTTTTTTGCCATTCTCTCTAAGATGTCATCTTCCAGCTCTGTTGCGGAATCTTCACCCTCGTCCACGTCCAAAATCGTCTTCACCTTGTCTTTTCCAAAAAGAATCGCCGCAAACGTGTTAGCAATCGCCTCTATTTGCCGCTCCATCCAGTCTTTTTTGATGCCCATAGTTCTGTTCTCCTTCGTTTTTCACAAAATTATAATCACAACGTCAGTTGCTCTGGCCCGTCCGCGCTTGAATTCGGCACCGTTCCCGCGGCGGGTAAGTTCTTTGGCCGATAATACCTCGCCACGTCGGTTAAACTCTTTGGGTCAAGCTCCTTTGCGGCAACAACGCGGTACCCCTTTCTCAGGCTCATTACCGAGACGCCCTGCGTCGACTTCGTCGTCTTAGCGTTAAGCATGCTCGTGTTAAAAACCAACGCCCGCCCTGCCGACGAAGTCACCAAAAAATCTTTTTCCTCGCCCAAATATTTAATCCCCACAACGCGCGATTTATCCGAATAAGCCTTGACCAGCTTTTTTCTGTTCGTCTTGGTTTTGTAGGCCTCGAGCGTCACCTTGGCGACCTTGCCGTTTTCAAAAAAGAACAGCACGCATCCCGCATAATTCTGCGTCGCAATCATGCACAAAGCCGATTCATCCGGCTCCATCTCTAGCTTGGCTGGCACAAATTCTCCAAGCACGCTCGCCTTCGAATCCGCAAAATCCGCAACCTTCGCCTTATAGACCTGCTGCTTATCCGTAAAAAACAACAAGTCAAAATTATTGCTCGCTTCGATGCTCTGCAAAATTTCGTCTCCGTCTTTTAGCTTCTGATCGCTGCTCATCCGCAAGGACTGCGGCGTGATTTTCTTGAAATACTGGTGCCGCGTAAAGAACAGGTGCACCGGATAATCCGGCACTTCCTCCTCCACGTCGGCCTCGGCCACGTCCTCCTTGTATATTAGCATAGTTTTCCTCGGTTTGCCATACTTTTCTGCAATATTTTTGAGCTCTTGCGCGATTATTTCCTTTATTTTTTCGTCGTCATTCAAAATCGACTCTAGCTCTTTGATCAGCTCCTTTAGCCGCTCGATCTCGTCCGTCCGCTTCAGAATGTACTCTCGGTTCAAGTGCCGCAGCTTTATCTCCGCCACGTAGTCCGCCTGCACCTCGTCGATGTCGAAACCCTGCATCAAGTTGGGCACCACCATCGATTCTTCCTTCGTGTTTCGTATGATTTTTATCGCCTTGTCTATGTCTACAAGAATCTTCTTGAGGCCCGACAGTAGGTGCATCTTGCTTTTTTGCTTATGAAGGTCAAACTGCGTTCTGCGGCGCACGCACTCCGTTCTAAAGGCAATCCACTCGCGAAGTAGCGCTCTTACTCCCAGCATTCGTGGCGTGGCGTTTATCAGCACATTGAAGTTACACGAGAACGAATCCTCAAGCGGCGTCATTCTGTACAGCTTTTGCATGAGTTTTTCTGCGTCCGTTCCCCGTTTTAGGTCAATCGTTATCTTCAGGCCTTCTATTCCCGTTTCGTCGCGTATGTCCGAGATCTCCCTCACGCTGCCCTTTTTCACAAGGTCAATGATCTTTTCGATGATCGCTTCTGACGTTGTGGTGGGCGGAATACTGCTAATATCAATGCAGTTCTGTGATTTGTCGTAAGTATACCGCGCACGCACCTTTATGCTGCCGCGGCCCGTTTTGTAAATTTCGGTCATGGCCTTTTCGTCGTAAATTATGCTGCCTCCGCCGGTAAAGTCGGGCGCCAGGAGCACTTTGCTTATGTCCGCCTCCGGGGCTTTAATCAGCATTGTCGTCACTTTGCAGACCTCTCGCAGGTTGAACGGGCAAATCGAGCTCGCCATGCCCACGGCTATCCCCGTGTTCGCATTCACCAAAATCGACGGAAAGCTCGCCGGCAACAGGGTCGGCTCCTTTTGCGTGTTATCGTAGTTGTCCACAAAATCGACGGTGTCCTTGTCGATATCCTTAAAAAGCTCCTCACAGATGTCGTCAAGCCGCGCCTCGGTGTATCGCGAAGCTGCGCACATCATGTCTCTAGAATAAAATTTACCAAAATTTCCCTTAGAATCCACATACGGGTGCAACAAGGCCTCATAGCCGCGACTCAGACGCACCATAGTATCATAAATCGCGCTGTCTCCGTGCGGGTTGAGCTTCATCGTTTGCCCCACTATGTTCGCCGACTTAGTCCTGGCCGAGCCCAAAAGCCCCATCTTGTACATAGTGTAGAGCAGCTTGCGATGCGACGGCTTAAAACCATCTATCTGCGGGATGGCCCTCGACAAAATCACACTCATCGCGTACGGCATATAGTTTTTCTCCAGCGTACTCGCGATTTTCTGCTCCACGATTTCGCCCGCACCGTTAATTACCCCGTGTGTCCGGCCACCATGCCCGTTTATATCTTTTGAAAAATCTTTTTTCTTCGATGCCAAAACTTTTCACCTCCGTAACCTTTGCGCGGCCGCTCAGCTGATGTCCGCGACGTCAATGTAAAGATGCCCGTTCTCCACAATGAACTCCTTGCGGCCCGCTATGTTGTCCCCCAGCAGCACGTCGAACATCTGCGCCGTCCGTTGCGCGTCCTCCGGCATTATCTTTATCAACCTGCGCGTTTTCGGGTTCATCGTCGTCAGATTCATCATATCCGGCTCGTTTTCGCCAAGCCCTTTCGACCGCTGGATCGTATACTTCTGCGCCCCCAAGCCCTTTATGAAGTCCTCCTTTTCCTTTTCCGTGTACGCAAAGTACGTCTCGCTCTTCGTGTTGATCTCATAAAGCGGCGATTCCGCGATGAAAACCTTGCCTTCGTCGATCAGCCGGGGCGTCAACCGATAAATCATCGTCAACAGCAACGTTCGGATCTGAAAGCCGTCCACATCGGCATCCGTGCAAAGAATAACCTTGTTCCACCGTAGCAAATTTATGTCAAACGACGCCAAATCCTTGCTCGCCTTAGATTTTATCTGCACTCCGCAGCCCAGGACCTTAATGAGATCCGTTATGATCTCGCTTTTAAAGATCTTGTTATAATCGACCTTCAGGCAGTTCAAAATCTTGCCGCGAATCGGAATGATCGCCTGAAAATTCGGGTCGCGCGCCTGTTTGCAAGCTCCCAGCGCAGAGTCGCCCTCCACGATAAATAGCTCGCGCTCCGACACATCCTTACTCCGGCAGTCCACAAACTTCGCAACCCGGCTCGTGATGTCCATATTGCTCGTCAGTCTCTTTTTGATGTTAAGCCGCGTCTTTTCTGCATCCTCGCGGCTTCGTTTGTTTATGAGCACCTGCGCCCCGATTTTTTCGGCGTCCGTCGGGTTCTCGATAAAATAAACCTCCAGCTGATGCCGGAACATCTCGACCATGGCGTCCTGTATGCCCTTGTTCGTTATCGATTTTTTCGTCTGGTTCTCATACGACGTCACGTTCGAAAACGACGAAACCACCACAACCAAGCAGTCCTCCACATCGGCAAACGTTATCTTGCTCTCGTTTTTGTTGTACTTTCCGCCCTGCTTCAAGTAGGAGTCGATCTGGTACACAAACGCGTTCTTCACGGCCTTTTCGGGCGCACCGCCATACTCCAGCCAGCTCGAGTTATGATAGTACTCTGCTCCGCTTACTTTGTTCGAAAACGCAAACGCGATATTTATCTTCGTCTTATAGTATGGCTTGTCTTCGCGGT
>CAQKRU010000032.1 GCA_948823415.1 uncultured Eubacteriales bacterium
TACGGCCGACCAATAATATCTAAATTTTTCAACAGAATTCCACAAAGCAAGTACAGCCGTTAAAATCGCAACAAAGCTGGTTAAAAGATTTTTCTTAATCACAAAAACGTCCGGAGCATCTTTTGAAATATAACTTGCGATCATTATAATTCCAAAAGAGGCAGCCGCAATGATGAAGCAGACGATTTCAAAATTATCCCAATAAATTCTGACAGCGGGATTGCCTATTGACAAAATCTGGTACACCCGCAGACCCAAAATGGAAATAAACGAAATGACAAAAGGAATCCAATTAAGCTTTAATTTCATATCTGATGCCTCCAAAAGTCTTTTTATTTCTTATTTTACCGCTTAAAAAGCAATTTGTAAATAGGCCGATCCAAAAGTTTTATCATAAATCCTTAAAAAATATAATAAATTAAATAAAAAAGGATGATTTATTGCCATGAAACAAAAATTATTTTTTATGCTGAGCTTGTTGTTTTTAATCTTTTTCATACCGCTGGCCATCACAATGAGGGGCTTGTCGGACATTAATTTTAAACTAAACTTTAAGCCACCCGAGCTAAGCCTAAACTCGCTAAAGGCAGTGTGCAGCGAGCCGCCAAAAGAAGAGACTCAAAAAGAAAACACGTTCAAATTGCTAGATCAAGCCACAGGTCAAGTGCTAGAATTACCCGCCAGAGAGTTCATCATAAGCACGGTGGCGACAGAAATGCCCGCAACATTTGAAGAAGAAGCACTAAAAGCCCAGGCCGTGGCGGCATATACGTATTTTAGCTTTTTGAAAGAAAAAAATGCGCAAATCCCCGATCCAAGCTTAAAAGGGGCCGACTTTGCAGTAGATTCGTCTAAAATGTACTATTATGCGACAAAAGAGCAGCTGCAAGAGCGCTGGGGCAAGGATTTCGATTTTTATTACAATAAAATAAGCCAAGCTGTGGACGCAGTGCAGGGGCAAAGCCTGCGGCAAGACGATAAATACATAGAAGCGCTGTATCACTCGATATCGTCGGGGAACACCGAGAATGTAGCAGACGTATTTGGCGGCAGCTGCACGTATCTAAATGCCGTTGCAAGCCCTGGAGATCTGCTGGCGCCGGGCTATTTGAGTAAAAAAGAATTTTCTTTAGAGGAATTTAAAAATCTAGCAAAAAGCAAGTGGCCAGATGTGTCTTTTGGCGAGGATCCGCAGACATTTTTGCAAATAAAAAATCGAACCTCATCCGGCATGGTGCTAGAGGCAAAAGTAGGCTCAAAAAGCGCCACCGGTCGGGAGATTCGAGAAATATTTTCACTTCGGTCATCAAATTTTGAGGTAAGCATCCAAAACGACAAAATAGAGTTCACAACCAAGGGCTACGGTCACGGCGTAGGGATGAGTCAGTACGGAGCCCAAAGCATGGCCAAGCAGGGCTCTGGCTATAAGCAAATCCTGCTCTGGTACTATCCAAACACGCAGCTAAGTGCGTAAAATTCGCAACACGAGGCTATTTTTCCGAGAACATCTTCATCAAGCTTTTTTGAGAATGCCCGTCACAAACGGCAACAACTTCGTCTCCAGAATAAATTTTCGTGTCACCTTGCGGAATGATCAGGCTTTCGTCCCTCAAAATAGAGATAATAAGCGAAGACTTCGGCAGCTCGATGTCCTTCAAAGAAGCGCCGTTTATCTTGGCGTCTTCCGGAATAACAATCTCGCAAATAGCGGCCCGGCCCTTGTTGAGGCTCGTCACAAGGCGCATTTCGGCGCTCTCAACCTCTTGCTCAATCAGCCGAGTAATAATCTCGGTGCTGCTCACGGCGTTGTCCATCCCGAGCTTTCGCAAAGCCTCCAAATTTCGGGGATTATTGGCCCGGGTTATGACCTTCTTCACCTGAAATCTCTTTTTGGCCAGCTGCGAAGCCACCAAATTATCTTGGTCGCTGCCCGTCACAGCGATAAAGCAGTCCGCCTTGTGGGTTCTAGCGTCGGCCAAAACCTTAATCTCAGTACCGTCGCCACAAACGACCTCAACGTCCAGTACGTCGGCCAAATGCATGCATTTTATCTTGTTTTTCTCGATCAGCTCGACCTCGTAATCCCGCTCAAGCATGTTTTGCGCCAAGTGGTATCCAAGCTTGCCGCCGCCCAATATAACAATTCTCATACAACCCGATAACAGCACTACAGCGAGGCTTTATCGATGTGCCCCCTTTTTCAAATTTTAGTCGCTTATGCGCGTCAAAATGATCTTGTCTTTCGGATTCAGCACGATTTTTTGCCGCCCGTCATAAAGATAAAGCTTGCCGTTTTCGCGCAAAACGCCCATAATGGTCTCAACCGCCTTCATCGGCACCGCATCAACAGTCCGGCCAACCAAAATAGGATCGACTTCCTTCACAATGATCCCAACCGTGTTGTCGCCAAAATGCAGCTGTTTCTCGGTGAATTCGTTAACCAAAGCCGAGTACAAAGCGCCGCAAGCCAAGTTCGTCTGGCAAATTGTCTTTAACCCGAACTGATGAAAAACGTCTTCGCGCACCGGGTCGGTGATTCTCGCAACCACGTTTTCAACATAAAAAAATTCCTTCACGATCTGTGAAACGGTTATATTCAGATTATCGTCAGCGGTAACAACCGCAACAGCATCGCAGCTTTCGACTCCGGCGTTTCGCAAAACGTTCATATCCATGGGCATCCCAACCACAGTCATACCGTCAAAATCGTCATCTAGCTGCTCAAAGGCGTCCTCATCGCGATCAACAATAGAAACGTCGTGCCCGTGGTAGCACAGAGTGTTGGCGAGCCGCGCGCCTAGCTTCCCGCAGCCAATAACAAGGATATTCATAAAAAGCACCTCAAAAACATCACGCAAACCGTGACTTTTTCGTATTTTTTCTTCATTATAACCAATCGCACTGGCAAAATCAAGAACTCACAATTTTTTGGTGGTAACAACGCGATCGATGCCGTTTAAGTCGCGAATAACCTCGATGCTATCTAGGCCCACCGCTTTAAACATGTCCGCAACGGCGAGAGCTTGGCCCAATCCAACTTCCACGCAGAGATATCCACCCCGGCACAAAAACTTGACCCAATTTTCAGCAATAGCGCGGTAGAACATTAATCCGTCGGAGCCGCCATCTAAAGCCATTTGAGGTTCACTCAAAACTTCCTTTTGCAGACTTTTTAGCTCAGAAGTCGCAATATACGGCGGGTTCGAGACGATTATGTCAAACTCATTAAAATTAAATTTATCTGCATCCAAAAGCACGTCAAAGCGCAGAGGCGTGACGTTTTCGACTGCATTTAAATTTATGTTCGCCTGCAAATATCTTAAAGCTACTTCAGAAAGCTCCACCGCGAAAACAGAAGCATCCACGCGGAATTTGGCCAAAGTTATGGCGATAGTTCCTGGTCCGGCGCACAAATCCAAAATTTTCGGCTTTTTAACGTCTTCTATAAGCGACAAAACTTTTGAAACTAAGGCTTCTGTGTCGTCCCGAGGAATCAGCACACCTTCGCCAACCTTAAATTCGACTCCCATGAACTCCCACGCCCCTAGGATATATTGCAAAGGCCGACTTGTTGCCCTTTGATGTATCAGTTCAAAAAATCTAGCAGATTTTCTTTCATCTGCGGCATCATTTCCGTGCAAAATCAAGCCCTGGCGGTCAATACCGAAGCAAAATTTAAAGATGCACATAGCGTCAAAGGCAGAGGAGTCGACCTCAGCCTCGGTTAAAAGCCGTTTGCCTTGCAAATAGACTTGCGTTAACGTCATTTTTAGAGCCTTTCTTTTTTTCGTTTAAAGAATTTTAACTCTCGCTCGTGGCTTTTGCAATGGGGATAGCGATCGTAACAACCGTGCCGACGTTTTCTTCGCTCGCAATATCCAAGCTGCCAGAATGCAGCTGAACGAGCTCATCAACCACTGCCAGGCCGATTCCAGAGCCTTTTTGAGCCGTGTTCGCCTTGTAAAATTTGTCCTTAACGTGTGGCAGGTGCTCCGCCGGGATGCCGCAGCCAGTGTCGCTGACCGAGATGTAAATGTACCCCGCGGCCTCCTTGACCTTCACGGTGACAGTGCCGCCGCTCGCAGTATACTTGAGGGCATTGTCTATAACGTTGATGAAAACTTGGCGCAGGCGGTTTTTATCGCCCAAAACTGGCGACAATATTGGAGGTTCCGCATAGATAAGGTCCTTGCTTTCCGAAGCGGCGCGGTCTTTGAACATGTAAACAGCCTCACTGATTTCGGCCAAAATATCAATCCGCTCCAACGACAGCACCATTTTTCCGCATTGCAATCGAGAAAAATCCAAAAGCTCTTCCACCAAACCGCAGAGCCGCTCAGCTTCGTGGATTATAACTTTGAGGCCACGCTTGTTCATTTCGGAGTCCGTTTCCTCTCCGAGCTCAATAGTCTCGGCCCAGCCCTTAATCGCCGTCAGAGGGGTGCGCAATTCGTGCGAAATAGACGAGATAAACTCATTCTTGACCTTCTCAGCCTCGCCCAGCTTGCGAGCCATATAATTCACAGTGTCGCAAAGCTCGCCAACTTCGTCATCGTAGGGTTTATTTATTCTTGCGTTAAAATCTCCAAGAGCAATCTTCCGCGCCGTTTTGCCAATTTCCCGAATCGGATTAACGATAGAGTTGATGAAATATGAGCTGGACATAATGACGAAAAGCAAGATCGCCAGCCCAATGACCACGCAGCCAATTATCAGCCAGAAAATAGTGCTGTCAACAGACCGCAGCGACACAATATATCGAATGGAGCCGATGTATTCGCCGTCGGCCGTGTAAATAGCCTTCGTGGTGGCCATCACGTTTTCGCCAGAGGAATTTCGCCCCACAAAAAGCCCAATATGGCTCGCCGATTCCTGCGCCATAGCGTAGTCAGTCATCTCAAAATTGCTGGCAGGCAAAAAGCCCGTAGAGGTAAAAATGGGCTCGTTGCTGCTGTTAAAGGCCACGACCTCCATCAAATTTTTATCTTCGAAATCCGAAATATACATCTTGGCCTTGGTCACAAAATCCTTCTCCGAGTCCTCTCGATAGCCCGGAAAAACGTTCACAAGGCTAGTCACCTTAGCGCTAACAGCTTGCTGTACGCCGTTGTAGAAAAATTCGTGAACGAAAACCGCTAGAACCAGCTCAATAGCGACCAAAGTGACCAAAATCATGCCCAAGCTATTAAGAAGCCACCGCTTGGTGATGCCCCGAACCAACATAAAACTCGCCTCTTTTCAAAAAAGACTATTCTCAAACTCGCGCGTAGTGCGATTTTAAGCCTCCCACTTGTAGCCAAGTCCCCATACCGTCAAGATGTGCCGCGGAAGCGAAGGCTCATCCTCAACCTTCATCCTCAGCCTGCGGATGTTCACGTCAACAATTTTCTCCTCGCCAACGTAATCATCGCCCCAAACATGATTCAGAATGTCCGTCCGGCTAAGCGCAGTGCTTGGGTTAGAGAAAAAATATTCCATAATCTGAAATTCAACCTGAGTCAATTCGACCAATTCGCCGCGCTTCAAGAGTGTTCGATTGCGCATATTCAAGATGAATTCGCCGGATTTCAGCTCCTCCTTAAACTTATTTTCAGCGCGCATCTGAGCCAAAGCCACTCGCCGATAAACCGCATCGATCCGCGCAACAAGCTCCGAAGGGCTAAAAGGTTTCGTAACGTAATCGTCCGCGCCCGTCATCAAGCCAGTTATTTTGTCCATCTCCTGCGTCTTCGCCGTCAGCATGATTATCCCGATTTCGTTGTTCTGCTTTCGAAGTTCCTTGCACACCGAAATTCCGTCAATTCCCGGCATCATAATGTCAAGCACAGCGATGTCAAAAGTCGGATCAGCCTCGTAAATCTGCAGCGCTTTTTCTCCGCAATCAGCCTCCGTCACCTCGTAACCGGCTCTTTGCAAGTTAATAACCACAAATTCGCGAATTGCCGCCTCGTCTTCCACAACCAAAATCTTCTTCATAAGTGTTAATCGGCACAAGAGCTCGCCGCGTGCCTATACCTCCCCGTAAAATTTAAATAGTTCTAAAATTATTTTTAATCTCTTCAGCCGGAATGGCCAATTCAGAGTCCTCAACCAAAGCAATCGACGCATAAATGCGGTTTCCTTCTTGGGTCAAAATCTGATATTCAGTCCTGTTCGGCAGTTCATCAAATTCTTTTTTAGAAAATACCGCAATGTTCAAGAATTCTCGGTTCTTAACAACCTGCCCGTCATGTTCGATGCGCTCAAAAATCCGCAACGTGCGCGAATTGTAGTCATAGCCGAACCGAACACTATAGTCGCCTAAGGCCGGCCGCTTCCATTTGCCGGGCACGACAAAAATATAGGAGTCCTTCTCGTTCATAATGAGGCTTTCGACGTAGTCGTTCTTGGCAGAAGCCACGTTGTGCCGGAACCAAGACAAAACATAGGTGAATTTCTCATTAGAACCATCGGTCAAGTCAACTTTAGGAATTTCAATAATCCCGTCGTTATTGATGTCGCTAGAATGAACAACGCTATTTCTCAGGAATTTCGGGGAACTCAGCTTTTGACTATCGTAAAAAGGCGCTCTCAAGCGATTAGCAGCCTTGTCCCAATAAATAATCTCCGTCATAGTGCGGCCCTTGTCGGTAATAGCATCAATCACGGCGCCGAGCTGCGAATCATCTATTTTGCCAAACTGCGCGTGAGTGTACTTAACAACCGTCGAGTCTATGAGCGCACTGCCCATCACTTTAAATTTTCGGCTTTCGGAGTCTAGCTTTAAAAGCCGAGCCCTGGCGGTTTTAT
>CAQKRU010000033.1 GCA_948823415.1 uncultured Eubacteriales bacterium
GCTAGAATTGACGGGCACCGCGTGGTGAACTTGCAGTCCCTCGTAATTGTATTTACGGTGGGTTCCATACAGTTCCCTGATGCACACCTGGCATAAATAGCAGTCGCGCTCCCTGATCTGTTGCCGTTTTCTGTGCCAGACCGCACTGTTTCTAAACCGCACGGCATCATCAATCTTTTTGCGCTTAACCGGTTTGCTCTTACAAACATGCTCTTCATCATGGATTCTGCCGCAATATTTGCAGCTGTGCAAAATTTCTTGTCTCATCGCCTGCGCCACGTCAACGTGCAAAGCTTCTTGATGAGCTCCGCAAGCAGCATTCCGCCTGCAACTGTCAAGATTTCTGTTAACATGCTTTCACCCCTTTTGCATAAAAAATCACACCACTGTAGGTGCGATTAATTTATTTTTTAGAATTTTAAATAGGCCTTTTCATAATATCATGGTATCACATCAATTTCGTCATTTTCGTCAACTTTAAAATGAAAACCTTAATCGTTTTTAAGCAAAATTAAATAAAAAATATATTTATATCCGTGTAAATTTGTGGCATAATATCAACATGCCTATATTTTGATCACAATTAATCTGATTTATATTAAAAACGAAGTTTAAATTTATGGAGGGAAGGAAATTGTGTAGATTGAAAAAGAAACTGGCACAAAAATTGTTGTCCGTGGTGGTGAGTTTGTCTCTGCTGGCAGGAATGGTGCCGCTGGGAGAACGAATTTTTGTGGCGGAAGCCGAATTACCGGTGCCAGTAGAGATTCCGCAAGAAATGTTTATAACGAAGGACGAGCTGATGCAACTTTGCGCTGAAACGAACGGCGGCACGGGCTTGCTGGCAACGGGAACAGAAAGTGACAGGGTAATCCGCATAGTTTTTGGTAATCGGCCAAATCCAGTAAAGTATTTTTACAAAGACTGGGGCACCACGCATGAAAAACCTGCAGGTCCGATGACATGGACGGTTATAGGCTGGGACGAAGCACCGAATTCGGGGAAACCAGGTTTGGTGCTTATGCTGGAGGGTGCACTAATTTCAGCTAATACCACCGAAAACTTGTTTCAGGAGTCTACCTCAATGCAAGTATATAATGCTCCCGCAGATACCGGCTATGGAGGCGAAACAACAACACAAACGGTTAATCCAAACCACTGGGGAGCCAGCAATATTCGTAAACAGTTGCAAACAATAGAAAGTAACACCAACTGGTTTAGTGCTAAAAATCAGGCGCTAATGCTACCTTCAACGGTAATAACCTTAGACAAAAGAAATAGTCTGGATTACAAAACAACGGGTATTCTGTATGCAGCATTAAGCCCTGGAAATAACAATTATGGAGCGGCAACAATAACAGTGGGGGAGGCGGATGGCCTTATGATTGATAAGTCACATTGGAGCAGTCGTTCCTGGCTCCGGTCTCCACATCTAGGTAACAAAGAGTTCGCCACCTATACACGACCGGGCGAGGGCGTAAACAACGCTTCTGTTGCCTACCCTAATACCGCTGTCGCTGCCGCTTTTAAACTAAACTTGGGAACTGTAATTTTTTCCTCTGCGGCAACAGCTAGCAAAAATGGCAGCGAAAATTTCACTCTAATTCCAAGCGCTACGCCAATGGTTCTGCGCTTAGACGGAACTGCAGAGCTTTCTAGAGCAAACGTTACAGCGAACGGCAAAAAGTTAACTTACACCGTCCCAGCTGGCAGCCGTTTAATGGTTATTGCTACCGCCGAAGATGGCGCTACGTATCAATTTTCATATAATGTAGATACCGAAGTAGCTGACGAGACTTTGGATCTAGCCGATTTTGCTGGCGACCTTTTAGGCCAAAACATTACAGCCAAAGCCTGGATCGAGAAGGATGTAGAAGACAGTGGCACCTTGACTTACTCAACTGCCCCAATTAACATTGCCACAATGATAAGGAAAGAAACAAATGCGGGCTACTTTACCTTCACCCCGCCGGAGAACTTGACCTACAATGGAGAACAAAAAGAAGCCAGAGTTACCGCAAAACCCGGCATAACCGGAATGGGTGAGATTACAATACACTATTATGATTCTGACGGGAATCTGATAGACAGTCCACCCGTTAATGCTGGCAAATATACTGTTAAAATCGACGTTGCTGAAGGTAGTTATTACACCGCGGCTACCGGACTTACCGATGAATCCTGGGCTTTTGAGATTACCGAGGTACCTCAAAGGCCTGTAGAAAGGCCCGAAACACCGAGCGAAGACAATCAGGACGATGGGATAAACGTGCTGATAGCTGACGTCGACGTTAATAGCCAAACCCAACGCGTTATGGTCCGCGGCCCGTACAAGGTTTTGCCAAGGGGCACTAAGCTTGTGGTGGAAGTAGCCCCGCCCCATGAGGAACTTGACGACCAAGGCTACGAAATAGAGCAGCAAACACACTACAACATATGGCTGCTTAACGAGGACGGGACGTCTCTGCCCATGCCGCTTCCCGAGAAAGTCGAATTGCTTTTTCAGATTCTCAAAAACGGAAACGGAGACGATCTAGAAATCGTACTCGTAACAGAGGGCGAGGATATTCAATTCGAAGAAAATACCGTTGAGATCGATGGGATTCGTTACCGGAGAGCATACACTGACCATTTTTCGCCATATTCATTGCTAGACAAGCTTACAGAAGAAGAGAAAAACGCATTAAATGCCGTAAAGACCGGCGATGAGCTCACATATGTTACGATTTCTGGCTTAGGCATGGTGATGACACTTGCGCTCGGCTTAATGCTAAATTCGAAAATAAACAAGAAAAAATCTGATATGTGAGAATATTAAGTGTGCCGATAGGAATAGAGCTCTTATTTGAAATACCGGAAGATTTCTTAATTTTCTTCCGGTATTTTTAATATCCCCGTAAATTCTACGGCTTTTTAGAGCCAGAGTAGACGATAAAAAATTTATGTTGATATTTTTTACATTTAGTGCTATAATAAAATCGTAACAAGAGGTGACCGTTTAAAGAACGGTATTGTCCTAAGAAGCTTTTATAAAATAATCGCTGCTTTGACGAGGGCGATTATTTTTTTGCGTCTATATCTTTAACTATTTTCCGTACCATAAATAGTATCAGCAAAATAAATAATAGATTTATATCCACAACATCACCCCTTTCTATAAAGGAGTGACAAACCGCCCTTTGCCCGGACTTTCTCTTGTTACAGTATTTCATTTTACAGCATTTTAGACAGAAAATCAACAATATTTTTTACGGTGCGTTTCTGCATCGTACTTTTGAGTTATCTTCCCACAGTACTATTATAGCAAACTAAAAACGGACAAACCGGGACATTTTTAAGATAAGCAACTAAAATGCTGTTTGGTATCTATTATCTTTTGGAACAATGGCCAGTGTCTTTCCTAAAGGTGTAAGCAATTTTAAAATAGTATCAATTTGCGGATTTGTTAGCCCTTTTTCCATCCGTGCAATTATAGGCTGCTTTACGCCACTTAATCGTTCTAATTCTTTTTGGCTTAATCCTTTTTCCTTGCGTGCTTTAATCAGTTCTCCAATAAGAGCTACTCGGAGGTTGCTCTCTGCTATTTCTTCTTCAGTGAAGATTTCTTTTTCGAATTCTTCCCAACTTCTTCCGACTGCATTATTATTCATAATAAATACCCCTCTCTACTAAATCAGCAAATTCATTCTTGGCTTTCAATATTTCTCTTGCGGGTGTCTTTTGCGTTTTTTTCATAAAGTGATGCAGTAAAACATAGCTATCATTTATCCATGCAACAAATAAAATTCGGTCTCTCAAAGGTCTAAGTTCCCATATGGAGCCATCTATGTGTTTTACATAAGGTTCACCCGCATGTGTGCCAAATTCGCTCAAAATTTTTACATAATCACGTATTTTATTTAATTTTATTCGGCTGTCTTTATCTTTCTTTGAGGCTAACTTTTTTAAATAATCTGCGACTGGTTCGTTACCGTGTTTATCTTTGTAAAAATAAATTTTATGCAAATTAGCATTTCCCCCTCTGTTAATATTATACTTAAAAGTTATTAAATTGTCAATACTAATTTTTTCTCAAGTATCGGAAAAGCCTTTTTCTAAGGCTTTCCGCATTATTATTGCCTCCGATTGCTCGTTCAATTTGTCGCCAGCTCATGTGGTTTTCAAACCTGTACATCATAATTTGCCGAATTAGCGGATCCTCAACGCTTTGAATATAGCGATCGATTTGGTTTAACTCGTAAAAACACTTTTTTATGTTTAAGTCCAAAATCGCCTTTAAATCTGCAATCTGTGCGGCATATTGCCCAACCTTGTCCGAGATCCCCTTACCGCTTGGCATTCCAGAAATATTCGCGGTGCATTTTGTTGCAGCGGCTTCCAATTCCGCGATTCTCCGTTGTTGTTCCTTTATTTCCTTTTTCAAGTAATAAAGCTGAGATAGCTCCTTCTTCGTCATAAAAAACCTCCATTTTCTATACTTTTTGCGCGTGCTTAAAAAATCTTCCAGGCGAAAAAAAGAGCCTGGTTTCTACGCCGCCAAGCCCCTTCACATCTATGGTTTTGGTTTCACGGTCTGTGTTCAAAATCCAGAAATAGGTCTTTTCTTCTTTGTCCCACAGCCACTGATTCACGTTGTCTTGCACATCTTCAAAAGTCATATTCGGATAACTCAATTTTAATCATCTCCTTTTTCGGCTTATAAAACGGGCATTCCCGCGTTAAACAAATCATTTCAGTTAGCACTTTACAACCGTCCTTTTTGAGCCTCGACTTGTCTTTAACCAACTTGCTCTTATTAGCGAAACAATCAGGTTTTCCTATGTAGTTCATTTTTACCCTCCCAAAATTGAACCAGCCGATAGCTGGTTGCATCAAATTTTATCCGATGGCATAACTTTTTCGAGCGGCACAATAAGCACCGAATTTCTGGCCGTTGCATCGGTCAACTCGGCCTGGTAATACAACGGTCCATTTTTCTTTTTTCGCAAAATGCACCCGGAAAATATAAAATCCTTCACGCTGCATCCATCGAAATTCAGCTGCAGGGTATCGTAATAGACCGTCTTGCCGAGGTTTTGCTTAACTTCGCGAATATCCACTCAATCACTCCTTCTGCTTTTGGCTAAACCAAATGCCTAAAAAATCCCGCCCGGTTGCGCCTTTTTACGCATGCTGCTTCCTGTGATCCTCATCACGGCGCTGCTCGTCATCTCGCCGATCCGGTCAACGGTCTTTTCCAT
>CAQKRU010000034.1 GCA_948823415.1 uncultured Eubacteriales bacterium
TGAGGGAGTATGTTAAAACGGCTTTAAATAAAGAGCTGGTGCCGTTTGGCGGTTTATTTGACTCTTTAAAACGGATTTTAGATAAAGTTTCTCAAGAAAAGGTCTTAATCATCGAGTCTGGCTACATCGGCACGATTCCTTTGCTGCTAAGTGCGCTTGATGACCGCGTTGACTTTAGGTTGTTCACGACTATTCCATATTTTTACGAGGTTTATAAAGGCAAATTTTTTACCGACAAATTCGAAAAAGTCCGATTGTTTGAAACAATTCAGTGTCAGGACGCTTTGTTCAAGTTGTCTTCAGTTTCTGTTAAAAACGCAGAAGTGGCAGTCGTTGAAGCCACAGATAAAAAGGTATTAGACAGATCTCATGCGGAGCTTCGCACTTGGAACAGTTTAGTAAATAGCTTTGATCACATTTAGGCTTTGCATTTTTGGGTTTTATGCGCTACAATAGAGGGGCAGCAATTTTATGCGGATATGGCGGAATTGGCAGACGCGTATGGTTCAGGTCCATATGAAAGCAATTTCATGCAGGTTCAAGTCCTGTTATCCGCACCAGCGCGTGGTCGCGCAGACCAATTCGCGATCAAAGCTGATTGTGAATTTTTTATTTTATTGCCCGCGTTTTAAGTTTGCGGGTCCTTTATAACTACCAAGACTAGGTAGTACCTGGGGGCAATTCGCGTATAAGGCCAAGTGAAATTTGTTTTCCTTTGTGCTCGCGCGCTTTACTTCCAGGCTCTATTGGTTAGCTGCAAACAGGCGCACGGATCAGAGGATTGGTTAGATGTATAAGTTGAACATGACGGATAGCGAAAAATTGCCGTTTTTAAAGTACATATCGCAGGGCGTAAAGCAAATCGAGTGCCGGGTTGCAACAGATTATGTTAGGAGTTTTAAAACTGGCGGCATTTTAAAGCTAGGGTCGAGCAGCGGCAACTTTGTATTGTGCGAGATTACGCATTTAAACTTTTATAAAGACTTTGAAGACATGCTAAAGAATGAGGGGTTCAAAAACGCCGTACCGTTTGCAAATAGTTTTGACGAGGCTTTGAGCATTTATAAGAAGTTCAAGGGCGCAAACAAAGTGGCAGAGTTAGGCTGTTGCGCGATTGGAATAAAGTACCTAAAAAGCGGATTTAATGAGTAATGTTATGGACGCATAGCTCAGCTGGTTAGAGCGTTCGCCTCACACGCGAGAGGTCAAGGGTTCGAGTCCCTTTGTGTCCACCAAACACGAGTATAATTAAAAGAAAAGCAGCAAAGTTCGGTTCAACTCCCCGAGCTTTGCTTTTTTGTGCCGAAAATAAAAATCGCACCACATTATTAGGGTTGATGTATTGACTTGTTAGTAAAAGACGACTTGAACGCTTTTGGATACTTTTTTCGTTGCAAAAAAGTGACTTGAAAATAAAATTTAAATAATAGCAGAAAAAATTAATGACAATTTGCACACTTTAACGCAAAATGTCCTAAAATAAATTGACGATATTGGTTTTTATAGTATAATATAACTATATTTTAAGGAGGATGATTTTAATGAAAAAAATCATGGAAGAAATATCAGCATTTTATAAAAAGGTATTTTCTGACGATAGACTTAAGGAAAGGATCGCCAAAGAAGCTAAAGAAATTACTAATGAAAAAGATTTAAGAGCGCTGATTATAGAAGAAATCATACCAATTGTAAAAAAATATAAATTGAATTTTTCGGAAGAAGAATTGCTAGAGTGCGAAGAAATTTCTTTAAAAGAATTAACAAAAGAAGACCTTTACAACGTAAGTGGAGGTATTAATTTTAAGCCCCTTTTTTTGAACGGAGGGCTTTTGTCTTTTGCTTTGCTTGGAGCAGGAATCGCAAATGCCCCGATAGCTGACGCTGTAATCACTAAAGCTCAAATAGAAGACGTTTGCAAATCCATAGAAAACACAAACCCCGGAACTGCTGAAAATGATTTGCAAAATCCAGGCCCAAATACTGCACCACAAAACGATAATGACAATAATAATGATAATGGTGTGGAAACTAGTACAATAATGGCAAAGTAAAACCAGACAGCACAGAAGTAGTAATTTTCCCTTTTGTTGCCCCTGGTACAAAAAAAGTAAAAATACCAAAGACAGTTTTATTTGAAGGCAAAATTTGCCCAGTAGTTGGAACTGTTAATAACTTTACAATAAATAATATAGAAGAATTCGAATTAGATGAAAGAATAAAAGAGTTCAAATTTGGAGATTACAGTTTTTATAAAAGTTTAATTAAGTCAGTAAAGTTATCTAAAAGCCTTACAAGTTTAAAATTTGGCATGAGATCTTTTTTAGAAACTCCATTAAATTACTTAAATTTTTCAAATTTAAGTAATTTAAAAAATATAATATTTGGGGATTTTGATTTTCATAAATCTAAAGTAAAAAGCGGTATAAAATTTTTAAACTTAGATAATTTAACAAATGTAGTATTTGAAGCTTACTCTTTTGAGCAT
>CAQKRU010000035.1 GCA_948823415.1 uncultured Eubacteriales bacterium
GATTTTTTCAATTTCAATTTCCGGCAAGTCCTCGCCGCTGTAGATGTAAAGCCCGAGGCCAAACATCGCAAGGTTCTTCACCAAACACCGCATTATTGCTTTGTTCACGTCAAACATGCTGGCCGGCTCGACCGATAGGCCCTTCTTGTACTTTGTATCGTATATGTAACCTTCAGATTTCATCGCCTTATTGGCGCTATCCATCACAGGAAGCCACATCATATGGGTCAGACCGTCGATTGTGACTTCTGTGAAAACCATGTAACCTACGCCCTCATCGAAAACGTAGGGGAGATGGGCCTCGCCGAATTGATGAATTTTATAGTTCGCATCGGGGAATCGTTTTTTCACCGCGGCCCAGGCGTACGGCCAGGACAGATATGACAGCCCGTTTTTATTTTCAAGATGCGCATTGACGTTGACTTCAAATAGTATTTCAAAAATTGATTTATTTTCTTGCATTTCATCGTACCTCCACGTCATCATGTTCAAAGTCAGCTTCTTCAGCTTCCCTGTCTATCGGCTCCGCGATAACTTTATAATGCTTGTCCAAACAGTCCTCGCAGCAATTAAGGCCATCCAGCCGATAAAATTCATCGCCTGCATAGATTGTTTCACAGCAAAAGAAGCATTTTGTAACCGGCACCGCCTCGTTGTCCAGCGGAGTTATATATTCTTTTTCGGCTAAAAAAGTTATCATTTTGACTCCTCCTTGCCTAAATTCTTAAGTTTTCTTTCATTTGCAATTATTTTTTCGCAAATAACTCTGAAGGCACTCAAAGTCTTTTTTTCAAGTTGCCGAATCCTGATTCCTTCTTTTATATCAATCAGAATCAGCAATAAAATTAATATCAATAAAATCGTTTGCATAAAAATTTCCTCCAACTTAAATTGATAAAGAGCCGTTGTAGTACGGCTCTTTATTATAAATTTTATTTTAAGCACAAAATGATCTGACCCCAAAAAGTCAGGACAATTTTTTAAATCTTAAAATATAGGCTTAATATAAATATTATGTTTTTGATTTGGTCTATAAATATTCGCATACATTTTTTCCTTAACCATGTGCATGGGATTCGGTTGCAATGCGTGTGGAGTCATCGGCTGTCGGATTATTGACTCGCCACGAGAGCGACTGATCGCCATTTTGACTAACAATTTCGTCCCGTGCAACGGGCGGTTTCCCACATTAATTTCGATTATCACTATGTTCTTTGCCGGCGCCATCACACTGCCTTTCCGGCCACTCGTGTCGACTTTAATCCTCACTGGCACCATCGTATTTGGCGTTGCAATCACGTTTTTCATTTCAAAATTACTGTCAAAAACCATTTTAAAGGGCATGCCGTCCTCTTTTGTCCTAGAACTCCCGCCGTATAGGCGCCCGCAAGTTGGCAAAGTGATTGTGCGATCCATCTTCGACCGAACACTGTTCGTCTTGGGCAGAGCCGTAATGGTCGCAGCGCCCGCCGGACTCCTAATCTGGTTAATGTCCAACGTCTATGTTGGCGACTCTAGTGTACTCCTGCATTGCTCAAACTTCCTAGACCCCTTTGCAAAGCTAATCGGAATGGATGGCGTAATTTTGATGGCCTTTATACTGGGGTTCCCGGCAAATGAAATCGTCATGCCGATAATCATAATGAGCTATCTGTGCACCGGAACGCTAACCGACTTCGAAAGCCTACACGAACTCTATTTGCTGCTCGTCAATAACGGCTGGACGTGGCTCACAGCCGTCTGCACCATGCTGTTCTCGCTGATGCACTTCCCGTGCGGCACGACCTGCCTGACAATAAAAAAAGAAACCGGCAGCCTCAAGTGGACCGCGGTGTCTTTCCTGCTCCCAACCATCGTTGGCGTATTAACTTGCTTCTTGGTCGCAACCTGCGCACGAGCCCTAAACCTGGCCTAAATCAGTCGGTCATTTTTTGCGGACAGTTCATACATGCTATCCTTTTCTGTTCTCTGCTCCTGCGTTTGCTCTCGTTTGATTTCTCCCTCCGTATCTTCTTGGCACAAGCAGGACAATACCTTGATGCACCAGAGCCCGGGACATATTCAACGCCGCACACCGTACAATTTTTAGCGGGCATTGCTGCCCACCGTTTTGTAGGTATGATATGTAATTCATCGACAAAGCCGATGAATTTATAGTAAATCTTGATTTCCTGCTTCACTGTTCCGTCTGCCATCTTCTCACGCTCCGAAACAAGTATCTTGTCTATGAGTGCGTTTATAACTGTTGCATCC
>CAQKRU010000036.1 GCA_948823415.1 uncultured Eubacteriales bacterium
CCCGAGGCTCGGGCAATATCGCTCGGCGAGCTCCTCTCAGAATTTTCCTGGTCCAAAATCCACCGCCTCCCCACCCTCAAGGCATAAAGCAAGCACCAGTGCCCGCCCTTGGCGAAAAGTAGCGAGCCTGCTCCGCGCTTTCACGCAGACAGGCTCGCAAACAAATAATTATACAGCCGAAGTAGCAATAGAAATCGCGGCCTCAATGTAGTAGGGACGCGGAGCACCGCGTTTTCCAGCGGCAAGCGTTATCTACACACACTCTTTCAGAGATTGCAGACGCGTGTCGCGAACAGGCAGGCGCCTGTGGTGGCTTCGTTGATAAAGAACGCGAACGGTCGGTTGAAGTTCATCTCCGGCTTGGTCGTGGCAGGGGTGTCAGGCCCCGGGGCAAGTTCAAGCCCGGTCCATGTCACCCCCGCGCCTTCTGCGCCTTCTTCGGTAAATTCGATTGTTGCTTTTTGGAATATTTTGGACATCGCTTCAACGGGAGTGGTGAAGATGACGTATTTGTTGAGCTGTCCAAGATCAGAGATTCCAAGGGTGGCAAGCGGTACATTGAGGGCAATTCTTTCCGGACTAAGTTTTAGAGTATGTTTACTTTTGGCTTATGTTAAGATTTAGAATGACTTTTCGAGTATGTTTTGAGATTGAATGAAGGAGTTATGGGACTCCATAACGACTGTCGGTTATGATTTGTCGTGGTTGCAAGATGGTTTGCCGCAAATATAATTAAAATTATCACATTATGCCGCTGTTAGCTGTATTTTAACATAAATTAATATGTGGATTTTATGCCTTTTCGACAGTTGTGGGGATTATGTCAAAATAAAAAATGCCATACTCTTTTGCAGATGTATAGCAATATTACGATAAGTCAAAGTGGTTGCGAAAAAATATTTGTGGTTATGACGTGGCTGTGAGGCTATTTGTGTCAGATTGTCAAAAAGAGGTTTATGGTAGGGCATATGGGTAACACCATCTGTATGGAGCAGCCTCCATACAGATGGCGTGCGGGGATTATTCTTCGGCGGAGTCAGCTACCCCACACTGCTAAATGTGTAGGTGTAATTTGGCCATCAAAAAAAACGAAATGCTGCGTCGGCATTCCGTTTTTTTTGATAGTAATATTATGAAACACCCTCTAAAGGTCGGTTATTCGTGCTGCGAACAAGCAAGCTCCGGTAGTTTTTTCATTAATTAATATGATGAAAGGACGGTTCACGTTAACCTCGGGGATAGGAGGCTCTATGTCCGGTTCGCCGACAGTAGGATATACATTCCATGACACTGCTGCGCCCTCGGCTCCTTCTTCGTTAAATTCTATTGCCGACATCTGGCATATTTTTACCGCCGAACTTACTTGTTCGGTAAATACGGCATAATTGCGTGCGTTGCTGAGGTCTTCAATTCCCAAAGCGTTGTAGGCCTCGTTCAGGCCTAACTTTTCAGGGAGGAGCTTGAATTTGGGGAGATGGAATTTGATCCCTTTATCTATGAATGATTTGCCGTTAAGCGAAGCAAGCTCTCCCGAGGCAATAAAGTCGTTGATGTCTGTTCCTTCGTTAGGGAGTACTACAAAAGCGCTGAAACTGCCGTTTCCGAACTCAAGTTTTACGGCCTGATAATTGTCCTCGATAAGATAATGTTGCATGCCGTTGTTATACATCATATCTATAGATGATATATTTTTAGAGCCGTGGAAATCTTGTTTCGATGTGTTCTCTTCTTTAAAGGGATTTGCCCAGGCTCCTTTAAAAAAGAGAGCATTTATCAGTACGCCTGCCGCTTTAGCATGTTGCAATTCCGCTTCAGTAATTATCTCCTCTATCAGGTTCTTTGTTTTATCTTTCACCCAGCAGTTTATTTCGTCACTTGTGGCTTTGCATCCATTTTGTAAGTCGCGTGCGAATTTTTCGCCTCCGTAATATTTATCGAGTTTGGCTGAAAAGTCGGGGTTGAGGGTGTATGGCTGATGATACCAAAACGAGTTGGCAAGAGCCATAGACGCTGTTGAATCAATGGAGGGAAGTGCTGTAA
>CAQKRU010000037.1 GCA_948823415.1 uncultured Eubacteriales bacterium
GGCGCACGTTTGCCTCAGCGAAGTTTGTTTCAGCCACGGGGAATCCGTATGTGAACAGAGCCACCATGCCGACAACCTCGCAGCCGGCGTTGCGTATTGCCTCTACGGCTTTGAGCGAGCTTTTGCCTGTCGACACGAGGTCTTCTACCACTACCACTTTCTGGCCGGGACGGAGGTCGCCTTCGATGAGGTTTTCAAGTCCGTGGTCCTTGGGAGTGGAGCGCACATATACATATGGAAGGTTCAGCTCGTCTGCCACAAGCGCTCCCTGGGCGATGGCGCCGGTGGCCACGCCTGCTACAGCGTCGACCTCGGGGAAGTTCTCCATGATAAGGCGTGAAAGCTCCAGTTTGATGAAGGAGCGCATCTCGGGGTAGGAGAGTGTGCGGCGGTTGTCGGTGTAGATGGGGGAGTTCCAGCCGGAAGCCCAAACAAAGGGATTTGCGGGTTGGAGCTTCAATGCGCTGATTTTTAGTAGTTTCTCAGCTAAAAGGCGGGCTACTTTTTTCATAATGGTGCGTACTTGTGGATATTTTCCGCAAAATTACAAAAAAATGAGCAAAATCAAACACACTCCTCTCTGCATAGCCCCTAATAATGTGTTTGGGTGAAAAAGTTGCCAATTGTTAAAATCTCGGCATACGGCTTAACATAGTGGGTTGTGAACATTAAAATGTGTTAACTATATGAATTTTCTTTCCAAAAACTATGTTGTATAACATAAAAGTTTGTACATTTGCATCAGTTTTTCATGGTATTAGATTTAAGGTGAAAAGATTATTCGTCGTGACGACGGGTAATTTTTTTTATGTCTTTTTGTAAGGCCCTGAAATTGAGGAGTATTATTAAAGATTGATGGTTGTAGCGAAAAAAAAACGCGGCGCGCCGCGTCCCTACTATATGTTGCGACCATACGTTCCCTTGTAAAATTTTTTGTCGGGTATATGCCCAAATGGAAGCAAGAGCTATCCTCACGGACAGCCCTTGCTTTCTTACACATAGTACTTAATGTTAGATTATATGTCTATTCCAGATTTGTATTATGAAAAAGCATTACTAAATGCTTGTCGTATCATTTCCGATACAAAGGTAGCGGACTTTTTGTTAACTGCAAAAAACAGATGCCTGTTCGAGAATGCGGTTTTTGGGTTTGGAATAGCAAATTATGGTTTGCTGCTTTTTAAATGTTTGTTGAATTTAGTGTCCGGCAGATTTTATGAATTTTAGGCTAAATTCACCTAAATAAAATCAATAAATCTAATTTATGTTAAAATATGGGTGGTGCCGAACATTATGTTGTAGAACATACTTTTAAAACGCTGCTTTTTAGTCATATGGTGGCAAAGTGACAAACTACTTGAAGCGTTTCTGTATGTCTGCGGACAAGCGTTCGGCTATCTTGTCGCGTTCGGCGGTATTGCTTCCGGGCAGTGATTCCTTGTCGGGTATCAGCACGCGTGTGCCCGGAGAAACTTTGTTGGGATCGCCGAGCTTGTCGGAGTTTGCATCGTAGATGAATACCCAGTATATGCTTTTGCCGTAATATTCGCGGGCCATCTTGGCAAGGTATCTTGTGGAAGTAACGGTGTCGTATACGGGCTCTTTCTGTGGCTTCGGCTCTTCGACAGCCGGAACGGATTCGGCGGCCTGTGCTTCGACAGGCGCGGTATCAGGCGCGGCGGTCTGTGCCGGGGCCATTCCGATTGAGTCTACAGCTACTTCGGGTAGTGCGACGGGTTCTATTTCCGGCTCGCTTTCTTCGATGGTTTCGATGTCGGGTATCGAGGGGTCGTTCATGGCAAAGAAATATCCGAGTCCTCCTCCGGCTATCAGTCCGATAGCTATCCATAGCCACAGCAGGCTGCGTCGACGTGGCTCTTCGTCGGGAGTGCT
>CAQKRU010000038.1 GCA_948823415.1 uncultured Eubacteriales bacterium
ATCAAAACATTTTTTATATTCATCAACCTTTGAAAGAATTATTGCTTGTTGCATTAGTTGATTTCGGCCTTCTTCATTAAAGTTACGGTAATAATTTATCAACTGTTTTTCATCATGGGAGAGAATTGGTGTGGAATCTCGGTTGGAAGCCGCTAAAATTTCATCGGAAAAGTCCTCAGGCTTGCAATCTAAAACATTGCAGATACGTATAAATGAACCAATTTCTACTTTTGTACTATTCCGTTGAATTATGCTGTAAAGAGAAGACGGTGGAACATTGGCTTCAATAGCAACTTGATTTACCGTCATGCCTTTCTTTTTAATAATGAAGTTGAGCTTTTCACCTAATTTCAATTTAATCTCACCTCTTTTTTGTTAATTATATAGCCATGAGCAAAACCCACAAATCCGTATAGAAAGCGAATTTGAAGCCCCACTCAAAAAATCTATCACTAAAACTAAAAAAATATAGAAAAAACCAGCCAACTTTGATATAATTAAATTGTTAAGAAAAAACATAATAAAGGGGCTGGCTTTTATCTATCGCCAAGAAATTCTGCAAGATATTGCACTGTTCACATCAACGCCAAAGGCGCAATTTTACGATAAGCTTTTTGATAATCTCGATTTATCCTGTTTTCCCGACAACATGGCTAAAACAGGGAGAAAAGGCTTTTCACAAAGGGCTAAGCTGCGTGCTTTTATCGTAATGAAATGCGAATGCTTTTCCTGCATTACCGATCTTTTGGACTATCTCCAAAACAATCTCATAATTGCTCATTACTGCGGCTTTGATATTTTAAAACCGCTGCCGTCTTACTGGACTTTAGATCGCTTCATCAATGATGATATTGAACAATATTTAAAAGATTTAATGAAGTCTCAGGTTTTGCATTTAGCTGAAATGGAAATTATTGACACATCATTCATCGCTCTTGATTCCACACCCGTTTATGCCAACACTTCTCAGAACAATCCCAAGTCTTTCAAGAAAAACAAATTTTCAAAAGATAATCAGCCAAAGTCGGACAAGGATTGCAGATTAGGCGTTCACACCGCTTCAAACCAAGTTAATGAGCGTAATTTTGAATACTATTGGGGCTACAAGAACCATGTGCTGGTTGACTGCATTACAGGCTTACCGATCTTTGAGCTTACAACCACTGCCGATGTTTATGACAGCATTGTTGCTCTTGATATTCTAAACCAAACCAACAGCTTCTTATCAATTCGTGAATGTACTTTCATCGCTGACAAAGCTTACGACGTAAAGGCTATTTACAACACCGTCAAAGATGTTTATTTCGGAGAATGTGCTATTCCTCTTAACAAACGCAACACCAAAAATCCCAAAAAGCTTTCAAGCGGACATCCTATTTGCGAAGCGGGACTTGCTATGCATAAGGACGGTAAGTTTTCGGATAATGGCAGGACACGTCAGAAATATTGCTGCCCTTTTAGGCAGTCAAAGTCTTCCGTTTGCCCTTGCAATCACAAAAATTGGAACAACGGAAAGAAGAACAGGGGCTGTACAAAATACGTTACTCTTCCCGATGATTACAGACTTTCGATAGACCGTGAGTGCATTTCCTTCAAAAAGATTTACGCACTCAGGACTGAAGCAGAGCGGTACAACGCCCGTTTTAAGCAAACCGGGCAGGAGCGTCTTTGGGTTCGCAGCTTTAATGCAGCACAAAATTTGAATACCATTGCTCATATTGCGCTGCTTGCCGTTGCTTCTGCTGCGGTTTCTTTCAAGTCTGAAGTTTCTGTTCGTTGTTTGAAATCTGCTAAACGTTACGCATAATTTTTTTCACTTTGTTTTTTCCTGACTTTGTTGTTTTTGCGGCAAGGTTTGTTTTGGTGTTTTCTTTTT
>CAQKRU010000039.1 GCA_948823415.1 uncultured Eubacteriales bacterium
CGTTTCTTTAAGCTAGCCCGGATAAACTCCCGAAAAAGTGGGTGCGCGTGGTTTGGACGGCTCTTAAACTCCGGATGGTACTGCACTCCAACAAAAAAGTCGAGGTCACTAAGCTCCACCGCCTCCACCAGAAGGCCATTTGGCGACGTCCCAGAAAAAACCATCCCGTTCTCTTCAAAGAGCTCGCGGTACTCATTGTTAAACTCGTACCTATGACGGTGCCTCTCGGCCACTTCTTTGGCATCATATGTCCGCTGCAGCGTAGTCCCTGGCTTCACCTTGCACGGATAAGCCCCCAATCTCATCGTGCCGCCCTTTGGCGCGCCTTCCCGCTGATCTTCCATCAAATCAATTACCGAGCACTCTCCATCTGGCTTGAACTCGCTGGAGTTCGCGTCTTTAAGACCCAAAACATTCCGCGCAAACTCCATCACAGCGGTCTGCATGCCCAAGCATATTCCCAAAAACGGCACATTATTCTCGCGCGCATACTTTATTGCAGAGATTTTTCCGTCCACACCGCGATCTCCAAATCCGCCCGGTACCAAAATCCCGTCGCAGTCTGACAATAATTCATCTACTCGAAAATCCGTTACCAATTCGGCATCAATCCACTTTATCTCCACCTCGGCGCCATTTTCAAACCCTGCATGGCTTAAAGCCTCCGCTACAGAGAGGTACGCATCGTGCAACTGTACATACTTTCCCACCAGGGCTATCTTCACCTTCTTGTCACGCGAAGTTATCCGCTCCACCATGGCTTTCCACTCGGACATGTCGCTCTCACCGCACTTCAGTCCCAGCTCACGGCAGACAATTTCCGAAAAATTACTGTTTTCCAGCATCAGTGGCGCCTGGTACAGCGACGGCACCGTGATATTCTCGATAACACAGTCCGGCTTAACGTTGCAAAACAGTGAAATCTTCTGCCGTATGCCCTTACTCAAAGGTTCATCAGTCCGCGTAACGATTATATCAGGGTTTATACCCACAGAGCACAGCTCTTTCACCGAATGCTGCGTGGGTTTGGACTTATACTCACCAGAGCTCTTTATGTACGGCACCAGCGTCACGTGGACGAACAGGCAATTCTCCCGGCCGACTTCCAGTGAAACCTGCCGTATAGCCTCTAAAAACGGCTGACTCTCTATATCG
>CAQKRU010000040.1 GCA_948823415.1 uncultured Eubacteriales bacterium
GCCCAGTTTGAAAATATTTTTTCGATTTTGTCTTATTTACATGCCAAATTTTTATAAAATATGATATAATTAAAAAAATTTAATGTTTAATTAAGAGGGATATTTGTGAAAAACACTGTCTCCAAAAAAACTCCATGCGAAATTCTCATCGGTAAAAACTCAGTTAAAGAGGCTATTGTCGCAGGTCGTAATATAGATTCTATCTTGATTGCAAGCAATATGCGTAAATCTTCCGTCGCCGGAATTCTGCAAAAAGCTAAAGACCTTAAAGTTCCGATAAAAGAAGTCGCCACCAAAAAGCTGGACTCTTTGTGCGATAATGCCAATCATCAAGGAATCATCGCGACGGTTTCTGCACATCGGTATTTTAGCGTAGATGATATCTTAGATGTTGCGGCGCAAAAAGATGAGCCTCCCTTTGTTATCGTGGCAGATGAAATTGCGGATCCACATAACCTTGGGGCAATTATCCGTACGGCAGAATGCGCCGGTGCACACGGGGTTATCATCTCTGCTCGTCGATCAGCCAGTTTAAGTTTTGCTGTTGCTAAGGTTTCGGCTGGCGCATTTGAGCATGTAAAAGTTGCCAGAGTTACTAATATTCCTTCTGTTTTGGAAGTATTAAAAGACCGCGGCTTATGGATATATGGTGCGGATATGGATGGTAGACCTTATTGCGAGGTCGATTTAACCGGAGCAGTTGCTTTGGTCATTGGGAGTGAAGGCTTTGGGCTCAGTCGGCTTGTTAAAAAAAAGTGCGATTTTATACTATCACTGCCACAGCTTGGTAAAATAAACTCACTAAACGCCTCTGTAGCGGCCGGGATCCTTATGTACGAAGTCGCGCGGCAGCGGTTGTACTTGGGTTTAAAGTGAAAATAATTTATAATATTTTAGGTTTAAGGGGGCGTTTTTGGTTTGAAGCAAATTTTTTCTAAGTTAAAAGGCTTTTTCCAGGGTGATAAAAGTCGTAACTTCTTGCAGTAT
>CAQKRU010000041.1 GCA_948823415.1 uncultured Eubacteriales bacterium
GCAACCCATAAGCGGAGTTTTTTTCGTACCGTCTTTATCCGTATATCGCATACTCATGCTCTTTGTATACTTTGAACCAAGCTTAAAAATGTTTCCCATCTCTATGCCGCGTTTTATCCTCAAGGGAGCCCCACAAACAGGGCAAAGTTGGCCTTCCTTAACCTTGGCAACGTCGTTAAACTCTACATGCTTAGTTAAATCTCTAAAAAAGCTAAAACCCTTAATGTGATAACCCGACTTGTTGGCGCCAATCACCATATTCACTCGGTCTCTCAATGAGCTATCAATCACAACTTTAAAATTATTCAAAATTTCGTCGCTTGGCCCAATAAATCCAGGCACCAAACCATATTTATTCAAATCAGCAAGCTCATTTACCTCTGAATTAATTAAATTTCGCAGCTTGGCTTCGTTAACTTGTAAGTCTCCACGAATAAACACAATCACAGGTAATTTCAAATCATCCGCATAATATACAACTGCCTTTACTGTGCGGTTTTCATTTATATTCAAAAATTTTGCTAAACCCTCAATGGACTCAACATCCGGCGTATGTACAATTTCATTAGCTTCCTCCGTAGTATTGGCACTATGTTCCTCTTCTCGGCAAGTTGCAACCTCCATATTCGCCTTATAGCTGCATTTGTCGCAGATAATTATCGAGTCCTCTCCTGCTTCGGAAAGCAGCATAAATTCGTGCGCGCCAGTGCCTCCCATCATTCCGGTGTCAGAATAAATTGAAGCCACGTCCAAACCCACTCGTTCAAAGACTCGCTCATAAGCTTTGTGGACTTTATCGTAGTACCCATCCAGATCTTCAAAAGAAGTGTGGAACGAGTAGGCATCCTTCATCGTAAATTCCCGAACCCTGATTAGCCCCCCGCGAGCCCGGGGTTCGTCGCGAAACTTGGTTTGAAATTGATATATCATAAAAGGATAGTCAAGGTACGATTTTGCTTCA
>CAQKRU010000042.1 GCA_948823415.1 uncultured Eubacteriales bacterium
TATTTTTTTCTCTCTTATGAATTTAAAATACTGCCACCAAGTGCCACCAAACAGCCTCAAACCCGCATGACTATTAGCTTTGTGGTGGTGGCAGTTGCATTTTTAAACTACCACCTAAGTGCCACCAAGTGCCACCAAACGGCTCTTAACCCGCATGGTTATTAGGCTTGTGGTGGTAGGCATCAATATAAAACCGGAAGATTTATTGATTTTCTTCCGGCTTTCTTGATATCCCCGTAAATTCTACGGCTTTTAAATTTAGATTAGGCAATAAAAAATTTATGTTGATATTTTTTACATTTAGTGCTATAATAAAAGCGTAACAAGAGATGACCGTTTAAAGAACGGTTCGTCCTTTAAAGTTTAGGTTAATAACCGCTACCTTTTGGTCGAGGGCGGTTATTTTTTTATTTCCGTTTTTAGAATTAAGAAGAATACTACAAGAATTAGCAGCATTAATATTAAATCTATTGTTTCGGCCATAAAAACGTCACCTCCTTCTATAAGGAGTGACAAACCGCCCTTTGCCCGGACTTTCTCTTGTTACAGTATTTAATTTTACAGCATTTTCGACAGAAAATCAACAATATTTTTTACGGTGCGTTTCTGCATCGTACTTTTGAGTTGTTTTCCACGTTACCATTGTACAATATCAATTTCGTCATTTTCGTCCACTTTTAAATTTACGATATATTCTTTTTCTCTGCGTTCTCTTTGTCAAGCGCCTCTTTATAAAGTTTCATCAGGCTTGAAACGATCTCTTCTTCCGTTTCAAAGCCTTCGTTACCGTACGCTGCTTTAACAGCATTATCTAATTTTTCATGAGCTTTAACTAATTCTGGAGGCATAGTGTTTGGGTCGTATAAGTCAGCTAGTGTGCTGCCCGGG
>CAQKRU010000043.1 GCA_948823415.1 uncultured Eubacteriales bacterium
TATCAAAATCAACGATATCTTCAAGCTCTAAGTTTAAAACATCAAAGTCAAACCCAGTGTTCATCGTAAGTTTATTGTGTGCCAAAATATAAGCTTTTTTCTGCTGCTCGTTTAAATGCGATAATCGAATAACTTCAATTTCATCAAAACCAAGCTGTTTTAACGCTTCATATCTGCCGTGGCCTTCGATTATTACGTTATTTTCATCAACCGCGATCGGATCATTATTGCCAAACTCCGATATTGATTTTGCTGTTTCCAAATCCAAAAAATTCACGCGAGGGAGCGTTGGTGTAAAGAGGGTTGGGCCGTCGGTGCGCAGTTATTAAGCATTTTGTTCGACGATGCCCCCGGGGGGACGCTATTTCAAGAGCTCGGGCACAATTTTAGTAATTGAATTTCTATTAAAGAAAAAAATGCTGTCTTTGCTTGAAAGTTCGGTGGGACCTAGAAGCTTGACTCTTATGAAGCCCTTGAACTCAGTCGCATCCTCGGCTTCAACGTTCTTGAGTACCTCAATTTCCTTTGAAAAAGGGTGTTCGATGTATAATTCTTTAACTAACATAATTTGCATTCTCCTTTTTGTTTTCTTGTTCTAAGATTATTTGCTTGACCTCATCATATGGTATTTCGCCTTTGTCGCACATCGCATGATGCATGGAGCACAGTGTAATCAGGTTGCTGTTATCAAGCCGCAGCTCCTGGCTAGAATTGACGGGCACCGCGTGGTGAACTTGCAGTCCCTCGTAATTGTATTTA
>CAQKRU010000044.1 GCA_948823415.1 uncultured Eubacteriales bacterium
ATGGGGGTTTAGCTCAGCTGGGAGAGCACCTGCTTTGCAAGCAGGGGGTCAAGGGTTCGATTCCCTTAATCTCCACCAAGAGCCAAAGGCTCAAAGAAAGGGCGCATAGCTCAGGTGGTTAGAGCGCACCCCTGATAAGGGTGAGGTCGGAGGTTCAAGTCCTCCTAAGCCCACCAAAAATTGTTCTTTTTGCGATAAAGCACTGATTCTTTATTGTTTTTTTAGTCATTACCTACTCGGTAACTCCTTTTAAAAACAATTCACAATCAGCACTTTCTCATCAAAAATAACCAATTTTAAATTATCAAACTATTAAGAGAAAGAATAGAAAAACTAGATTCTCATTTAATAGTCCTCTTGGGGAATTAGCTCAGCTGGGAGAGCGCCTGCTTTGCACGCAGGAGGTCAGCGGTTCGATCCCGCTATTCTCCACCAAAATATAGCATTGATGAAGTGAATGTAATCAAATAATAGAAAATCTAAAGATTCTTATGTAAGTGTTTAATAATATATTCTTTTATGTTATGCATAAAGTAGTATAAAAGTAAGATTAAGACTTAGAGATAAAGTAGAAAATAAAAGATTCTTTCTTTGTATGAGTTTTCTTTTTGGGTTAAATATTTACATTAAAATCTTAAAAATTTCAAGTAAAATGTGTTAAGAGTGTAACTCTCTTTAAGGAATATTA
>CAQKRU010000045.1:0-220 GCA_948823415.1 uncultured Eubacteriales bacterium
ATATCCACGACTGAAACGCCTGTTAACGGCTTATCGTGGCTTTTCGCAGCTTGCCGCGTCCTTCTTCGCCTGTCATCGCCTAGGCATCCTCTATGTGCCCTTAGTAGCTTGACCTAATTTGCAGTTCTCTCTATACTCCTCTCACTTAATTCTTATTCTTTTGTCAATCTTTCTATATATAATAAAAAATCAATAATAGATTTTTTATTCTATCGCTTAA
>CAQKRU010000045.1:268-681 GCA_948823415.1 uncultured Eubacteriales bacterium
ATAGATTAGTATATATAAACATAACATAGATAATGGAAATACATTCCATATAAAAACGAAATGTATTTCTAATCTCTATGGAGATAAGCGGGATCGAACCGCTGACCCCCTGCTTGCAAGGCAAGTGCTCTCCCAGCTGAGCTATATCCCCTCTTTAAAGACTTTTTTAATTATTTCTTTGTTGCTTTTGCTCCTGCTAAGTCACATACCAGCGTGTATGCTCCTGTCGCACTCGCAAAATGCGCCGCGAACTAATTAAAAAATTTCTTTAAATATCTTCGTTATCTTAAATACATTTTATTTAATTTAACTTATCTTCTCAAACATCATTCCCCAGCCTGTTTTTCTTTTTCCTCCCGATTTGGTCGGGAAAAACAGTCCTCGCATAAACCGCTCGCCTAATAATATGGGCC
>CAQKRU010000046.1 GCA_948823415.1 uncultured Eubacteriales bacterium
TATAGTTCAGCTTGTCCCTAGAGATAACCTCATTCCAGTCGATTCTCAAGGCATTCGCAGCTACAATGCAGGGCTCAGAATCTGGCCTGTTCCTCGCAAAATCTGGGAACGCAGCCTTGTATTGCTCTGTTATCTGCGAATCTATTGCCTTCATGTTTTCTTTGGAATTCTGGCAAGCGACTGGGTCAATTTCTATTCCGTAAAATTGGCCGAGATTAACCTTAAAGTCAACGCTCAAGCCGTTTTTAATCAGGATTTCTATGATTTTCGCTTCAAGCTTAATCAGCTCTAGATACGTAACAATCAGGAAATTTCCGCAACCGCTGGCAGGATCTAAAAATTTCAGGTTAGATATCTTTTCGTGAAACGCTCGGAGACCATCGGGCTGAGCTTTTGCAGATTCAAACTCTTCATTTAAATCCTCTAAAAACAGCGGATTTATCACCTTCAAGATGTTTTCTTCGTTGGTGTAATAGGCGCCGTTTACCCGAATCTCTTCAAACGTCAGATGTGTCGGTTGAGTTAACAATATTCGCACTCCTTTACCTTAAAAATGGGCATAAAAAATCACACCCGTCGGATGTGATAAAGAACATTTTTAGTGGTAACTGCCACCAGCTGCTACCAAGTGCCACCTAAAGTGCCACCAACACAAATCGCAGCAAATAGG
>CAQKRU010000047.1 GCA_948823415.1 uncultured Eubacteriales bacterium
TTCCGTACATTTTTAGCAAATAAACCTGGTTTTTTATTGAAAATTTATGATTAAATCTTTTTGCTATACCTTTTTGAAAATAAAAAAAGAAACAGCCCCCATTTAGAGGCTGTTTATCATAATAAAAATTCAATAACAAGTTTATACCAATGAGTAGGGTTTAACCTATTGTTAACTTTTTGATTTTTTTTCTTTTACCCAGTCATGAAGGTTTTTAGTTGCGCCAAATTTGTAGCTTTTAACATTTTAACTACAGTAGAATCAATTTTAGCAAAAAATTCAAATGGTAAGTTAACATGTTTCAAATTAGAACAATTATTAAAAGAACTATTTGTTGGTTTAACAGTATAAGGGAGCCGCACAGCTTTTAATCAATATTGCAACCAACTGCCGCAAAGGCTCCTGTATCTATTTCTGTAATCGTACACTCTCCAATTCCATCAAAATCAACTTTTTTTGGTATATTTATTTTACCCTTATCACCAGGCATGTAAGCCCTAAGCGTCGCCGTCTTGTTTTCTTTGCTATTTAATTCTACTAGCATCATGGCATCATTATCTAACTCTACAATCTTCACACTGCTCTGCTGCTCCGTATTCGTCTCAGCTGAATTTTACTGCTGTGAAGAAGGATCCCCTGTTTCCGGTAAAGATGCCGAA
>CAQKRU010000048.1 GCA_948823415.1 uncultured Eubacteriales bacterium
GCTGACAGCGTGGTTATCCCGACACAGCCCCATTATCTTTCCGCCAAAGGCTTAGAGCTGTTGCTTCGCTCCGTGTCGAAAGTCAAACGGCAAATCAATCCCCCTCTGCGGATTGACGGCATCCTTATGACGATGGTAATGCCCCGCACGAACATCTCCAAGGAAATCACCGCCACGGTGAGAAGTGCCTACGGACAGAAAATCAAGGTGTTTGATACCCAGATACCCCATTCCATCCGTGCCGTGGAAGCCACCGCAGAGGGGAAAAGCATTTTTGCCTATGACAAAGGCGGCAAGGTAGCCGCAGCTTATGAGCAGTTCGGAAAGGAGGTGGCAGAGCTTGGCGAAAGGCAAAAGAACAGAAATCGAGCTGACCGCATACGATGACATCTTTGAAACAGATGAAAGCCGTGCAGAAGCGGCACTCAGCAAGATAAGGGACATTCCCCTTGCGGAGATTGACGAGTTCCCAGACCATCCGTTCAAGGTCTTAATGGACGAGGACATGGAGCAGCTTGTTGACAGCATCAAGCGGAGCGGCGTGATGACACCTGCCACCGTCCGCATGAAAGAGGACGGGGGTTATGAGCTTATCAGCGGTCACAGACGGAAAAAGGCTTGCGAGCTTGCAGGGCTTGAAACGC
>CAQKRU010000050.1 GCA_948823415.1 uncultured Eubacteriales bacterium
TTGGCCTTGCGGACCAGACCCATGTCTACGCAATCAGCGAGGATACGAGCCATCTTCTGGCTGGAAACGCCGTTCAGGAACATAGAACCAGCTTGCAGCTGCTGGATGCTCATGGCTTCCTCGCTCTGGGACAGCTTGAGGAGGATCTCTCCTCTCCAAATCGCCGTCTGCTCCTTGCTGTACTTTTTCTTCACGCCGGGCATATGACCAACTCCTTTTCTCATCTTATGTATATATTATATCATAAAAATTTTTTGTTGTCAAATATAGGGAAAACCCCACAGATTGAAGAAATCTGTGGGGCCAGTTGGTGGAGATGAGGGGAATTGAACCCCTGTCCGAAACACCTACTCAAATATGAAACTTTTTACACGATAGACCGAAGTTCACTGGATTTTTTATTAAACGCCACCAGCTCAGGCGGTCAACTCTGTAAGCGTTAGGGGCGTACCGAGGTATGCCCTCCACCACCCGCTCTTTATAGGAAGCAGGAAACCTATAAGGGAGTTTTGGGTGACAAGGATAACTCCGAACCCCGTCCATCGAGCCGCTAGGCTCAGGCGGCCTGGCGGACCTCCATCAGGGAAGTAACCAGGGCGGGATGGATCATAACAATC
>CAQKRU010000051.1 GCA_948823415.1 uncultured Eubacteriales bacterium
CATGGTCTCGCCTCCCCGCACACGGCGCGGAAGGCCGCCAGCTCCTCCAGGGCCCAGGCCGCCGCGCAGTCCCGGCACAGGGGGCGGCCCCCCAGCATCCAGCACAGATCCCCCGGGTACAGCTCCCCGCCGCAGCGGCCGCAGCAGCCCGCCGGGCGCGCCCTCTGGCGGTCCCGGCGTCTCTTGTTCGTGATGCGCAAAAAAATTCCTCCCCTAAATTTGAATTTAGTGGTTGACAAATTGGAGAAATTCTGCTAATATACTACACGTTGCTGAACGTGCTGGTATAGCTCAGTTGGTAGAGCAGCTGATTTGTAATCAGCAGGTCGGGGGTTCGAGTCCGTCTACCAGCTCCACCCTCTCTCTGAGATGGCAGCCATATAATTGCATAGGGGAGCGTTCCCGAGTGGCCAAAGGGGGCAGACTGTAAATCTGTTGTCGACGACTTCGGTGGTTCGAATCCACCCGCTCCCACCAAGAAAAAAGGTCGTGCCTGTGGCACGACCTTTTTTCTTGGTGGGGTAACAGGCGCGGCCGGAGCTCCCCGGCGCCTGAAAACGGACCCTCCAATTTTCAAATCGTACCAATGATTCCATTACAGTCCAGCGTACCC
>CAQKRU010000052.1 GCA_948823415.1 uncultured Eubacteriales bacterium
CCTTCTTCGCCTCCGAGAGCCAAGGCATCCCCCATGCGCCCTTAGTTGATTCCGTTATCTCTTTAACTTCCTCAGCTAAGCTGCATTTGTTGTTTTGCCATTTGACTTTTACCTCCTTCAGCCCTCAGGCTGATGGAAGCGCTCGTTTAGAGTCTTCGATTACTCTTGTGATTTTGAGTTTTCTACTCTGTGTCTTCTCGCTGACCTCTGCGCTTATGTCGCAGCGGTCATGCTTCCAGCCTTGTCATTGTTCTCTTTTTCTGGTGGAGGATATCGGATTCGAACCGATGACCCCCTGCTTGCAAAGCAGGTGCTCTAGCCAGCTGAGCTAAACCCCCGTCCGACCCGCCGACGCCGCCATGTCCGCATCCCTATCGGGAGATTCCGAAATGGCGTCTGTGCGCTGTCGTTATATCGTTGCTACAGAAGATGGACCGCTCTACTCAGGATACTATTGACGATTTCCTGTCTGTCGCAGTCTGCCAAGGACGCTTGCGCCGGAATCTCCAGAAAGGAGGTGTTCCAGCCGCACCTTCCGGTACGGCTACCTTGTTACGACTTAGCCCCAGTCACCGGTTTTACCCTAGGGCGCGCCTC
>CAQKRU010000053.1 GCA_948823415.1 uncultured Eubacteriales bacterium
GGGGCCGGTGTGAGCGGCCAGCATCTCAGCTGCCTTGGCCAGCCGCGCCTCCCGGGAGGTGAGATAATCCTCGGGGATAAAGCCTTGGAGTTTGGAAAGGTCAAGTTTTAACATGGAACATTCCTCCTGTGAAAGAATGGGATCGAACGCCTTTATTATACCACACTCCCTGGTGCATTTCACCAGTAATTTTAAATTTATCCAGCACTGAAAATTTTTCCTGAAAATTTCAAATAAATTTAAATTTCCTCTTGACAATTTCCTCGGTTGTCATTATAATAATCATCGTTGTCCGGACGATTAGCTCAGCTGGTAGAGCATCCGCTTGACGTGCGGGAGGTCACAGGTTCAAGTCCTGTATCGTCCACCACAAAAACCGCTCTTTTTGAGAGAAAAGAGCGGTTTTTCTAACTTTTTTGCCTGTTTTACGTGACGGCATACCCTATGGTCTTTCCGCTGACCACACAGAAAGCCACAGACAGGAAAAAAGCGACCTCCGGAGGACGATAGCCTCCAGAGGTCGCTTCCTTGTGTTCAGACAGCCTTTTCCAGTGTGCGCAGCTCAGCGATTTCCTCCTTCATCT
>CAQKRU010000054.1 GCA_948823415.1 uncultured Eubacteriales bacterium
TGCCTCTGTAGTGCTTCCAATTTAGCACAAGCCTTTGGTTTGACGCAACATCTTTTTAGAAAAAGTTGAGAAAGTTGTCTGGTCATTGTTTCTATCGTAAAAACTTGTCTGCAATTTCCCGTATTTTCCAGCATTTTATATAAAAGCCAGGCAGGGAGCATAAGCCTCCTGCCTGGCTGTCTGATCTGGAATAAAAAAAGGCTCTAAACCCAGCGTTTAGAGCCTTTGGCGCAGCGGGAGGGATTCGAACCCTCGTGGGATTGCTCCCAAACTGATTTCGAGTCAGCCCCGTTATGACCACTTCGATACCGCTGCGTGTATTTTTCGCAACATCAGCCCTCAAAAAACGCCTCGGAAAAAGGAGAGAACTGATGGAGAGAACTACAAAAGTTTTTCCTCTTGATGATACCCCCAAAGCCTTGAAAAATCAAGGTTTTTCAGGAAAGCCGTTCCAAAGTGGTCACTCGTTTTCGAGTCAGGCTCGTTATGACCACTTCGATACGTCTCCATAGCACAAATATTCAGTTTTCAGCACAGATAACATGATTTCGAGCCAGCCCCGTAATGACCGCTTC
>CAQKRU010000055.1 GCA_948823415.1 uncultured Eubacteriales bacterium
TTACTCTACATAGTCATCGATCCCAAACACTTTTTGCGGCATAAGTACCAGAATAAGTACTGCACTAAGTATAATTGATAGTGTTTTTCTAACAGAGTGGCTTTTTCTTAGTTTTTTCGCCACTGTTTCATTGATCCCACAAAAAATTTTACCCTTCCTTTTAAATTTAATCATAAACATTCACTCTCCAATTCCTTTTTATACTGCCTTTTTAAGGCAACCTTTATAGATTAATTAAATCAATATTTCTTTTCAAACTAAAATTTATAATCGTTTAGGTTTTGTTATGTACACGGCATTTAGTTTGAATTAATAAAGTGTATCTCCTGCCTTTTACATTTACAAAATCATTAATTATAAAAATAGTTTTATTAATATTTTTCCTCATATTTCGGGTTAATAACCATGTCTTTTTATAAAAACTTTGATCATTTTTTTACATATTTGGAGATATTTTGTGTTTTTTAAGTATGTATAAATTTTTAATACCAATTATTTATATTGCTGTTAATTATCTTACCTCAGTAAAAAATATATAATTTCTGATTTAGAAAATAGGAGTCC
>CAQKRU010000056.1 GCA_948823415.1 uncultured Eubacteriales bacterium
ATCAAGCAATAATTCGATATATACAGAAGCCAATTTATTTTCAAAATTTGATCGCATCAAAATAGAAAAAACGAAGATTTAGCGATTACTCATAATTTCAGCGATTGCATTTCCGCCAAAACTATAAAGATACATGGTAAAAATCTAAAAATAGAATTAAGTCTGAATTTATCCCCTTTTCCCGAAAAAGCCTTAAAATTACAAAAAAAAGACCAGAAAAAAGATATTTTTGTATCCTTTTTCTGGTCGGATTATGGTGCTCGTGGCCGGACTTGAACCGGCACGGTATCTCTACCGAGGGATTTTAAGTCCCTTGCGTCTGCCTATTCCACCACAGCGGCGCGTTAGTTTTATTCAATTGTTGTTGCGAAGTAACAAATTTTGCTGCGTTGGCGGTTTTTAAAGCCCGCGCCGCTTACTTTAATTTTTCCCGTGCCGTTTAATAGCCCGAAGAGATACTTCGCCATCGCTCAGCATGACAAAGCCATGCCCGAAACGGCTAAAAAAACTTAAAGGAACGCTTTGAATTTTTCCTCAAAGCCTTCTTCAAGTTCGATAAGCT
>CAQKRU010000057.1 GCA_948823415.1 uncultured Eubacteriales bacterium
TGTGCAGCATGCACCACATATGTGGAGGATACACTTACAGATGTAGCAAGCGCTTCCAGCTACACTGAAATTGAGGCAGGGCCTTATGTAGAAGAGCCTTATATAGACGACTTAGAATTCATAATAGTACATAAAAGCAAAGGCCTTGGAAATCCATTTTCTATTGGATATTTTAAGGGTACCAAAGTGATGTACATTAAAACATCCCAGGGAAACATGGAAGTCTTGTTAGACCAAGATGGAAAACCAATGTTATATGATTAACATAAATTAGGCGCGTTAGTCAAGCGGTTAAGACACCGCCCTTTCACGGCGGTAGCACGGGTTCGAATCCCGTACGCGTCACCAATAAAATGCTATGGAATGTTGGCTTGGAAGCAGCCATCATCTAAGGAGTGGGTCGAACTACCACTAGGTGCAAAATGCTCAAGTATCGTTCTGTTTCAATTTATTTGAAATAAGTGGTACATGGAGTGATGTGCCGGTGGGAAAATAGGGTTTGCCAGTACTCATAGACTGGAACCCTTTGGCGTAACAGCACACCATGCATTTATA
>CAQKRU010000058.1 GCA_948823415.1 uncultured Eubacteriales bacterium
CCATGACCTGCGCCATTCTTATGCCGTGGCAGCGATAAAAAGCGGGGACGACATCAAAACGGTGCAGGGCAACCTGGGCCATGCCACCGCCGCCTTTACACTGGATGTCTACGGTCATGTCACCGATCAGATGAAGCGGGAAAGCGCACAGCGGATGGAGAACTTTATCCGGGGCGTTGCTGCTGGATAAGGGAAAACAAGTGAAAAAACGCCATAAGGGAAAATTAAGGGAAAACATCTTCCAACAAACAGGAAAAATCCCTGTAACCACTGCGGTTACAGGGATTTCGGGTGGTCCGAGTGACTGGATTCGAACCAGCGGCCTCTTGAACCCCATTCAAGCGCGATACCAAACTTCGCCACACCCGGAAATGCTATTCACTTACCGACTTGCATAGGATAGCACACTTTACAAAAATTTGCAACCCCTTTTTTTCGAAATTCGAAAAAATTTTTTTGAGCGGAAGCATCCCGTGTCAGCACGCCATATTTCGCATTACGTTGGAGGGGGGAACAGCGCAGGAAAAG
>CAQKRU010000059.1 GCA_948823415.1 uncultured Eubacteriales bacterium
GCCGCCAGCATCGCACTTTGTGCGATGCTGGCGGTTATAGTTGCTAAAGCAACCAAGCCAAATCGCATATTTTTGGATTTACGACAAAATTTTAGGGGGTGTTTTACTGGTAACTTGGCAGGCACCTGACCGGGGGACCCCAATCTATTCTTTTCATAAGTGCTCAATTCCGTATAAATATGAATAGAATTGTAACTTTTCAAATATAAAAATCAGCGATGGGGGTATAGCTCAGCTGGGAGAGCGCTTGAATGGCATTCAAGAGGTCAGCGGTTCGATCCCGCTTATCTCCACCAAAAAACAGGGACTTATGTATTTAAAAAGTGCATAGGTTCTTGTTTTTTTGCCCCGAGGAAAAGAGCGGCAATCGACCGCAGTTTTCTGACAGTATAATCGCATAGCATGGACCAAAGGCCGTTGTCTTTCACACGAAAGACAACGGCCTTTTTTTGTTGCTCAGGCTTGGGCAGGAGGAGCCTTTCAACAAAACGTCTGCACCCAAGGTTTCCAAATGATAACAAACT
>CAQKRU010000060.1 GCA_948823415.1 uncultured Eubacteriales bacterium
AGCTATTTTGTTGTTTATGCCAGAGTTTTTGTTAATACACCTAAAAATATTCATAATTCACACGCTCCTATATTAAAATATTCGGTTTGTTGTATCTTATCATATTTTGTCGGCTTTTGTAAATGCGTTTTTGTGAGAATTTTGTCCCGCTTTTTTGTGGAATTTATCTAAGCTTCGTGGTCCAGCGGCTCGCTGGTCGTTTAAGGAGAGTCCGAGAGGGAATCGAAATCCCTCTCGGAACGTTTTTGGTTACTTTTTTCGTTGCAAAAAAGTGACTTAAAAAATAATCTACCCTAGCCCTTTCCACACTATTTTTGTTACTTCTAAATCTAAAAAATATTATCATATTAATTAAATACCGATCTCTTCATGTAAAAAAATAACCAGATCATAAAAATCTGGTTACTTTTCTATATCTTCTTTTACTTTATAACCCAACTTTGTTCGGATTAAGCGCAATACCTGGCCCCATGGTGGATGAAACCACGCAAGAACGAATATATTGCCC